>JBPBQE010000434.1:0-25686 GCA_050954595.1 Janthinobacterium lividum | reverse complement strand
CGCTTGCTGACAGCATGGTCCACCGCCGGGATCGTCGGCCCGATCGTCATCACGCAAATCCCCGAGATGCAGATGCGCGCTGGTGTGGCCCGCGGCACTGCCTATGCGCAAACGCTCTATATCCTGGCCGGCTTCTTGGTCGTTGGCTTCGTCTGCAACCTGCTGATCCGCCCCGTTGCCGATCGCTGGTTCATGCGCGAGACCAGCGCCACAGGACCGTCCATCACGACTGCGCCGGTTAGTGCGTCCTACGGTATTGGCCGTGGTGGCTTCAGCATCACGGCTTTGCTGGCGTGGAGCGCGGTCGGTATCCCGTTGGTGTGGGGTATCTGGGTGACGTTGACGAAGGCGCTCGTTCTGTTCAGGTAAGGTCCATGAAGCAAATCGGGTTCATCGGATTGGGGAAGATGGGGTTGCCGATGGCGATCAACCTCATTCACGCCGGACATGTCGTGCGTGGCTTCGACATGGCGCCCGCGGCTTTGGCCGAGTTCGCCGCCGCCGGCGGCAAGCCTGTCACGTCGGTGGGCGAGGCGGCAGCGGAGGTCGAGATCGTCGTGACGATGTTGCCTGCCGGGTCGCATGTGCGCGACGTGCTTACTGGCCCTGGCGGCGTGTTCGACCGTGCAGCACCGGGTGCCCTGCTGATCGACAGCTCCACCATCGACGTCCGCACCAGCCGCGAGATGGCGGACGCCGCCGCCCTGCGTGGCTTTTCCATGCTCGATGCCCCAGTCTCCGGCGGTACCACCGGCGCTGCTGCCGGCACCCTGACCTTCATGGTCGGCGGCGACCCGGCGGCGTTTGACCGTGCCAAGCCCATCATCGCCAGCATGGGCAAAACGATCGTTCATGCCGGCGCGTCCGGCGCGGGGCAGGCGGCCAAGGTCTGCAACAATCTCATCCTGGGCATCGCCATGGCGGGCGTCAGCGAAGCCTTTGCACTCGCGGACAAACTTGGCCTCGACCATCAGGCCCTGTTCGACATTGCGTCGACCTCCTCCGGCCAATGCTGGGCGCTGACCAGCTACTGCCCGGTTCCTGGCCCGGTCCCGACCAGCCCAGCCAATCGCGACTACACGCCGGGCTTTGCCGTTGATCTCATGCTGAAGGATTTAACGCTGGCCACCGACGCGGAGGCCGAGACTGGCACCGCCTCCATCCTCGGGACCGCTGCGCGAGACGTCTATGCCAGGCTCAACCAGCTCGGCCTCGGCGGACGGGACTTCTCCGTTGTTGCGCGCGCATTGCTTGATGGCAGCTTCTCAAGCTAGACCTGCCGAACATGCAGAACCCTGGAACAGCCCAGCTCGACGTCTATTCAGACGTCATTTGCCCCTGGTGTTACATCGGCAAGCAGCACATGCAGGTGGCGCTTGGCCAACTCGCCGCCGATGGGCATGCGTTCCAGGTTGGCTGGCGACCGTTTCAGCTCAACCCCGATATGCCACCCGAGGGCGTATCGCGTGACGAGTATCGTCAGGCCAAGTTCGGCAGCCTCGAACGTTCCCGCGAACTCGATGCACAGGTCGGCAGCGCAGCCGCAGCAGCCGGGTTGCAGATCCGATTCGACCGGATGCACCGCACGCCCAATACGCTCGACGCCCATCGGCTGATCCAGTTCGCCGCCGAACATCGCCGGCAGGACGAGATCGTCGACAGCCTGTTCGCGGCCTACTTCGTCGAAGGCCGCGATATTGGAGATTGCGCAACGCTGGCTGACATTGCCGCCGGTGCCGGGCTCGACCCGGCAACCGTCGCCGCTTTCCTCGCCACCGATCGTCTCACCGCCGAGATCCAGGCCGAGGATGCCGGTGTACGCCAGGCCGGGCTGACCGGCGTGCCGACTTTCGTGCTAGAGCGCCACGTGCTGTTCTCCGGCGCCGTTCCGCCCGATGCGTTTGCCGAGGCTTTGTTAAAAGCTCAGCGGGTCATCGCCAACGAAGCCGCTTGATTTCACGGGATTGTGAGCTTGTCCTGTCGTGTTGACGTCGAAATTTCATGCCAACACGGACGTTCCAACGTTGGTTCCAGAATGGGCCAGGAAAGAGGTAAATGGATGTTGTCGGTATGACCAAGCGCGTTCTCGTCACCGGCGGCGCAGGTTTCATCGGTTGTCATGTGGTTCGTCGCTTGGTCCAGCAGGGGTACGCCGTTCGCGTACTCGATAGCCTCATCGATCAGGTCCATGGCGACGTCGCCACCCGTGACCCCGTGCTTGACGACGTCGAACTGATCCGCGCCGACGTCCGCGATCTCGCGCGCGTGACGCAGGCGCTCGAGGGCGTCGACAGCGTCATCCATCTCGCGGCCGAGGTGGGTGTCGGTCAGAGCATGTATGCGATCGACCGCTACGTCTCCGTTAACGACGGCGGCACGGCTGTGTTGTTCCAGGCGCTGATCGACCATCCCGTCGAACGCGTCGTCGTCGCCAGTTCTATGAGCATCTATGGCGAGGGCCTGTATCGCTCCGCCGCCGGCGAGCGGATGGACGACGTGACCCGTCCGGCCCAACGCAGTGACGCCGGCTGGGACCCGATGGGCCCGGACGGCCTGCCACTCACGCCGATGGCGACTCCGGAGTGGAAGCGCCCCAACCTGGCATCCGTCTACGCGCTGACGAAATACGTCCAGGAACGCCTGACGCTGACGGTGGCTCCCGCTTACGGCATGCAGGGCGTCGCGCTTCGCCTGTTCAACGTCTACGGCCCCGGTCAGGCGCTCTCCAATCCCTACACCGGCGTGCTCGCGATCTTCGCCTCCCGCCTGCACAACCGGCAGCGCCCGATGGTGTTCGAGGACGGCGAGCAACGTCGCGATTTCGTTCATGTCGACGATGTCGCGCGGGCCTTCCTGCTGGCGCTCGAGCATCCCGATGCCCCGGGCCAGGTGTTCAACATCGGCAGCGGCCGGGACGTCAGCATTCTCGAGGTCGGTGGGGCATTGGCCAGCGCGATGGGCGTGCCGCACTTGACCCCCGAGGTGATGGGCAAGGCTCGCACTGGCGACATCCGTCACTGCTTTGCCGATATCTCGTTGGCCCGCGACGTCCTGGGTTTCGCGCCGCGTCGTACCTTCGCCGACAGCCTGGGCGAACTTGCCGAATGGGTGCAACGCCAAGAGGCGCAAGATCGCGTACATGATGCACGCCGCGAACTCGAGCAGCGCGGCTTGGTGGCATGACGGCCGGGCGGCCCCTTCCACCGGATACTGACGGCCGGCCCGTTCTGGTCACAGGCGGCGCCGGGTTCATCGGCAGCAATCTGGCCGACCGCCTGGCGAGCCTGGGTCACCAGGTTATCGTGTTCGATGCGCTCAGCCGCCCCGGCGTCAGCGCCAACCTCGATTGGCTGCGGGCTCGGCACGGAAGCAAAATCCAGTCAGTCGTGGCCGATCTGCGCGATCGTGACCAACTCGATGCTGCCATCGACAATGCCGGCGCCATCTTTCACATGGCCGCCCAGGTCGCCGTCACGACCAGCTTGCAGGATCCGGAGGGCGACTTCGACGTCAATCTCCGCGGCACGCTGCACGTGCTGGAAGGCGCGCGCCGCCAGAGTCGTCCGCCCGCCGTCATTTTCGCCAGCACCAACAAGGTCTACGGAAATTTGGCCGATATCCGCCTTGCGCGCGATGGCGAAGCCTATCTGCCGGAAGACCCCGCGCTGCGGGCCGCCGGCATCGGCGAGGATCGTCCGCTCAGCTTCTATACGCCCTATGGTTGTTCCAAAGGCGCTGCGGACCAGTATGTGCTGGATTACGCGCGTGGTTACGGCATCCCTGCCAGCGTGCTGCGCATGAGCTGCATCTATGGCCCTCGCCAGCTCGGCACCGAAGACCAGGGGTGGCTGGCGCACTTCCTGTATTCCGTCCGTGCCGGCAAGCCGATCAGCATTTATGGCGATGGCCGCCAGGTGCGCGACGTTCTGTATGTCGACGATGCCGTCGATGCCTACGTCGCCGCCTGGTCCCGCATCGATGCGATTTCGGGTGAGGCCTTCAACCTCGGCGGCGGCCCAACCAACGCCGTAACCTTGATCCAGGTCCTGCAACGGATCGGCGAGCTGACTGGCCGCACTCCCGACCTCCGCTTTGCCGACTGGCGACCCGGTGATCAACGCTACTTCGTCGCCGATACCTCCAAGATCCGCCGTACTCTCGGCCTCGCCGACGCGGTGCCGTGGCGTGATGGACTGGCCCGTTTGGCTGAGTGGATCGCCACCGAACGCCGCGAACCGGAGATGGCCTCCCTGTGAAGGTCGCCCCATGAAGGTCGCACTCGTGAATCCGCCCTGGACGTTCGAGGGCAGCATCTATTTCGGCTGCCGCGAGCCGCATCTACCGCTGGAACTCGGCTATTGCCGCTCCGCCCTCGAGCGTGACGGTCACGAGGTGCTGTTGCTCGACGGTCATCTCATGGCGCAGAGCTACGCCGACCTTGTTGCCGAGATCAGTGCCTTTGCGCCGGCAATGACCGTCGTCACCACGGCACCATCCTACCTGTTTTGGCGCTGTGCCCCGCCCGAGTTGCGCGTTCCCCGCGAGATGCTAGACGGGCTCGGCACCAGCGGCGGATTCACGATCGCCGTCGGGCCTCACGGCTCATCCACCCCCTTCACCACGCTGCAGAAGCTCGGTGTTGGTGCGATCGTCATGGGCGAGTGCGAGGACGTGATCGCCGGGCTGGCCAATGGCGGCATACCCGGCGTCGTTCCTGGCACGGCCATCCTGCGCGATGGCGCGTTGGTCCAGTCCGGCGGTCCCCAGGCTTCCCGCTTCATCGCCCAGGAAGCCTTGCGCTGGCCCGATGCATGGGTTGCCCGGCATCATCATCACCATCACCGCTTCGATCGTCCCGCCACGGGGCCCGGCGCCGAAGTCGAAGCCTCGCGCGGCTGTCCGTATAGCTGCAGCTTCTGCGCCAAGATCGACTTCCGCGACAAATATCGCCGCCGTGACCTGGCCCCTGTGCTCGCCGAGATCGACGGCCTCGTCGCCCAGGGCGCGGAATACATCTACTTCATCGACGAGATCTTCCTGCCCAACCGCCCCCTGCTCGAAGCCCTCGTGGATCGCCCGATCCAGTTCGGCATCCAGACCCGCATCGATTTGTGGAAGCCCGACCTCATCGAGTTGCTCGGTCGTGCTGGCTGCGTTTCCATAGAAGCCGGCGTCGAAAGCCTCACGGAAGACGGCCGTGCCGCGCTCGACAAGCGCTGTAAGCTATCCACCGACGAACTCGCGGGGCTGCTAGTCCTCGCCCGTCAACACGTGCCGTTCGTGCAGGCCAACCTGCTGGAAGTCGCCGATGACGACCCGGCCATGGTCACCGCCTGGCGCGACGGCCTCAAGGCTCAGGGCGTCTGGGCCAACGATCCGGTGCCGCTCTATCCTTATCCGAGCTCGCCCGATTACCGGAAGCTGTTCGGCCTTCCCGACGACGCCGCGTGGGAACGCGCCCACCAGCACTACCTCGGCCAGTTCACGACCTTCTCCGACATCCAGGAGGAGCGCCCGCTATCGCTCCCCGAGCTGGAGCATGCGTGCCGCCCGGCCTGACCGACGGCGGCCTTTATCCATGTTGCTGACGACCGATGCCGTGGGTGGCGTGTGGCGCTATTCGCTCGATTTGGCCGCCGGCATGGTGCAGCGACCGATTTTGGTCGTGCTGGGGCCATCTCCGTCTCAGGCCCAACGTGACGAGGCCGCCGCACTCGGCCTACAGCTGATCGACACCGGCCTGCCGCTGGATTGGACGGCGGCCGACCCGGCCGCGCTCACCGCCGTCACCGCCGCGCTCAAGAGCCTCGCGGCGGGGCAGGGGGTTCGATCCGTGCATCTGCATGCGCCGGCCTTGGCTGGGCCAGACCCCTGGGAGCCGGCAGCCGTGGTGGTCGCCCATTCCTGCGTTGCCACCTGGTGGCAGGCCGTTCGCGGCGGCCCGCTCCCCGACGATCTAGCCTGGCGCGCCGAGGCCACCCGCGTCGGATTGCACACCGCCGACGCCGTCATCGCCCCGAGCAAAGCCCATGCCGAATCCACCTGCCGAGCCTATGGCGATTGCATGATCACGGCCGTTCACAACGGCGCCCATCCCCCGCTGGCGGGAGAGGGTAGGGGTGACTCCACGGGCCCCATCCTGACCGCTGGACGCCTTTGGGACGAAGCCAAGAACGCCACCGTCCTCGACCAAGTTGCATCCCGGCTGGACACCCCCATCCACGCCGCCGGCCCCGTCACTGGCCCGAACGGCGCACATGTGAACCTTCCCAACTTGCATCTCCTCGGCCCGCTCGACGCCCGCGCCATGCGTCGCGCTTACGCCAAAGCCAGCGTCTTCGCCTCTCTGGCGCGCTACGAACCTTTCGGTCTCTCCGTCCTCGAAGCCGCACAATCCGGCCTGCGCCTCGTCCTGTCCGATATCCCCACCTTTCGCGAGCTGTGGGACGGCGCCGCCCGCTTCGTTCCCCTCGGCGCCGACCCGGTGCCCGCTCTCCGCGCCGCCCTCACCGACACCGGCGATGCGACGCGCCACGCCGCCCGCTACACGCTCGAGAAGACCGTCGCTGGCACGCTGGCCGTCCATCGCCGTCTTGGAGCCTCAGCCTGATGCGGATCGTCTATTTCAGCCACGCGCTGTCCTCCTGCTGGAACCACGGCAACGCCCATTTCATGCGCGGCATCCTCCGCGAGCTGATCGCCGAAGGCCACGACGTCGTCTCCCTTGAGCCCGCCGCGAGCTGGAGCCGCGAGAACCTCCTCGCCGATGCCGGCCCCGATGCCGCCAACTCCTGGCAATCCGCCTACCCCGAACTCCACGCCCGCACCTTTACCCCCGCCGATGACCCGGCCCGGCTGGTCGACGGCGCCGACCTCGTCATCGTCCACGAATGGACCGACCCGGCCCTGGTCGCCCAACTCGGCGCCCTGCGCCGCGGCGGTGCCCGTTTCACCCTGCTGTTCCACGACACCCATCACCGGGCTGTCAGCGACCCGGCTGCCATGCGTGCCTACGACCTCGACGGCTACGACGGCATCCTCGCCTTTGGTGAAACCCTGGCCGAGATCTACCGTGGCTGGGGCTGGGAAGGCCGTGTCTTCGTCTGGCACGAGGCCGCCGATATCCGTCTGTTTCACCCGCCGGTCGAGGCGACCGAGCGCAGCGGTGCCGTCTGGATCGGCAATTGGGGCGACGGCGAGCGCACCGCCGAACTCGAGGACTTTCTCCTCCGCCCCACCGCCACGCTCGGCCTGCCGCTCACCATTCACGGTGTTCGCTACCCCGACGAGGCGCGCGCGCTGCTCGCCCGCTATGGTGCCGATTACCGCGGCTGGCTTCCCAACCACCGCGCGCCCGAAATCTTCGCTCGTCATCTGCTGACGGTGCATGTCCCCCGCCGGTTCTACGCCACTCAACTTCCCGGCATCCCGACCATCCGCGTCTTCGAGGCCCTGGCCTGCGGCATCCCCCTGGTCTCGGCGCCCTGGGAGGACCGCGAGGGCCTGTTCACCCCCGGCGAGGACTATCTGGTCGCCCGCACCGGCGACGAGATGACCACCCAACTGCGCCGCCTGCAGAACGAGCCTGACCTCCGCGCTGGCCTTGCCGCCCACGGTCTGGCGACGATCCGGGCCCGCCATACCTGCGCCATCCGCGTGGCCGAATTGCTGGCCATTGTCGCGCTTCTGCGCGCGCAGAAGCCATCCAACGACTGAGAACCTGATGAAAATCGCCTTCTACGGATCGAGCCTGCTGTCCTCCTACTGGAACGGCGCCGCCACCTATTACCGCGGCATCCTCTCCACCCTGGCGCCGCGCGGCTACCAGATCACCTTCTACGAACCCGACGCCTTCGACCGGCAGAGCCACCGCGACATCGAGCCGCCGGATTACGCCCGCGTCGTCGTCTACCCCGCCACCAAGGACGGGTTGCGCTCCGTCCTCAACGAGGCTGGAGCAGCCGACATCGTCATCAAGGCCAGCGGCGTCGGCGTGTTCGACGACGAACTCCTCGCCGGCATTCTCACCAAGGCACGGCCCAACGCCCTCAAACTGTTTTGGGACGTCGACGCCGCCGCCACACTCGATGCGCTCCGCGTCGAGCCTGCCCATGCGCTTCGCGCCGCCCTGCCGCAGCTCGATCTCGTGCTCACCTATGGCGGCGGCCCGCCGGTGATCGACGCCTATCACGGCTTCGGCGCCCGCAAATGCGTTCCGATCTACAACGCGCTCGACCCGGTCACGCACCACCCGGTTCTCGCACAGCCGCGCTTCGCCGCCGATTTGGCCTTCCTCGCCAACCGCCTGCCGGACCGCGAGGCCCGCGTCGAGCAGTTCTTCCTCCATGCCGCCCAGCTCGCGCCGGAGCGCTCCTTCCTGCTCGGCGGCAATGGCTGGCACGACAAGGCGATGCCGCTCAACGTCCGCGCCATCGGCCATGTCGGCACCGCGGACCACAACGCCTTCAACTGCTCGGCCGCCGCCGTGCTGAACGTGGCGCGCGACAGCATGGCCGCCGTCGGCTTCTCGCCGGCCACCCGGGTGTTCGAGGCCGCCGGTGCCGGGGTGTGCCTGATCACCGATGCCTGGGAGGGGATCGAGCTGTTCCTCGAGCCGGAAAAGGAAGTCCTCGTTGCCCGCGACGGCCAGGACGTGGCCGACCATCTGCGGCGCCTGACGCCCGAACGTGCCCGCGCCATCGGCGCGGCGGCGCGGATCCGGGTGATGAACGACCATACCTATGCGCAGCGCGCGGTCGTGGTGGACGAATTGTTCCGGTCCGAACTCGCTGCCAAGGGCTGACGCGGCGGGCCATGGGGGCGTAAGGAAATCCCATGGCCGACTCTGTCCAAGCTGATATCCCCGGTTACACGCACCAGCAGATCCTGCGGGTCATCACCGGGATCCTGCTCTGCATCTTCCTGTCCTCGCTGGACCAGACCGTCATTATCCCCGCGGTCCCCGCCATCGCGGCCGACCTCAACGCCTTCGGCCATCTCGCCTGGATTGTCACCGCCTACCTGCTGACCAGCACCGCCGCGACGCCTATCATCGGCAAGCTCTCCGACATCTGGGGCCGCCGCGCCCTGCTGATCCCCAGCCTGATCATCTTCATCCTGGCCAGCCTGGCCTGCGGCTTCGCCCAGAGCCTGCCGCAACTCATCATCGCGCGCGCCGTGCAGGGGCTCGGCGGCGCCGGGCTGATGTCGATGGCGCAAGCCTCCATCGCCGACGTGGTCGCCCCGCGCGAGCGTGGCCGGTACCAGGGCTACATGGCCTCCATGTGGGGCATCTCCTCCATCGCCGGCCCTATCGTCGGCGGCTGGGTGACAGATCATCTGTCGTGGCGCTGGATCTTCTGGGCCAACCTGCCGATCGGGCTGGTGGCGCTGTTCCTGTGCGAGCGCGCGCTCCGCATGATCAAGACGCAGAAACGCGCGGTGCAGATCGACTATCTCGGCTCCGCCCTGCTGATCGGCAGCGTCACCGCCCTATTGCTGATGCTGAGCTGGGGCGGCGTCGAATTGCCCTGGACGTCGGCTCCCGTCGTGACGCTCGGCATAGTCGGCCTCGGCCTGATGGCGGTGCTGATCTGGCAGGAGCGTCGCGCCGCCGACCCGATTCTGCCGCCTCGCCTGTTCGCCAACCGCACCTTCTTCTTTGGCGTGCTGATCGCGTTCTTCACTTCGCTGGGCCTGTTCGGCGCCACCTTCCTGTTGCCGCTCTATCTCCAGCTCGTCATGGGCTTCGATGCCGCGACCTCCGGCCTGCTGGTCGTACCATTCCTCGCCTCCAGCGTCGTCGGCGCGTTCATCGGCGGGCAGATCGCCCGCCGGATCGGGCGGACAAAGGGGCTCGTGGTCGCCGGCTTGGTCGCCTGCGCACTCGGCTTTCTCGGCCTAACTCTCCAGGCGGCCGGCGGCTCCCTCTATCTGGTGCTGCCGTTCTCGGCGCTGATCGGGCTCGGTATCGGCGTGACCATGCCGAGCATCCTGATGCAGGTGCAGAACGCGGCCGAGCGCCGCGACGTCGGCGCCGCCACCGGGTCGCTGCTGTTCCTGCGCTCGATGGGCGGCGCGTTCGGCAGCACCATCGTCGGCTCGCTGCTGGCCTCCCGCTTCAACGCCGGCCTGGCCGCCGCCGGGCTGCCGGCGATCGATCTGGGCTCATTGCGCGGCGCCACCGCGGGGACGACGCTGACCGAGGCTCGCGCCGCCCTGGCCAGCGGTTTCGCCCTCGGCTTCGGCGTCTGCCTCGGCCTACTCCTGATCGCCGTGGTCATCGGGGCGCTGATGAAGGACCTGCAACTCCGCTCCGGCACCACCGTCTCGCGCGAGATCGGGCACTAACCACGGGCTACTGGCTGACCGGGGCGCAGTTCGTCCGGCCTGCCGCGACGCAATCCTGGATCGCGCCGGCGCCGTGCAGCGCGCCCGTGAGCCACAACCCGGCCACCAGCAGCACCACAATGACCAGCACCGAGGCCACGAGCTGACGCGTTCGTCCGGTGTTCTCGTCGTCATCCATCACACAGCTCCCCAAAAACGGCATCGTCTCACAGACGAAAGGTTGACATGCTACATTACGCCGAGGTCATAGAGCCCTCATGCGGCGTGCAGTGCTCGGACTCCTGATGGCTGCGCTACTGGCGGCTACTGCAGCCGCACGGGCGCGCGACCTTCAATATACGACCAGCGACGGCGTTCGGCTTCACGTCATCGAGGCCGGCGATCCCAACCGCAAGACCATCGTCCTCATCCCGGGCTGGACCATGCCGGCCTGGATATTCCAGCCTCAGATCGACGCCTTCTCCCGTCAGTATCATGTCCTGGCGCTCGACCCGCGCGGTCAAGGCGACAGCGAGATCGCCGAGTCCGGCTACGATTACGAGCGCCGCGGCGAAGACATCGCCGAGCTCATCGCTGCCAATGGTGGCAACCCAGTCCTCCTGGTCGGCTGGTCTCTCGGCGTGCTCGACAGCCTGGCCTACGTCGCCCGCCATGGCGACAACCAGATCGCCGGCCTCGTGCTGATCGATAACTCGGTCGGCGAGGACCCGCCGCCCACCGCCTCGGCCCGCTTGCCCGGCCCGCGCGGCCCGAGATTGACGCGCGACGAGCGGATGCGCCGCTTCGTGCGCGGCATGTTCACCACCAATCCCGGTGAAGCCTACCTGGCGCGCCTGACCGAAGCCGCACTGCGCACGCCGCCCGAAGCCGCCGCCGCACTCGGCAACTACGCCGTCCCGCGCACCTTCTGGAAGCAGGCGGTCTATTCGGTCCAGAAGCCGGTGCTCTACGTCGTCCGCCCCCGCTTCGCCGCCCAGGCCGCCAACCTCGCCGCCAAGGACCAGTTCGCCGAGACCGCTTTGTTCCCGACCGCGGGCCACGCCTTGTTCGTCGATGACGCCGCCCGGTTTGATGCGTTGTTGGCCGACTTCATCCGTCGCCGGGTGTGGCGCTGATGCTCAAGCGCTCGCTCTGGCCGCTCTTCCTGGTTTCCGGCGCCGCGGTCGGCTTCGAGATCGCGCTCACCCGCTACTTCGCCGTCGCGAAATGGTCCGAATACGGCTACTGGGTAATTTCCATTGTCATGGCCGGTTTTGCGCTCAGCGGCGTGGCCGTGGCACTGGGCCGTGACGCCATGGTCCGCCGCAGCGACGCCCTCCTGGCCTGGCTGCCGCCGCTCATGATCCTGGCCGCTGCGATCGGCTACTGGGCGACCACGGTCAACCCGTTCAATCCGCTGCAGCTACAGAACGCTGCCACCTATACGCCGCAACTGGTCAATATCGGGCTGTATTACGCCGCGCTGCTGCCGTTCTTCTTCCTTGCCGGGCTCTACGTCAGCCTGAGTTTCGTGCTGAACGGCGACCGCATTGGTATCGTCTATGGCTACGATCTGACCGGCGCCGGCGCCGGCGCCGCGCTCGTCCTGGTGCTGATGTTCCTGCTGCACCCGTTCTCGCTTCCCGCTGCGCTGCTCGTTCCGCTGGCGCTGGCGGCCCCATTGGGCACCCGCCGCACCCTTCCGATTGCCGGCACCCTGATTGCGCTTCTCGCCGGCGAGGCGCTGCTGCTCGGCTTTCCACAGGCCGACTACAACGACTTCAAGGCCATCTACGCGCCGATGCACACTCCGGACGCCAAGCAGGTGGCCGAGATCCGCTCGCCGCGCGGCCTCTACGCCCTGCTCGACGACTTTACCGAGCGCGTCGACACCGACGTGTCGAACAATGCCGGCATGCTCGGCGTCCCCGGCCCGCCGCAATCCTTCGGCCTGTATCGCGACGGCAGCCGCATTGCCGCGCTGCCGCGGCCGGGCGCGACCGCTGCCGAGTATGCCCCGGCCGAACTCGACGCCCTGCCATATCTCCTGGTGCCGAAAGCCAAGACATTGCTGATCGGCGCCTCCGGCGGCTTCGCCATCGCGCAGGCCCGCAACCTCGGCGCCTCCGACATCACCGCGCTCGAGCCCGACCCGGTGCTGTTCGGCGCCATTGCCAACGGACTCGGCCCGGCCACCGCCATGGACGCCGACCCGGGGGTCCATCTTTCCGCCGCCAGCCCTCTCGCGCTGACCGGTCGCTACGGCCTGGTCGACATCGCCGGAGACTTCCTCGACGCCGGCGAAGCCAACGCGACCGCCTATAGCGAGGCTGCCCTCCAAGGGTATCTGCGCGCCCTCGAACCCGGCGGCGTCATCTCGGTCCCGGTCTCCATCCGCGAGTTCCCGGTCTATGCCGTCCGCGTCCTGGCCACCGTCCGCAGCGCCCTGCTCGCGGCCGGGATCACCGACCCGGCGCGTCATGTCGTGGTCTACCGTTCTGCCTGGAATGTCCGCATCCTAATGCGAGGCCAGCCTTGGACGCCCGAGCAGATCGCCCTGGTCCGCAAGTTCTGCGACGAGCGCTCCTTCGACGTCTCCTACTATCCCGGCTTCGACGCCGCTGCCGCGCGCGCCGACATCTACAACGACCTGCCGCCGATCGATTTCGAGAGCGGCGAAGTCGAGAGCAGCGGCTCTGCGCAGGATGCCGTCGCTGACGAAGCGGGCCTCGTGCTGAGTGGCCAGAGCAGCCCGTCGCAGCGCTCCTTCGACCTGCGCCCGATCACGCTCGACCGCCCGTTCTACTACGCCATCCTCCGTCTCGACCGCTTGCCGCAGATCCTGTCCCGGCTGGAGATCCTGCCGCAGCAGGAGGTCGGTCAGCTCGTCAACGTCGCCGTCCTTGCCCAGTCCGCCGTCTTGGCGTTGCTCGTGCTGGCGGTTCCGCTCTTTGCCCCCCGCGTCGCCAGCGGCGCCGATGGTCGCGCGCCAGCCGGCCGGGCGCCCATCCTGCGGCCGATCGTCTATTTTGCCTGCCTCGGCCTCGGCTTTCTCTGCATCGAGATCTTCCTGATCGAGAAGGCTAGCTTCTACCTCAACGACCGCACCAGCGCCTTTGCCCTGGTACTCACCGGCATGCTCGTGTTTTCCGGCTTCGGCAGCTTGCTCGCCGACCGCATCCCGGGCGGCATCGTCACCGCTTCGGCGATCATCGTCGGCTGGTGCGCGCTCGCGCTCGTCGGCCTCGAGCCGTTGCTGCTGCATACGATCGGCCTTCCCTGGACGGTGCGGGCGCTGATCCTGCTGATGCTGACGGCTCCGGTCTCGTTGGCGTTGGGCCTGCCGTTCCCGATGGGGCTCGCACGCGCTGGGTCGGGCGCCATGCTGCCCTGGGCCTGGGCGCTGAACGGTGCATTTTCGGTCGTCGCCACCCCCTTAGCCAATCTGCTGGCCGTGCATGACGGGTTCGACCGTGTCCTGATGGCGGCGATCCTGCTTTATGTCCTCGCCCTGATCTCGTTTCCCTCGTATCGAAAGTCGTTGAATTGGCAGCCAATCCGCTCACGCGCCGAACCGTCCTCGCCACCTCCTTAGCCGCGCCGCTCGTTGCTCGCTTTTCCCGGGCGGAGGCTGCGCCGGCGAACGCCGGAGCCGGCTGGACCCGTGACGCCTATGAAAAAGCCATGGCGGCGTCCGGCCGTCCGGTCGACGTCACCGACGCCCAGTTCGCCGCCATCCAGGCGCGGCGCCCGGCCGCGCTGAAGCATATCGAAACCTACCTGACCCAGCGCCTCGGCAGCGCCGACCCGGCCATCATGAAGGCGTTCGGCGAGGTTCCGCGCGAGTACTACCACTACTTCTACCCCGATCACCGTTCGCAGGGTGGCGTGGCCTATGAGGACGACCCCAAGCCCTGGGCCCTCGGCTATGGTTCTGCTCTCTCCGACTATCTCGGCCAGGCCTACATGTCCCAGGTCTGCAAGCCGCAGCCCGGCGATGTCACGCTCGAGGTCGGCACCGGCAGCGGTTTCCAGAGCAGCCTGCTGTCCCGCATCGTCAAGAAGAGCTACTCGATCGAGATCATCGAGCCGCTGGGCCGCGCCGTCGGCAAAGTGTTCGCGCCCCTCGGCTACACCAACGTGGAATCCCGCGTCGGCGACGGCTATTTCGGCTGGCCCGAGGTCAAGGACGGCTTCGACATCATCATCGTCACCTGCGCCGCCCAATACGCGCCGCCGGAGCTGTTCAAGCAGCTCAAGCCCGGTGGCCGCATGCTGATCCCCATCGGCCAGCCCTTCAAGCGTGGCCAAATCCTCTACGTCTACACCAAGGACGCGGACGGCAAGGTCCATTCCCGCAAGGATGTCGGCGTGTTCTTCATTCCGATGACCGGCGCCATGATGAATCGTCCACATCCCAACGGTGCCGCCGGCGCTCCCCCGGCCGGCGCAGAAGCCGTGTCGGTTCCTGCCGATGGCAGCATCGGCAACGCGATCCCGGCCGAACCGCCGGCCAAAGTCACGGAGTAGCGGCAGGCGGGCCGTCCAGCGCAGTGAACACGTCGATAACTCGCTTGACGCAGACCTTGCGCCAGCACCATTTGACTTCAATCTGTGCCTCACCCGATGGATGGCCCGCATGACCGTTATTCTGAACAAGCGTGACTGGGAAATCAGCGAGCGGCTGGTAACGCCGGAGGCACTCGTCATGAGCCGCCGGGCTGCACTGGGTGCCGCCGGTGCGGCACTTCTCCTGCCGCGTGGCGCTCGGGCACAGGGTGCGCCGATGGACCCGGCCTTCGCCAACGCCGGCCGTCCGATCACGCCGGAGACCGACGCGACGACCTACAATAATTTCTATGAATTCGGCACCGACAAGTCGATCGCGCGCGCCGCCCAGCGCCTGCCGATCACGCCCTGGTCCGTGAAGATCGACGGCATGGTCGCCAAGCCGATGACCATCGGCCTTGAGGACCTGCTCAAGCGCGTCAAGCTCGAGCAGCGCGTGTATCGCCATCGCTGCGTTGAGGCCTGGGCCATGACGGTGCCCTGGACCGGCTTCCAGCTCAGCGACTTGATCCGTATCGCGGCCCCGACCTCGGGCGCCAAATACGTCGAGATGACGACCTTGGCGGACCCCAAAGCAATGCCCGGCCTGCGGCTTTCGATCATCGACTGGCCCTATCGCGAGGGGCTGCGCATGGACGAGGCCAACAACGAACTGACGTTCATGGCCGTGGGCATGTATGGCAAGGAACTGCCCAAGCAGAACGGTGCGCCGATCCGCCTCGTCGTGCCGTGGAAATACGGCTTCAAGTCAATCAAATCCATCGTCGGCCTGACCTTTACCGACAAGCAGCCGGTCAACTCCTGGCAGTCCACCCAGCCCAGCGAATACGGCTTCTGGGCCAACGTGAACCCGCAGGTTCCGCACCCACGCTGGAGCCAGGCCTCCGAGCGCCTGATCGGCACCGGCGAGCGTGTGCCCACCCAGATGTACAATGGCTATGGCGCACAGGTTGCGAGCCTGTATGCAGGCATGCCGACCGACAGATTGTTCATGTGATGGTGGCGCGGATCTTCGCCGTTCTTGCGGCTTTCTTTCTCGTCGCAGCGGTGGCGATCGGCGCTCTGACTCCGCCTGGCATGACTCTGGGCCAGGGCATGACCTGGGCCGACCAGAACAGCCCGACCTGGTTGCGCGAACACAGCCTGACCTGGTTGTGGAACTGGATCGAGGTGCCATTCATGATGCGGCCGATGTGGCTGATCCCTGCCGGCCTCGGCCTCATCTGCGTCGGGCTGGCCAGCACGCTCAACCTTAGCGACACCGCACCGCGGCGTCGCCGAAGCTGATCCCTCAGCCGCGGGTGGTGTAGATCCCGCCTTGGTATTTCTCGGCAACCGGGCTGTCGCTCAGTTTGCCGAGCACCTTGTTCTCGAACACATCGGCGCTGTCCTGCGCCGACCAGCCAATCGCGACCCGGTCGTCCTCCCCCCAGAAGCTGCGGGAGTTGTTCGATACGCCCCACAGCCGCGAGCACCCGACCGTCGGCGCGGTCCCACAGGCGATCATCATCCGTCCCAGATCGGGGTAGGACAGCCAGGTCGACAGCATCCGCTCGTCGATTGGCTCCGGAAAACACGACCCGATCCGCACGGACACGCTCTCGACCCCGTGCTTCATCCAGTAGAGCCGCCCCATCACTTCGCCGAACGCCTTGGACGCGCCATACAAGCTGTCCGGCATCAGCGAGCAATCCGCGTCGAGCTTCTCCGTCCGCTCGTGGAACCCAATCGCATGGTTCGAGCTGGCGAACACCACCCGCGCTCCGGCCAGCCGGGCGCCCTCGTAGACATGGTACAGCCCGCGCAGATTGGCATCGACGACCGACTCGAATGCCCACTCATCCGTAGAGGCGCCGCCGAAATGCAGCACCAGGCCGCATCCCTCGATCAGCCGCACCACCTCCAACCCATCCGCCAGATCGACCCGGCGGAAGCTGGCGCCAGGCGGCAGCTCGTCGGGAAACGGCGCCATGTCCGTCAGCCGCAGCGTCCATCCTTCCGCCGCCAGCGTCTTGGTTAGGAAGCGGCCTAGATTGCCGGACGCTCCGGTGATCAGCACGGGTGTTTCGGGCTTGGGCATGATGCTCTTTCCGGTTGATTACAGTTTCAGGATGTCGCGCGCGATCGCGATGACACGGTGGGCTTCGCTCCACAACTCGAACGGCGCCAACGCGTCGAGCGGCGCGAACACCGCCTCGGACACGTCGTCGCCGGCAACGGGCTCGCCGCCCTGCCAGAGCGTTGCGAAATCCAGAATGGTATAATGGAAGCGTATCCGCCCGGCCGGGTCATGGTGGATGCTGTCCACGTTGGCGGCCAGGTGCATCGCCCCGGCCGCAAGCCCGGCCTCCTCGAGCAGTTCGCGCCGGGCGGCGGCCTCGGCGGTCTCGCCCAATTCCTGCCCACCCCCCGGCAACGCCCATTGTCCGAGCGACGGCGCCTTGGCCCGCCGCACCAGCAGCACCGATGCGCTGCCTCCCGGACCCGGCTTGAGCATGACGATGCCGATGCCGACCATCGGCCGCACTGGATATTCCCGATCAGTCACGCGCTTGTTGTCGCCCCATACAGCACTCATAATGCCGCCAAGCGTGTGTCGAGAACACTGCGCATCGGACTTTGGGAGCTCGTCATGTCTATTAGCCGCCGCCTTTTGATGGGCTCCCTGCTCGGTGCCCCCGCGTTGCTTCGCGCCGGTAGCGCATTGGCCGAGCCACGCACCCTCAAGATCAGCCACCAATTTCCCGGCGGCACCACCGATTCCGGCGATTTCCGCGATCGGCTGACCCGCAAATTTGCCGACGAGGTCACCAAGCAGACAGGTGGCGAGCTGAAGTTCGAGGTCTATCCCGGCTCCTCGCTGATGAAGACCGTGGCCCAGTTCTCCGCCCTGCGCCGCGGTGCGCTCGACCTCACCATCTATCCACTCGCCTACGCCGGCGGCGAGGTCCCCGAAGTCAACATCGGCCTGATGCCATGTCTGGTGACGTCGTACGAGCAGGGCATGGCCTGGAAGACCGCCAAGATCGGCGAGGAGCTGACGGCGCTGCTCGACAAGCGCGGCGTGAAGATCCTCACCTGGGTGTGGCAGGCCGGCGGCATCGCCTCGCGCTCGACCCCGATCGTCGTGCCGGACGACACAAAGGGCCTCAAGGTCCGCGGCGGTTCGCGCGAGTTCGACCTCATGCTCAAGCAGGCCGGCGGCATCATCAGCTCCGTGCCATCCAACGAAATCTACGCCGCGATGCAGACCGGCTCGCTCGATGCGGCCGTCACCTCGTCCACCAGCCTCATCTCGTTCCGCCTGGAAGAGATCAGCAAGGCCGTCACCACCGGCAGCAAGGGCAGCTTCTGGTTCATGTTCGAGCCGCTGCTGATGTCCAAGCAGATCTACGACAGTCTCACGCCCGATCAGCAGAAGGTCATCACCTCGGTCGGCGCCGCCATGGAGCCGTTCGCCACCTCCGCCGCCAAGGCCGACGACGAGGAGTTGGGCCGCGTCTACGGCAAGGCCGGTGCCACCATCCGCGACATGGATGCCGCCGCCATCGCCAAATGGCGCCCACTCGCCGAAAGCACGGCCTGGAAGGACTATGCCGACAAGAGTGCCGCCAACGCGGCGCTGCTGAAAGCGGCCGAAGCGGTCACCTCGTGAGCACCCACGGGATCGACGCTGCCGCCGGGTCGATCCCGGCTGACGACGTGCCGCGGAGCGGAGTGCTGGGATCGATCCAGATTGCCGTGAGCGGCCTCAACGCCGTGCTGGCCGTGGGCTCCGCACTCGCCATCGCCGCCGCGGGTGCCGTGCTGACCTGGGAAGTCATGGGCCGCTATTTCTTTGCCATCGCCAGCGACTGGCAGGACGAGCTCAGCACGTTCCTGCTGATCGGCGCGACGTTCGCCGCCGCCGGCTGGATCCAGTCCAAGCGCGGCCATGTCGCCATCGACGCGCTGACCCATATCCTGCCGCCCGGCATCGACGCAGTCCGTAAGGTGATGGCCGATCTATTCAGCTTCATGTTCGTGACGTTCTTCGCCTGGAAGAGCTGGGCCTTGTTCTACGAGGCGTGGGACGAAGGTCAGACCACACCGTCTGCCTGGGGTCCGCCGCTATGGATCCCTTATGGCTGCATGGCGCTCGGGATGAGCCTGTTGTCGGTGCAACTCCTGCTGCAAGTCGTCGGCAGTCGCCACCGGGCCAGCCAGCCCGCCCATCTCGCCCCCTCGCCGCCGCTTCCCGTTCGATGAGCACGCTGCAGATCGGCCTGATGTATGGCGGCGCCACGCTCGTCGCCCTGTTCTCCGGCATGCCCATCGCGTTCGCCCTGGGCGGCGTGGCGACGCTGTTCATGGTCGGCTTCATGCCCGCCGCCTCGCTCGATACCGTGGCGCAGAACGTCTACGAGGAGCTGGCCAGCATCACGCTGCTGACCATTCCGCTGTTCATCCTCAAGGGCGCCGCGATCGGCAAGTCCCGCGCCGGCAAGGATCTGTACGACGCGCTGCATACCTGGCTCGGCCGCGTGCCCGGCGGGCTCGGCGTCGCCGTCGTCATCGCCTGCGGCCTGTTCGCCGCCATGGCCGGCTCCAGCCCGGCGACCTGCAGCGCCATTGGCAGTTCCGGCATTCCCGAGATGCGCCGCCGCGGCTACTCGCCTGGCTTCGCCGCCGGGCTGGTCGCAGCCGGTGGCACGCTCGGCATCCTGCTACCGCCAAGCATCGTGCTCATCCTCTACGCCGTTGCCGCCGAGCAATCCCTTGGTCGCCTGTTCCTTGCCGGCATCGGGCCTGGCATCCTCTTGGTGGTGCTGTTCTCCGGCTACGCGATCTTCCGCTGGCGCCAGGAATTTGCGACCGCCACCGGCATCGCCGAGGACGGCGGGTTCCGCAGCGAGATCCTGCGTCAGGACACCTACACGATGCGCCAGCGCTTCGCCTCGCTGCCCCGCGTCGTGCCGTTCCTGATCCTGCTCACCGGCGTCATGGTGGCGCTTTACGGCGGCATCGCTACCCCGAGCGAAACGGCCGGCCTCGGCGCCGTGCTCGCGCTTGTGCTGATCGCGGTCGTGTATCGCGCGTACAAGCCGGCCGACCTCAAGCCGATCTTCGCCGGCACGCTCGGCGAGAGCGGCATGCTGCTCATGATCATTGGCATGAGCCTGCTCTACTCCTACGTGATGAGCTACCTGCACATCAGTCAAGACGCAGCCGGCTGGATCGTCGGCCTGCACCTCAGCCGTTGGCTGCTGCTGTTCGCCATCCTGCTGCTGGTCGTCGCGCTCGGCTTCTTCCTGCCCCCGGTATCGATCATCCTGATGACCGCCCCCATCATCTTGCCACCGCTGAAAGCGGCCGGGTTCGACCTGGTGTGGTTCGGGGTGGTCATGGCGGTGGTGATGGAGATGGGCCTCATCCATCCGCCCGTCGGGCTCAACATCTTCGTCATCAACCGGATCGCGCCCGATATCGGGCTGGGCCCGATCATTTGGGGCACGCTGCCTTTCGTGATCCTGATGGCGCTGGCCGTGGTGATCCTTTCCTTCGTGCCCGGGATCGCCATGGGCTTGCCGAACCTGGTCTACGGCTGAGCGGTTAGAGATCGCTTAACCTCTGCCAGGCAAGCTATCGGAAACGATAGGGGAGGGAAGCGCCATGACGTCGCTGGCGAATGCGAAGGCAGCATACGCCCGACAGGCGGCGCTCGAGCAACGGGGGCGGCTTTTCGCCACTCTCTGGGCCGACCTGCAGGGTAAGCGCCGCGTGGCCGAGTGCGGCGCTCTGCCGGCTCGTCTTCTTGGCCAACGGGTTTTTACCGCGGAGCCTCTAGCAACATACTCTGTAGACCTCATGTTATGTAATGATGACGTCTGGCGCGTTTCGCGTGACGATGTTGGGCCGCACCCTGCGGCAACAGTGTTACAAGCGCCGTTACTTGCAGTGTTCCTTCCAGCTCTATGTCGCCTGTTGCTGGGCCAAACCCTTCTGCTTCCGTCGATCCCGATCTTGTGGTTGGGCGATGCGGCGGCGATGCGGATCCTGGCGCGAGATTGCGGGCGCTACTGGCTAAAAGACGGTGTCGATGCGAGTGGACAACCGATCGAGCTGACACATATGTCAGTCGACCATCGCATCCAGTTGCAGTCGATGGTCGATGCCGACCCGGGCAGGTTCATCGCCGGTCGCCAGACGCTTCAATCGGCACCGACTCAACGAGTTCGGGTTTTCGGCTAGGACAAAACACCTTGCCTGTAAGCTGATATTAACGAATTATTCAGAGCTACCAATGATAACTAGGACCACCAAAATCGAAAACCAGACGGAAAATCCAATGTTGCCAGACGTCCAGAACCTCCCCAACCCGGTTGGCTGCCACCAAATCCTGGCCAATCGCTTGTTTCAGCTCGCCAACGACACCGATCGCGTCGGCTTGCACCATGAAGCCACTGCCCTTGCCGTATTCGCTAACTCCATGCTCGATGGGCGCAAGGTCGAAATCCGCGATGCGTAAGGACGGCCGCCAATGTGCCGCGCTACCCTTCAAGCTGGAGGGAGCCGAAACATTGGTAATGCTGATCACCAGCCGTGACACGGGCCGCTGGATTCTACCGAAAGGCTGGTCTGAGAAGCGGCTCAGCGAGCCCGAGCTTGCGGCCAAAGAAGCCTATGAAGAGGCGGGCATCGTCGGCCAGATCAGCCCGATGCCAATCTTCAGTTATCAGTACACCAAGCGCTTACCGGTCGCGACAAAGGAGTGCTCGGTCAAGATATACCCACTTCGCGTCGCCGAATTACTTACGGACTGGCCGGAGGCGCATCAGCGTCGCCGCGAGTGGTTCACCTTGGCTCAGGCTGCGCTACTGATCGACGATTCCGAGTTGGTAACCATCCTGCTCCGCCTTGCCGCATCGGACAGCCTTGCGACGCTCTGTCTGCCCAGCGTCGAACTCACGACATACGAGACGGCCTGAACCGCCCGGGTGACCGACGCCAGCGCACTACGTCATTCTGATTGCAGCGATCCCACCCCGCCGACCATGGCGCGACGCGGTGGCAGCAGGTCCTCCGGTGTGATCGGCCGGCGCAGGATCACGAAGTAGCTCACGGCCGCGAACACGCACATGACGGCACCGACGATGAGCGCCGGCACGAACGAGCCGGTGCCTTGCACGATGAACCCGGTCACGATCGGGGCCAGTGCGCCGCCCAGGTAACCGCCGAAATTCTGCAATGACCCGAGCGAGCCGGTGCTGTTGGCCGGTGCAGCGATGCTGACCATCGCCCAAGCGCAGGTCGTGGCCACCGTGCCGCAGAACATGGCCCCGCACAGGCACGCGACCGCCACCGTGTTGCTCGCGATCAACGCCGTCACCACCACAAAGGCGGCCTCGCCCAGCATGGCCAGGCAGAGCGGAAATTTGCGGCTGTCGATGCGTGAAAGGCCGCGCGCCATCAATCGATCGACGATGAACCCGCCCGATACTCCGCCGAAGACCGCGAACGCATAAGGAATGGCGGCTACCCAGCCGGTGTGCAGCAGGCTCATGTGGCGGCCCATCTCGAGGTAGCCCGGCAGCCAGGCGTTGAAGAGCCAGTTGACGTAGATGACGCCGAAATAGCCCAGCACCATGCCCCACGTCGTGCGGCACCGGAACAGCCGCTTCCACTCGCCGAACGTCACCGGACGAGGCGTCTCCGGCGCGTCGCCCGCGGTGCGGTAATGGTTCTCTTCCGGCGTCAGGGCGACTTGGGCCGGGTCGCGGTAGAGGGCGCACCAGATGATCGCGGCGCAGATCCCCAGCAGACCCATGATGATGAACATCCAGCGCCAGCCGTAGAGCAGCATCAGCGTCGTCAGCAGCGGGGCGGCGATGCCGGTTCCGAGGGTGGACGCGCTGTTGAAGATGCCGGAGGCCCGGCCGCGGTCGCGGGCATTGAACCAGTCGCGCACGACGCGGCCGCCGGTCGGGAATTGCGGCGCCTCGCCGATGCCCAGCATCACCCGCGCGGCGGCGAACTGCGCCACGCTGCCGACGATCCCGCACAGCAATTGAGCAGTTGACCAGACGGCAAGCCCCGCCGTCAGCAACCGCCGCGGTCCCAGCCGATCGATCAGCGGCCCCACCGGCAGCTGCGCAAAGGCGTAGGCCCACAGGAACGCGGACAGCAGCAGGCCCATATCGGCGACCGACAGGCCGAGATCCTGGCGTACGAGCGGGTTGGCGATCGCCAGCGCGGCGCGGTCGATGGTGTTGATGGCGCCGCTCAGCACGAGCAATGCCAGCGCCGAGCGCTGCACGAACCGCAGGCGGGGCGTGGTGGTCGGAGTTACGGACATTCGGTTCCTCGGTGGCTCTTGCTGGCCGGTGAGGAAGGCTGCTCCTTTTCTGATCGGAACGTCAAACCTACTCTGGCGCGCCGATCGGGACGGGCGCGGTTACCGTTTCGGCAAAATGCGCTCGAAATCAGCGTCGAGCGAGGCCAGGGCGGTGTCGATCCGCCCGCGCTGTTCACCGATCCAGTTTTCCTGTTCGGCGATGGCCGCGGTCGCTTCGGCCAGCATGCGGGTCATCTCCGCCGGTTGCGGCCCGCCGGCGGTCACGCGATCGCGCACGATGGCGACGGGGTCCAGCGTGGCGCGGAACTCGGCCTCACTCATCGGCAATGGTTGCTCGGGGAGCTGCATCTCTTGCAGCATCTGCATGTAGATGCGTTGCGCTTCGGCATAGGGGAAATCGCTCGGCTTGATGTCGTGCGCCTTGGCGAAGTCGACCACTTCCGACGCGAAATGATGGCCGGCGCGGAACGGCAGCTGGTATTTGCGCATCAGCACGTCGGCCAGCTCCTGCGAGGCGGTCCAGTCGCTGTTCAGCTCTTCCAGCGCGCGCGCCGGGTCGATCACCAGGGCGCCGAGGATCCGATCCCATCCCTGCAGCATCCGCGTGGCACCGCCCAACACGGCGCCGTTGTCGCGGACGCTCTTGGGGTCCGACATGCCGGGCGGGATGTTGTGGTCGCTGATCACCCGCCCCACGCCCAGCGTCACCACCATGGAGGCTTGCGCGCGGGTATCGTTCAGCAGGCCCGGGTTGCGCTTCTGCGGCATGGCGCTGGACACGTAGGTGTTGCCGTCGCCTTCGCGTAGCAGG
This sequence comes from Janthinobacterium lividum, assembly GCA_050954595.1. Lineage (GTDB taxonomy): Bacteria > Pseudomonadota > Alphaproteobacteria > Acetobacterales > Acetobacteraceae > JAVVHH01. Next base: position 1,642 of record JBPBQE010000434.1, on the reverse strand, counting down.
ATCCACGGGCGCGGCTGGGCGTACTGCGTCATCGTGTCCTGCACAAAGGCGCCGGTGTGCAGGGCGATGCTGGTGGTGAGCGCACCGAGTTCGACCGGCATCTCGGCCGGCGAGATCTGCGCGGCGTCGTAGGCATTGTCGACGGTGGCCCCGAAGCCGAGATAGTGCGCCATGCGGGGCCGGTCCAGCGGCCAGCTGGTGCCGTTCAGCACCGTGGTGCCCATGGCCGAACGATCCAGCCTGGCATAGGCCTGCCGCAGTCGTTCCGCATCGCGCCGCAGCCCGGCGACGAAGCCGAGTAGGTAATGGCCGTAGCTGTTGGGCTGCGCCGCCACGCCATTGGTGTAGTTCGGCACGATCGTCCCGGTCGTGCGCTCGGCCAGCCGGACCATCGTGGCCGTGGTCTTGTTCAGCTGCTCCGCCAGGCGCAGCACCTCGTCGCGCATGATGGCGGCCCTCATGGTCGAGAGCATGTCTTGGCTCGATCGTCCGGCATGGATCAGCGTCGCTTCGACGCCGGCCGCTTTGATCAACAGCGGCTCAAAGGTGATCACCAGCGTGGGACGGCTCCCGCCGGGCTCGTTGCCGGCCTGCAGCACGCTGTTCAGCCCGGCAGCGATCGACGGGGCCAGCGACTTGTCGAGCAATCCCTCGTCGCTGTTGATGACGATGCTGGCCTTGTTGATCTCACCCAGCCAGTAGAACTCGTCCCGACCCGGTGGGGACCGTGTTTGAGCCAGAACCGGCAGCGCGTGCACGATCAGGATGGCGGCACCGATGCAAACCCTAGACCTCATCGAACATGCTCCTACTTGCCTTGCACGGTTAGCCAAACGAGGCTGCACCCTTCAGCTTTTGTGATGAACAACCCGCATCGAGTCCACAGCGGGCACCCGCCGCTTCGGGCTCGGGCGTGCTTGATCGTAGTCACTGCGGTGCCCACCTGGCAGATCGTGCCGACATTGCTGCTCAACCCGACTGCGTCGCCGTTCCGACTTCGATGCAGGTCGATCGATGCCTATCCGCATGCATCATGGCAACGCGCGCAGGAGCAGGCCCTCGCCGCACTCCGGCGGGGCAAGTCGATCGCCGTGCTGGGACTGCCCGGCACCGGCAAGACCCTTCTGCTGCACCAACTCGCCCACTGCCTGAGCACGGAGCGCGCCCCCGTCACCGTTCAGCGACATCCCGTTATGGAGGGCGTTGCCGCGACGGACATGCTCCTGATCGATGAAGCGGACTCGCTGCCGCTGGCGGATTTGCAGGAGCTTTGCGGACGAGCGTCGGTCTTTGCGCTCGCCGGGTTGCCGGAGTTCACCCACGCCTTGGCCAAGCTGCCACGTTCGGTCGTGCCGATCACACTTGCGCCGCTCTCAAGCGAGGAGATCGCACGTTTCCTGGTGTCGCGACTGAGGGAGAGCGGACGTCCCGCAACGATCTTCGACCCGGAGGCAGTTATCGCTTTGGCGACGCACTCCGCCGGGTTGATGCGCCTGGTCGTCATGCTTGCTGGCTCCGCGCTGTTTCTTGCCGAACAGGAAGGCGCCGAACAGGAAGGCGCCGGACAGGTGGCCCGGCGCCACGTCGAGGAAGCGGCGGCACTGCGGATCGACACGGACGATTTCGTCGACACCGCGCTGGC
>JBPBQE010000046.1:0-25886 GCA_050954595.1 Janthinobacterium lividum | reverse complement strand
TGGGGGCAAGGAGGGCGCGGGCAAGAAGGCATCGGAAGGGGTGAGCCGTTTCTATAGCGGTCCCCGGTCGATCGGCGTGCTGCTGCCGGCCATCACGCGGCCGGTGTTCCGGTCGCGATCGGCCGGTGCGGCGCAGCTCATGGCGGATTGGCCCGTCATCGTCGGGCCGGCGCTCGCGGCCGTCAGCGTGCCGCGGCAGCTCGCGCGGGGATCGCTGACGCTGGCCTGCTCCGGCCCGGTCGCGATGGAGTTGCAGCATCTGTCGGCGCAGCTGGCCGAGCGCATCAACGCGCATTATGGCCGGGTCATGGTTGAGCAGCTTCGCTTCGTGCAGGCCGCCGCCCCGGCGTTGGCGAAGGCCGCGGCCCGGCCCAAGGCGCCGCCGTCCGCGCCCGTCGAGATCCCAGACATGAAGGAGGGCGCATTGCGGGACGCCCTGGCTGCGCTCGGCGGGGCGGTCGCGCAGGCGACGAAACCTTCGGCACGCAAGCGCGCCCCGCGCAAACTGACCGACGCCGACGAGACTTGACGAGGACTCGGGTAACGGAGGCATATCGGGCCAAATCCTCCCATCTCGAGGCCGCCACCATGCCGACCCGTCGCACCCTGCTTGCCGCCAGCCTGCTGGCACTTCCCGCCGCCAGCGCGCTCCTCCGCCCAGCGCACGCCGAAGGCGAGGACGCCCGCTTTGCCGACCGCGCGCTCGGCAATGCCGACGCCAAGGTGACGGTGCAGGAGTATTTCAGCCTTACCTGCACCCATTGCGCCGCGTTCCAGAAGGAGACGTTTCCGCGCGTAAAGGCAGAGCTGATCGATACCGGCAAGATCCGCTACGTGTGGCGCGACTACCCGCTCGATCAGCTGGCGCTGTATGCCGCGATGATCTCGCGCGCGTTGCCGCCGGAGCGGTACGAGCCGTTCATCTCGGCGCTACTGTCGACCCAGGATCGCTGGGCGTTCATCCGCGGCGGCAACCCGGTCGAGGAGTTGGCCAAGCTATCGATGCTGGCCGGCATGACGCGGGCGACGTTCGACGCGACGGTGCGCGACGACAAGCTGAAGCAGTTCGTGCTGGACGAGCAGGCCAAGGGCGAGAAAACCTACAGCGTCAACAGCACGCCGACCTTCGTGTTCAACGACAAGCCCACGGCGGGCGCGGTGCCGTTCGAGACGTTCGCCAAGGCTGTGGCGGACGCTTCCGCCTAGTTCGGATGCGGGCACGGTTCGTCCGGCTAGGGATTACCGGGTTCAAGAGCTTCGCCGAGCCAGCGACGGTCGAGATCCTGCCGGGGTTGACCGGCATCGTCGGGCCGAATGGGTGCGGCAAGAGTAACGTCACCGACGCGTTGCGCTGGGCCATGGGCGAGGCGTCGGCGCGGACGATGCGCGGCACGGAGATGGACGACGTCATCTTCGCCGGCACGGCGACGCGGTCGAGCCGTAACCTGGCCGAAGTGGTGCTGACGCTGGAGCCCGGCGGCGAGCCGGGAGGCTTGACCCAGGGCTTTCCGGCGCCGTTCGGCCAGCAGCCGGAGCTGGCGGTGGCGCGGCGGATCGAGCGCGGGGCGGGCAGCACCTACCGGGTGAATGGCCGCGAGACGCGGGCGCGGGACGTGCAGACGCTGTTCGCCGATCTGGCGTCGGGCGCGCGGTCCTCGGCGATGGTGAGCCAGGGCCGGGTCAGCGCGCTGGTGTCGGCGCGGCCGGAGGAGCGGCGCCAGGTGCTGGAGGAGGCGGCCGGGATCACCGGGCTGCACGCGCGCCGGGCAGAGGCGGAAACGCGGCTGCGGGCGGCCGAAGTCAATCTGGAGCGGGCCGAAGAACGGCGGGCGATGCTGGAAACGCAGCTCGACGGGCTGCAGAAGCAGGCCAAACAGGCGAGCCGATATCGGACGCTGTCGTCGACGGTCGGGGAGGCGGAGGCGGCGATGCTGTCCATCGCCCAGGCACGGGCGCGGGCGGCGGCGGCGGCGGGTGAGGCGGCGTTGGCCGCGGCAGAGAATGCGGTAACCGCGGCAGCGGCACAGGCGGGCGGCACGGCACAGGCGGCCAAGGCGGCGGAGGCAGCGCTGCCTGGCTTGCGGGCCGACGAGGCGACCGCGCGGACGCTGCTGGAGCGGGCGCGGGTGACGCAAGAGGGCGTCAAGGCGGAGATCGCGCGGGCGCAGAGCGCGGTGGCGGCTGCAGTGGCGCGGCGGGCGCAGGCGGTTCGCGATCTCGGGCATGCCGAGCAAATCCAGAAGGATGTCGACGCCGCCGACGCCCGGCTCGAGACCGAAACTGCGCGGTTGGCAGCCGAGGCCGAGGCGTATCCGGCGGCGTCGGCCTCGGCGCAGGCGGCGGCGGCGGCGGCGGCGGCGGCGTTGGCGGCGGCCGAGATGGCGGCGAGTGCAGCCACCGAGCGGGCGGCGGAGCTGACGGCGCGCGCGGCGACGCTGCAGCAGGTGATGTCGGCGGCAGAGGCGCGGGCGCGTCGGGCGGCAGAGGCGGGCGCGCGTTTGGCCGCCGAGCGGGCTCGAGCCGAGGCGTCGGCGCCCGACCCGGCGCAGCTACAGCGGGCGATCTCGGCCGAGGCCTCGGCGCGGGAGGCGTTGGTCGCCGCTCGGGCTCAGGCGGAGGCGGCGGAGGCGGCGCGGGTGGCGGCGCTACCGGCAGCCACCGCGGCGCGGGAGCGGCTGAACCAGGCGGAGGCGGCGCGGGCGAAGCTGGCGGCCGAGGTCGCGGGGCTGTCGCAGGTGTTGGCCGTCCGCGATGGCGAGAAATGGCCAAAGATGGTCGATCGACTGGAGGTGCCGGCCGGGCTGGAGGCTGCGCTCGGCGCGGCGCTCGGCGAGGAGTTGGCGGCGGCGGCGGACCCCCACGCGCCGCGGCACTGGCGCGAATTGCCGCCGCTCGAGGTTGCGGCGATGCCGGGCGAACGTTTGGCCGGTCTCGTGCGGGGGCCGGCGCTGCTGGCGCGCGCGTTGGCCGGGGTCTCGGTGGTGGACGACGATGCGGGTGGCCAGGCGGGTCAGGCGGCGTTGCTGCCGGGTCAGACGCTGGTGTCGCGGGCGGGCGCGGTATGGCGCTGGGACGGCTACACGGTGCGGGCGGGCGCGCCGACAGCGGCGGCGGTGCGGTTGCAGCAGCGCAACCGACTGACCGGGCTGCAGGAGCAGTTGCTGGCGGCCGAGACGGTTTCGCGGGCGGCGCGGGCGGCGCGCGAGGCGGCGGACGTGACCGAGCGGGCTGTCATGGCGGCGGACGGCCAGGCGCGAACGGCGCTGCGAGCGGCCGAGCAGGCGGCGGAGCGAAGCCGGGCCGATGCGGCGGGCCTACGTGGCCGGGCCGAGCAGAGCGGGGCGCGGCTGGCGGATTTGTTGGCGCAGATCGACGCGCTGGCCCCGGAGCGGACGGAGGCGGATGCCGCATTGGCCGAGGCACGGCGCGAGCGGGATGCGGCGCCGGATGTGACGGTGCTGCGGGCCGAGGTGGAGCGCGGCAAGGCGGCGCAAGCGGCAGCGCGGGCGCGGGACCGCGAGGCGCAGTTGGCGCTGCAGACGCTGGAGCGCGGCCATGTCGGGCGGCAGCACCGGCGGGGCGTGATCGGCCGCGAGCGGGAGGATGGCCGGATGCGGGCGGCGGACGCGCGGGGCCGGGTCACAGATCTACGGGCGCGGGCGCAGGTTGCAGCGGCCGAGGCCGATGAACTGCACGGCGGTCCCGAAGCCGCGTCGCGACAGGCGGCGCAGGCGGCCATGGCGTTGCGCGAGGCACAGGCGGGCCATCAGGCGGCAGCAACGGCGCTGGCGGGCGCGGAACGCCAGGCCTCGGTCGCCAGCGACGCCGCGCGACAGGCGGAGCAGGCGCTGTATGCCGCCCGCGAGGCGCTAGTCAGGGCGGAGGGCGGCATCGAGGCGGCGGCGCAGGGCGTGGCAGCCGCCGAAGCGGCGGTGGCGGAACGGCTCGGCGCGTTGGATATTCCGGCTCCGCCGGACGACGTCTCGGTTGCGGCGGAGGAGCGAGCGCGCGGCAAGTGGCAGCGCCTGGCCCGCGAACGGGAGGCGATGGGGCCGGTCAACCTGCGCGCCGAGATGGAGGCCGAGGCTCTGGCAGACGAAATGGCGATCATCGTCGGTGAGCGCGAGGAGTTGGGCACTGCCATCGCCAAGCTGCGCGGCGGCATCGGGCATCTGAACCGGGAAGGGCGCGAGCGCCTGTCGGACGTGTTCAATCAAGTGGACAAGCACTTCCAGCAGCTCTTCGCGCGCATGTTCGGCGGCGGGCGGGCGCATCTGGCGATGGTGGGATCGGACGATCCGTTGCTGGCCGGGCTGGAGATCTACGCGCAGCCGCCGGGCAAGAAGCTGGCCACCCTGTCGCTGCTCTCCGGCGGCGAGCAGGCCCTGACGGCGCTGAGCCTGATCTTCGCCGTGTTCCGCTGCAACCCGGCGCCGCTCTGCGTGCTCGACGAAGTCGATGCGCCGCTGGACGACGCCAATGTGGAGCGCTTTTGCACGTTGCTGGCCGACATGGTCGCCGAGACCGGCACGCGTTTCCTGGTGGTCACGCACCATCACCTGACCATGGCGCGGATGGACCGGCTGTATGGCGTCACGATGCAGGAGCGCGGGGTGTCGCGGCTGCTGTCGGTGGATCTCGGGGCGGCGGTGGAAATGGTCGAGGCGGTGGCTGCGGAGTAGTTTCGCAGATGAAAGCGCGTCTCAGCCTTGACACCCTACCCCCTCGAAGATAGCAGACGGGCGCCTTTGCGGCGCAGTCGTTGGGCGTGCGGGGGCGGAAATGAGTGATCGGGATAAACCATCCCAGGATGGAGGCTCCTTCGAGGAGCGTCTGCGCGGTGCGCAGGCTCGGCAAGAGGCGGCAGCGCCTAAACCGGCACCTGGTGTGGGCTCGGGTAGCTCGCCAAGCCCTATGGGGATTGGCGCGCGCGTCGGGGTCGAGCTGGTTTCCGCGCTTGCGGTCGGACTTGCGATTGGCTGGGGTTTGGATTGGCTGCTGGGGACACGCCCCTGGTTGCTGGCCCTGTTTGTGCTGCTCGGCGGCGCGGCCGGGGTAGCGAACGTTTGGCGGCTGATGATGCCGCGCAAGACACGGCCCACGCCGGGCTCGTGAGTGGAAGGGAACTGAGTTTGGCCGCCGAAGCAGCACCGAAGATCGACGCACTTGGCCAATTCGAGCTCCACAGCGCGCTGGGGGCGATCGGCCGCTCGGTGAATTTCACCAACTCGAACCTTATGATGATCCTGGCCTCCGGGCTGTTGCTGGCGACAATGTATTATGGCGCCAAGCCGCAGGCGATCATTCCGGGCCGGCTGCAGGCGCTGGCCGAGATGGCCTATTCCGGCGTCATGGACATGGCGGTGGGCGCGATCGGACCGGAGGGAAAGAAATACTTTCCGTTCGTGTTCACGCTGTTCTTCTTCGTGTTCCTCGGCAACGTGCTGGGCCTGCTGCCTTATTCCTTCACTTACACCAGCCACATCGCCGTTACTGGTGGTCTGGCCGTCATGGTGATCGTGATCGTCACGCTGGTGGCGCTGCGTATCCACGGGCTGAAGTTCTTTGGTTACTTCTTCCCGGAAGGCGCGCCCAAGTTGTTGGCGCCGTTGATCATTCCGGTCGAGGTCATCTCCTACCTGTCGCGGCCGGTGAGCCTCTCGATCCGACTGTTCGCCAACATGGTGGCCGGACACGTGATGTTCGAAGTGTTCGGCAGCTTCATCCTCATCCTGGCCGGCGCGGGTGTCGTGACCGGTGCGTTCGGTATCCTGCCGCTCGCGCTGACCGTGATCCTTCAGGGCTTCGAGCTCCTGGTGGCCGCGCTCCAGGCTTACGTGTTCGCCGTCCTGACGTGCATTTACCTGCACGACGCAGTGCATCTGCACTGAGCCGGGACCAATACCTCCGTCGTTAAACTGAAAGGACTTACGTCATGGACCCGCAATCAGTCGCCGTCTCCGCCGCCGCCACCGTCGCCGCTTATAAGGCTCTTGGCGCAGGTATCGCCGTCATTGCCCTCGCCGGCGTCGGCCTCGGCATGGGCAGCATCTTCTCCGCGATGGTGACCTCCGTCGCCCGCAACCCGTCCGCCCGCGACGTCGTATTCCCGATCGGCATTCTCGGCTTCGCGCTGACGGAGGCCGTTGCGCTGTTCGCGTTGCTGATCGCCTTCCTCATCCTCTTCACCTAAGCCGACCGGAGCCGGCGACGGACCTCGAGGGTCCGGCGCCGGCTTCTTTCTATCTACGTTACGGGCCGGCCACCGGGCCGGCCTTTCCTGCCGGACGCGAGGCGCATGCCCCAGCTCGATTTCTCCAATCCACTGACGATCGCCCAGGTCGTCTGGATGTTCATCATCTTCGCCGGGCTCTACATGGCGCTGCGGCATTGGGCGCTGCCCAAGGTCGGCACCGTGCTGGAAACGCGCGAGGCGCGCATCTCCTCCGATCTGGCCAGCGCACGCGCGGCGAAAGAGGCCGCCGATCATGCCGCCCTCGAGATCGCCGAGCGTGGCCGTTCGGCTTCGGCCGAAGCACAGCTGCAGATCTCTCAGGCGTCCGACGGTGCCAAGCGGGACGCTGCCGAGCGCGCACGCATCGATGGCGAGCAGCTCGAGCGGCAACTCGCCGAGGCCGAACACCGTATATCGGCCGCACGGCAGCAGGCGATGGGCGCCTTGCGTCAAGTCGCCAGCGAGACCGCGACGGCCGTGGTGTCGCGCTTGACCGGTCAATCTCCCGATCCCGCGCGCGTCGACGCCGCCGTCGGCACCGTTATGGGGGGTCGCTAGCCCATGGAACATCACGAGACACTTTTCGGCAATCCGCGCACGTGGGTCGGCCTAGGCTTCTTCATCTTCTATGCGCTTTTCGGCCGTAAGCTCTGGTTGGCGATCACCGGGCTGCTCGACAAGCGCGCTGCCACAATCCGTCACGAGCTGAGCGAGGCTTCGCGGCTCCGCACCGAGGCGGAGGCGATGTTGAAAGATGCGCAGGGCCAGCGCGAGCAGGCTGCCAAGGACGCGCAGATCATGCTGGAGAATGCGCGCAGCCAGGCTGCCGATGTTGCGTCAGCGGCGCAGAAGGAAGCCGCCGACACGGCGAAGCGCCGCGAGAAGATGGCTATGGACCGGATCGCCGCGGCCGAGAAGGCGGCAGTGACGGAGGTGCAGCAAGCTGCTGCCGATATCGCGTCGCGTGCCGCCGAACAGATCATTGCCAACGGCTTCGGCCCCGAGCAGGACGCACCTCTGATCGATCGTGCGATTCAAGGTCTGCCTGCCGCGCTCGCCGGCCGTCGCGCCGCATAACTCTGCATCTCTGCAATCAGACGGCGAAGGGCGGCTCTCGGGCCGCCCTTTTCGTTTGCGTGGTGCCAGACATCATCTATCGTTGTTTTTAACCTGACCGTGAGGACATCGTGATCTCGCTAAAAATCTTCGCGCAAACTGCAGCCCTCTCGGCAATGGTCCTGTTTGGCGGCCATGCGGCTCAAGGTGCAAATTTCCGTTTTGCCAATGACGGCGACGCGAATTCCATGGATCCCTACACGCGCAGCGAGACTTTCCTGCTGACGTTCACCCAGAACTTCTATGATCCGCTCGTCCGCCGCGACCGCAATCTCAAGGTTGAAGCCGCGCTGGCCGAGAGCTGGGAAGCGTTGAATGCCACGACCTGGCGCTTTCATCTCCGCCATGGCGTCAAGTTTCAGGAAGGCCAGGATTTCACCGCCGATGACGTGGTGTTCAGCTGGCAGCGTGCCAGCGGGCCGGGCAGCCAGATCAACTCGTACTTCCAAGCCGTCAAGGAGATGAAGAAGGTCGACGATTTCACCGTCGACGTCTTCACCAAGGTGCCCGACCCGATCTTCACCGAAGAGATCACCGGCTGGGTGATCATGTCCAAAGCCTGGTGCGAAGCGCATGACGCGGTGCAGCCGGTGGATCTGACCAAGGTGGGCGAGAACTATGCCACCCGCCATGCCAATGGCACCGGACCTTACATCCTCAATATCCGTGAGCCCGACCGGCGCACCACCATGCACGCCAACCCAGCCTGGTGGGACAAGCTGTCCGGCAACGCCACCGACGTGACGTTCAACGTGATCTCCAATGCCGCGACCCGGGTGGCAGCCTTACTGTCGGGCGATGTGGACATGATCTACACCGTGCCGCCGCAGGACATTCAGCGCCTGGAGAAAGCCCCGGGAATCAAGCTGTGGATGGGCCCGGAACTCCGCACCATCTTCCTCGGCTTCGACGTCGCCCGGCCGGAACTGCTGAAGTCCGACGTGAAGGGCAAGAACCCGTTCCAGGACAAGCGGGTGCGGCAGGCATTCTACCAAGCGATCGACATCAACGCCATTCGCCAGCGCGTCATGCGCGGTCAGTCTCATGTGACCGGGTTGATGTATGGACCCGGCGTCGGTGCCTACAAAGAAGCCGACGACGTGCGCTATCCCTACAATCCGGAAGAGGGCAAGAAGCTGCTAGCCGAGGCCGGATATCCGAATGGATTCGGCGTGACACTGGATTGCCCTAACGACCGGTACGTCAACGACGAGGCGATCTGTCAGGCGGCTACGGCGATGCTGGCGCGAATCGGCGTGAAGGTGACGCTGAACGCGCAAACGCGCCTCAAGTATTTCGCCGATATCAGCAACCCCGATTACCGCACCAGCTTCTACATGCTGGGCTGGACGCCCAACACGTACGATGCCTGGAATTCGCTGTTCAATCTGTTGGGAACCCGTAACGGCACTCGCGGCGTGTTCAACGATGGTGGCTGGAGCAACGCCAAGTTCGACGAGTTGCTCGATCAGGCTGCGGTCGAGACCGATGCCGCCAAGCGGCAGGCGCTGATTAGCGAAGCCTCCAAGATCGCCAAGGACGATGTCGCCACGATACCACTGCACCAGCAAGTGCTGGTCTGGGCCACGCGGGCGAACATCGACCTCGTGCAGTTGGCCGATAACAGCTTTCCGCTTCGCTACGTCACGGTGAAGTAAGAAGGCGGCGCCGGGCTCGTTCAGGCCCGGCGTAAATTCCACGGATAGGGTGACGGACCCTCGAGCATTCCGGTCAGGCCGGAGCGGTAGGCCGTCTTGGTGTAGAACATGCCGAGCGGCACCGTGGCGACCTCACTCAGTGCCAAATCACCGATCGCCGTCGCGAGACGGTGCCGGTTCGCATCGTCGGGCGCATCAACCCATTCGGCCACCATCGCTTCGGCCTTGGGGCTATTCCACCACCCGAACCAGCCTTTGTCGCCCTGGCCCCTGACCAGGCTCGAGACTGCCGGGTTGGAGTAGCCCGGCGCCGAGCCGGTGGTGTGGAAGATGCTCCAGCCGCCTTTGTCGACCGGCTCGCGCGACGTGCGGCGCTGGACCACCGATCCCCAATCCATTTCCTGCAGGTCCACGTTCATGCCGATGCGGCGGAGGCGGTCGGCGGTGACCTGGCCAAGCGGGCCGATCTGCGGGTAGTCGGTCGGGCTGACGATCACCACGCGTTGGCCAGCATAGCCCGAGGCTTTCAGCATGCGGGCGGCGGCAGAAAGGTCGCCGCGCATCGACGTGTCAGCCGCTGCCTCGGAGGCATAGGGCGTGCCACACGGATAGATGCTGCGGCATACCTTCCAAAGGTCGGTGTCGTCGCCATAGGCGGCGCGAAGGTACTCGTCCTGATCGACCGACATCAGCACGGCTTGCCGTACGGCGACGTCGTCGAAGGGCGGCTGCAGGCAGTTGAGGCGCATGAGCGCCATGCGGCCGCCGACATCCTGGATCTTGGTCTGCACGCCGGGGCTGCGGACTAGGCTGGGGAGCAGGTCGTTGAGCGGGCGCTCCCACCAGTCGATCTCGCCACGGCGGAGGGCAGCGGCGACGGTTGCCGGGTCGGGGATGATCTGCCATTCGAGGCGATCGAAATAGGCGATCTTGGCGCCGGTGGCCCAGACCGGCGGTTCACGGCGCGGCACGTACCCGTCGAACTTGGCATACACGACCCGGCTGCCGCTGACGTATTCCTCGGGTACGAAGCGATACGGTCCGGAGCCGACGATCTCGGTGAACTGCTTCATCGGGTCGGTTGCGGCGATGTGCTCGGGCATGATGAACGGGATCAGCGAGTCCGGCTTGGCCAACGCGTCCAGCATGAGGGGAAATGGCCGGGTCAGCCGGATCTCGAATGTCTGGTCGTCGACGGCGACGTAACGATCGACGACCCGTGCCAGCAACTGGCCGATCGGCTCGCGGACTGCCCAGCGCTTGATGCTGGCGATACAATCCTGCCCGCGCACCGGCTCGCCGTCATGGAATCGCAGTTCGTCGCGCAGACGGAAGCGCCAGGTGAGTGCGTTGGCGGAGAGTTCGTGCCCGGCGGCCATCTGCGGCTGCGGTACCAGCCTGGCATCCGCGCTGTAGAGCGTGTCGTAGATGGTGTAGCCGTGATTGCCGGTGACGGTCGCGGTGGTCCAGATCGGGTCCAGGGCCGAGAGATTGGCCTGCGGCACGAAGCGGAGCACGGAGGCTGGCTGCGCGATGGCGGGCGCGGCAAGCGCGGAGGCGGCCAGGCCGCCGAGAAGGGCGCGACGGTACATCCCGTCAGCGTAAACGTGCCACGACCGGGCCGGCAAGCGGCCCGATCGCAAGCTTTACTCAGGCAGCGTTGGAGACGTCCTGCGCCGGGCGGTTGCGACGCTCGGCCATGAAGGAGTCGAACTCCGACTTGTCCCGCGCCTTGCGCAGACGGTCGAGGAAGGACTGGAACTCGCGCTCCTCGTCCTCGAGCCGACGCAGGGTCTCGTCGCGGTATTCGTCGAACGCCTTATTGCCCGACGTCGCCGACTTGGCGTGGCCCCATGGGGCCTTGAACCCGGCATTCCAGCGGTTGTCCTGGGTACCCAGGTTGAACCATGTTCCGGGGGCACTGGCACTGAAGCCGCGCAGGCGGCCGCTGCCGGCGAGGAAGGCGAGCATCGCCAGACCGATTGGCCACGCCAACCAGAAGCTCACCACGGTTGCGGTGATCCATCCCACTTTGCCGTACTCGTCGATCTTGCTGATCATCACTGCCTCCGGAGTATGTAAGTCTTACTTACAATTGGGAGGTCGGTGGCGGGGTTCAATCGGTCAGCGCAAGAGATTGCAGATAAACCAGCAGCCCGGCTTCCAGCAGGTCGGCCGGGGCCATCGGCAACTGGCCGGCGCCGCTTGGGCCGAGATAGAGCGCAGCGATGCCGTGGGTGAGAGCCCAGATGTGCAGCGCGACCATGCGCGATGGCGGGCGTCGGGCGTCACGGCTGCGGTCGCAGGCGATCTGGGCGGCGCCACGGAGCACGCTCAGCGCCGCATCGCGGGCGCGGGCCAAGTCCGGATGCGCGGCGATGGGAAAATGCGGGTCGAACATGGCGCCGTAGACCGGGCCTTCCCGCCCGGCAAAGGCTAGATGAGCTTGAGCGCAGGCTTCGAGGGCGGCCACCGGGTCGGTGACGCGGGCAGCGAGGGCCGCGCGCATATCGGCTTCGAGCGCCTCGAAGCCACGGCGCGATACTTCGGCCAGGACGGCGTCACGGTCGCGGAAATGCCGATACGGTGCGGCAGCGCTGACGCCCACGGCGCGGGCCAACTCGGCAACTGCGAAGCCGCTGATGCCGCGTTCGGCGATCAGGACGAGCGCGGCTTGGATCAGGGCTTCGCGCAGATTGCCGTGGTGATACTGTTCGCGCGCCATGAACTCCGTACCGATGCGTAACTCTGGCTTACATCGGGACGGACGGGGAGGTCACCCTCCCCAAGCGGGTATCAGGTGCCGGCGCCCTCGATGATGTCGCCGAACAACTCCCATCGCGTGCCGTTCCAGCGCTGCATGTGCAGGTGCCGGATCGGGTGCGAGTTGGTGGCGCTGGTGCCGACGACGCAGCCGGGGATCAACGTTGGCGGCTGGTGCGTGGCCAGGTTCTTGGCCTGCGCCATGATGTTCTCGCGCGAGAAATCCGAGCCGCATTGCTTAAGCAGCTGCATGCACGAGGTCGCCACGCCATAGGCGTAGGGGAAATTGGAGTCCGACAGCTCGCCATCCGGCAGATATTTCTTCATGAACCCGCACCATTCCGTCATGCCGGGATCGTCGGCCCATTGCGGATCGGCATTGTCCTTTAGGTAAGAGGCGGCGATCAGGCCGGTGGCGCGCTCGGGGCCTGCCGGGTTGATGACGGAGCCGACGGAGATCGACACGTCGGTGATCAGGTGCATCGGGTGCCAATCGAGATCGTAAATCTTGCGGATGATCTGGGCGGCGAATTTCGGGGTCGCGGCGGAGACCAGCACGTCGGCGCCGGATGATTTCATCGCCACGGCCTGGCTGTCGATGGTGGGGTCGGTGACCTCATAGCTCGACTGGTTGACGACCATCTTGGCAAATTTGTCGCCGAGCACGTCCTTGAGGCCGAGCAGGTAGTCCTTGCCGAAATCGTCGTTCTGGAACAGCACGGCGATCTTACCGTCCGGCTTGTTGGCCAGGATGTATTTGGCGAAGATCTGGCCGGAGGTGCGGTAGCTGGGCTGCCAGCCGATAGTCCAGGGGAATTCCTTGGTATTGGACCATTTGTCGGCGCCGCTGGAGACGAAGATCTGCGGCACCTTCTTCTGGTTCATGTAGCGCTGGACGGCGCTCTGAGTCGGGGTTCCGAGCGCGTTGAGCGTGAAAGCAACGCCGTCCTGCTCGACCAGGCGTCGGGTCTGCTCGACGGTTTTGGGCGGCGAGTAGCCGTCATCATAGGTGGTGAAGTTGATCTTGCGGCCGTCCAGGCCGCCATTCTCGTTCAGGCGCGTGAAGTAGGCGGTCAGGCCGCGGCCGATGGCGCCGTAGGCCGAGGCCGGGCCGCTATACGGGTCGGTGTTGCCGATCTTGATCTCGGTCGCCGTCACCCCTGGTGAGTCCGCGGCCCAGGCGCGGCGGAAGATGGCAGGGGTGGCGAGCGCAGCGCCCGCGGTGGTCAGCAGAGTGCGGCGGAACATGGATTTCCTCCTTTTATTTATTGGTCGAGCGCAGCAACCGGCCCAGTCCACCTGCGACGCCAGCCGGAAGCAGGAACATGAACGCGATCAGCACGACACCGTAGATCACGCCGGGCGCGGCCTTGGAGATCTGCTCGGCGACGTTGGGCAGGAAGGTGATGAAGATCGCGCCGAACACCGGTCCGGCGATGGTGGCGGCCCCGCCGACGACCAACCCGGTGAACAGGGTGATGGACAGGAACACGGTGAAGCTGTCGGGCGAGACGAAGCCGACCACGATCGCACTCAGCGACCCGGCGATCCCGGTGACCATCGCGCTGACGGCAAACGTCCGTGTCTTGAACAGGGCGACGTCGATGCCGGTCGCTTCGGCGGCCAGTGCGTTGTCGCGGACGGCGCGCATGGCCCGGCCGACGCGGCCGCGCACCAGGTTGGCGGCCAGCCCGAACAGGATGGCCGCTACGGCCAGGCTGAACAGGTAGACCCATTGGTCCGCGTTGATCGGCAGACCGAATGGCGGGTCCGGCTTGTCGACCACGATGCCTTGCACGCCGCCGGTCCAGTGTTCGAGCGCCTTGTGCTTGAGCAGTTGTGGCGTGGCGACGGCAAGCGCGAAGGTGGTGAGCGCGAGGTAGAGCCCGCCGAGGCGAAGCGCGGGTAGGCCGACCAGGAAGCCGATGCCGGCGCAGACCACGGCCGCGACCGGCAGCGTCGCCCAATACGGCACGTCGTACATTGAGGTCAGGATGGCGGTGACGTAGGCGCCGACGGCGTAGAACGCGCCGTGGCCCAGCGAGATCTGGCCGTTATAGCCAGTGACCAACGCCAGGCCGAGGATCGCGATGGCGTAGATGGTTAGGGTGGTGAGCTGGAACAGGCGGTAGTCGCTGACGACAAAGGCCAGCGCCGCCGCGAGCAGGACGACGACGAGGCCCAGGAGCGTCTCGCGGGTCATACGCGGCTCACGATCGTGCGGCCGAAGATGCCGGCGGGCTTGATCATCAGCACGCCCACGATGATCAGCAGCGCCAGGGTTAGCTTGAGTTCGTTGCCGACGAGATAGGTGCCCGCAAGGTTCTCGATGATGCTGATCGCGAAGCCACCGGCGACGGCGCCCAACGGATTAGCGATGCCGCCGAGCAGCGCGCCGGCGAAGGCATAGAGCAACACGCCGGACATCATGTTGGGGTCGAGGAACACGACCGGCGCGATCATCATGCCCGCGATCGCGCCGATCGAGGCGGCCAATCCCCAGCCGAGCGCGAGCATGGCCCCGACGCGGATGCCCATGAGGCGGGCGGAGGCCGGGTTGTAGGCGGCGGCGCGCATGGCCAGGCCGAGCTTGGTGAAGCGAAAGAACGCCCACACCGCGAGCAGCACGGCCAGCGTGACCGCGAAGGCGCCGAGATCGTGCGGGGTGACGAAGCCGCCCAGCACCGGCGGGCCGTCGAAGGGCGAGGGGAACTGCTTGATCGTGTAGCCGAACAGCCAACCGGCGGCGCTGTTGAAGATCAGCAGCAGCCCAATGAACACGCCGACGCTGGCGAGCACGGGGGAGCCCGCGAGCGGCGTCAGCAACACGCGCTGGATGATGGCGCCGATACCGAACGAGATCACCACCGTGACCGCGAACGCCACCCAGTAGGGCAGCCCGGCCTGGATCAGCGCCAGAGCGATGTAGGTCGAGAACATTGCCATCTCGCCCTGGGCAAAGTTCACGTGATGGGTGGCCTGAAAGATCATCACCAGCGCGAGTGCGACGCTGGCGTAGATGCCGCCCGAGGCGATGCCAGCGAGGAGTTGGTGGAGGAAGCCTTCCATCCCTAGTAGCCGAGATAGGAGCGGCGGACGGTCTCGTCCGCCGCGATGTCGGCGGCCGGACCGCTGACCACGATGCGGCCGGTCTCGAGCAGGCAGGCCTGATCCGCCAGTTCGAGGGCGAGATTGGCATTCTGCTCGACGAGCAGGATGCTGACGCCATCCTCCGTCCGGATACGGCGCATGATGTCGAAGATCTCCCGGATGATGAGCGGAGCCAGGCCAAAGGAGGGTTCATCGAGCAGCAGCAGGCGCGGCCGCAGCATCAGCGCGCGACCGATCGCCAGCATCTGCTGCTCGCCGCCGGACAATGTGCCGGCCTGTTGCTTGTAGCGCTGCCGCAGCTTGGGGAAGTAGTCGAGCACGCGCTCCCGATCGGCCGCGGCCTCGGACTTCTTGCGGGTGTAGGCGCCGAGTTGGAGGTTCTCGTCGACCGTCAGCTCGAGGATGGTGCCGCGGCCGTCAGGCACATGGGCGACGCCGTGCCGCGCGACCTGCTCCGGCTTCAAGCCGTCGAGGCGGGTGCCGGCGAGGGTGATGCTGCCCTGGGTGCGAATCATGCCGGACAGCGCGCGCAACGTCGTGGTCTTGCCGGCTCCGTTGGCGCCGAGCAGCGCCGTCAGCCCGCCCTGTTCGACATGGAAATCGATGCCGTGCAGCACTCGCACGTCGCCGTAGCTGGCGTGCAGTCCTTTGACCTCAAGCAGATGCATGGACGGGCTCGCCAAGGTAGGCCCGGATGACCTCGGGATCGTTCTGCACTTCGGCGGGAAGCCCATCGGCGATCTTGCGGCCCAGTTCGAGCGCCACGACCTTGTCGGACACGCGCATCACCAGGCTCATGTGATGCTCGACCAGCAGCACGCTGGTGTCGAGCCGGTCGCGGACGTGGCGGATGAGCCCGGCGAGGTCGTCGACCTCGGCATGGTTCAGGCCGCAGGCGGGCTCGTCCAGCAGCAGCAATTTGGGCCGCCCGATCAGCGCGCGGGCCATCTCCACGCGCTTCTGGGTGCCGAACGGCAGCGCGGCGACGGCGATGTCGGCCACGGCGCGAAGATCAAGGAAATCCAGCAGAACCTCGAGATGCTCGTGCGCTGCCATCTCTTCACGGCGTGCGCGCGGCAGACGCAATGCGTTGGCGATAAAGCCGGAGCGGCCGAGGTGATGCGCGCCGGCGAGCATGTTGTCGCGCACCGTCATGGAGCGGAACAGCGCGACGTTCTGGAAGGTGCGGCCGATACCGCGATCGACGATGGTATGCTTGGCCACGCCGCGGAGCGACGTGCCTGATAGCCGGATCTCGCCCTCGCCGGGTCGATAGATGCCGCTGATGCAGTTGAACATGGTGGTCTTGCCGGAGCCGTTGGGCCCGATGAGCCCGCAGATCTGGCCGGCGCCGACGTTGAACGATACGCCCTGCAACGCGCGGATACCGCCGAAGCGGACGGCGACGGCGTCGATCTCGAGCAGCGGGCGCTCCGTCAAGCGCGACACGATGCGATCACGTCGGCCGATCGTCCGAATGGAACACGTGGTCTCCTCCCCAGTTTCGCGTCTTTGGCGTGCGGCCTTTGGCCGATTGGCATCGACCGTAACTCAGCTTCGGGACGGCGACCAGCGGCGGTTAGTCCTGTTCCTCTTCGGCGATGGCGCGACTGGGCTCGGGCGGTTGCAACTGCCAGGGAACGCCGATGACGGCGATGTCGGCCCCGCCATGACGCAGCAGCGCCGTGCGCAAGCGGCGTTCGTGATGCGTGTGCAGCAGCACTTCCCACCAGCGGGCCTCGATCAGCAGCGGGATGACGACGGCGATGCAGCGCTCCGGATGGCAGGCGCGCAGGATGTCGACCTGGCGGAGCAGGGGTGCCAGCACGCTGCGATAGGGCGAGGGCTCGATGACTAGGCGCGGTGGCGCGATGCCAGCCTCATGCGCCGGGTCCTCGACGTCGCGCTGCCAGTCCGTCTTGATGCGGGCGACGACATCGTTAGCGTCCGGGCCGGATAGCTCCGTGCAATGCAGCGCGACGATGTCGGGCGACAGGCGTAGCGCGTAGGCTAGCGCGTTCTGGCTGACCCGGTCCCAGCGGCCGATCGGGATGACGATCAGCGGGGCGGCATGGGTGCTGAGGTCGAGCCGGCGCTCGACGGGCTGCAGCAACTGACCGTCGAGGTTGTCGTAGTAGCGATGGATGATGCGGAGCAGCACGAGGGTGGCCGGGATCACCACGATGGTGAGCCAGGCGCCGTCGTCGAATTTGGCGATCAGGATGATGGCCAGGGCCGCCGCGGTCGCGAGCGCGCCAGTGCCGTTGATGAGGAGCCGGATGGTGTCGCGTTTGGCGGCGCGCAGCCAATGCACGGCCATGCCGGCCTGGCTCATGGTGAACGACAGGAACGCGCCCACGGCAAACAGTGGGATCAGCCGATCGGTGATGCCGCCGAACGCCAACAGCAACAGCCCGGCGCCCCCTGCGAGAAACAGGATGCCGGCGGTATAGACGAGGCGGCGGCCCGGCACGGCGAACGCTTTGGGCAAATAGCCGTCGCTGGCGATCTGCCGGCACAGACGCGGGAAACCGACGAAGCTGGTGTTGGCCGAAAGGCACAACACGGCCAGCACGGCGGCGATGGTGACGTCGTAGATCCAGCCGCGCCCGAACACGGCCTCGACGATCTGGGACAGCACGCTTCGGTAGCCATCGGCGGTCTCGTCCATGGCCGACACCCCATAGGCGCGGGCGACGTAGGCGATGCCGAGCAGGAGTGCGCCGAGCACGACCACGATGGCGGCCAGCGTGCGATGGGCGTGGCGAACCCGCGGCTCGCGAAACGCGCCGACGCCGTTGCTGACGGCTTCGACGCCCGTCATCGCCGTGCAGCCGGCAGCGAAGGCGCGCAACAGCAGCCACAGCGAGACCGGTTCCGCCTCGGCCAGCGCAGGCGGCGCGATGACCGCGGCCGGGTGCCCGCCGGTGGTAAAAGCTGCATAGGCGCCGGTGGCGAGCACGAGAGCCAGGGCACCGACGAAGACGTAGGTGGGGCCGGCAAAGACGAGGCCGCTTTCGCGGGTGCCGCGAAGATTGACCAGAGTGACCACCGCGAGCACGGCCAGGCAGAGCGGCAAGGTATAGGCGTGGAGCGCGGGGACGGCCGATGCCAGCGCGCCGATACCGGCGGAGATGCCGACGGCGACATTGAGCATGTAGTCCACCATCAGCGCCGCGGCGGCCAACAAGCCGGCATCGGTGCCGAGGTTCTCGCGCGCCACGGTGTAAGCGCCGCCATTGCTCGGATAGGCGGCGACGGTCTGCCAGTAGGACAAGAACACGATCAACAGCAGGATCAGGATGATCCAGGTAATCGGCCCGATGGCCGACAGCCCGCCGGCGCCGGTGACCGCAAGGACGGTCAGCATGGCTTCCGGGCCGTAGGCGGCCGACCCGAGCCCATCGAGGCCCATGGCGGGGACGCCTTCGAGAACGCCGATCTTGCGTCCCTCGGCCTCCTTGTTGGCGAGAGGGTGGCCGAAGAGGAAGCTGATCAGCGACATGCTAGGTCGGCAGCGAACCTCCGAGGCCGGCGTAGTCCGGCTCCTCGAACACCTCGCGCGCCACCTTGAACGCCTCGCCGGCGGTGGGCACGCCGCAGTACACCGTGGCCTGCAGGAAGATCTCCTGGATCTCGACCTTGGTAACACCGTTGGTCAGGGCGCCGCGGACGTGGATGCGGAGTTCGTTGGGCTTGGCCATGGCGGCGAGCATGGCGAGGTTGACGATGCTGCGGGTGCGGTGGTCGAGGCCGGGTCGGCCCCAGATTTCGCCCCAGCAATAGCGGAGCGCGAGTTCCTGGAACGGGCGATCGAACGCGGTGGCCCCGGCCAGGGCGGCCTCGGAGCGCGTGTGCCCGATGACGTCGCCGCGGATAGTGAGGCCGGTCTTGAGGAGGTCGTCGCTCATGAGCGTTCCTTGGGCTGATACCCCGCCATGCGGGTGAAATCCTCAGTGTCGGCGACGGCGGTGCGGTCCTCGAGCCAAAGGCGGGCGACCTCGCGGCTGAGCGGCAGGTCGAGGCCGGTCTCGGCGGCCAGATCGGCGGCTAGGCCGACATCCTTGCGCATCAGTCCGGCCGAGAAGCCGCTATCGAAGCGGTTCGACATGATCCAGCGCGGAAAGTGGACCTCGCTGATGCCGCTGCGCCCGGTCGCTGCATTGACCACGGCGAGCGCGGCCCCGGCATCGACGCCCGCAGCCTCGGCCAAGCGAATGGCCTCGCCGGTGGTGACCATGTGGGCGGCGACCAGCATGTTGTTGATCAGCTTGGCAACGTTGCCGGCGCCCGACGGGCCGACATGAACGATCTTGGCCGCCATCGCGTCGAGTAGGGGCTGCGCGAGGGCCACGTCTTCCGTGCTGCCGCCGACCATGAACGTCAGCGCGCCCTCGGCCGCACCGGACGGGCCGCCGCTGACGGGCGCATCGAGATGGCCATGCCCGGCTTCGGCAAGCTGGGCCGCGAGGCGGCGGCTGGTGGTGGGGTCGGCCGTCGAGGTGTCGATCACGATGACCCGGCGGTCCCGCCGCGCGAGCAGCGCATCCGGCGTGGTCAGCACCGCCTCCACGTCGCGGGCATAGGGTAGGGAGGACACCACCGCGTCGACGTCACGCAGCAGCGTCGCGAGGTTGGCCACGGGGGTGATGCCGCTCTGCCCCGCCAATGCGAGCCGTTCCGCGCTGAGATCGAACCCGGAGACCGCGAAACCCGCCTTGGCCAGCACGGTGGCCATTGGCAGCCCCATGTTGCCGAGACCGATGACGCCCACATGACGGATCATCACAGGATTGCCTCGCGGGCGCTGGTGGCCAGGCGATCGGCGCGTTCGTTCATGATGTCTCCGTTATGGCCGCGGACCCATTTCCATTCGATGTCATGCGGCTTGGCCGCGTCGAGCAGACGGCGCCATAGATCCATGTTGGCGACGGGGTCGCCGGCCGAGTTGCGCCAGTTGCGACGGACCCAGCCGGTATGCCAACGGGTGATGCCGTTCTTCACATACTCGCTGTCGGTGTTGATCACGACCTTGCAGGGCCGGGTTAGCGCTTCGAGCGAGGCTGCCGCGGCGGTGAGTTCCATGCGGTTGTTGGTGGTGACCTTATCGCCGCCGGTCAGCTCCTTTTCGGTGCTGCCGAGGCTCAGGATCGCGGCCCAGCCGCCGGGGCCGGGATTGGGCTTGCAGCCGCCATCGGTCCAGATCTGGACGGGCTCAGAGTCCGTAGGCATGGGCGTCGGTCGCTTTCAGATGGAATCGGAGACGGCGGAGATATTCCAGCGGATCCTTGCGCGTGACCATGGCGCCCTCCGGGGTATTCACCCAATCGTAGAGTCGGGTGAGCAGAAAACGAATCGCAGCCCCCTGGCAGAGCACGGGCAGGGCGGCACGTTCGGCAGGGGAGAGCGGTCGGATCGCGGTGTAGGCGCGGAGCAGGGCCCGCGCCTTGGTGACGTTGAATTGCAGGGGCGCCGCCTGATGCGCTGGCTCGAAGCACCAGGCGTTGAGGCAGACGGCGATGTCGTAGGCGAACAGATCGGTGGCGGCGAAATAGAAGTCGATCAGGCCGGACAGCTTGCCGTCGAGAAAGAACACGTTGTCGGGGAACAAATCCGCATGGATGTGGCCTCGGGGCAGGTCAGCCGGCCAGTTGCTCAGGATGTGATCCAGCGCGGCCTCGAGTTCGGCGGCAAGGCCGGGCTGAACCTGGTCGACACGGGGGAGACAATGCTCGAGCAGCGGTCGCCAGCCGGCCGGGCCGAGCGCATTCGGACGCTGCGGGGCGTAGCCGAGGCCGGCCTGGTGCAATTCGGCAAGGGCGGCGCCTAGCGGGCCGCAATGTTCCGGGCGGACGCGACGGGGCCAGACACCGGGCAGGAAAGTGGTGATGCAGGCGGGGCGGCCAGCCAGATTTCGGAGCTTCTCGCCATCCGTGCCCGCCACGGGGAGCGGGCAGACGATGCCGTGGCTGGCCAGATGCTGCATGAGGCCGATGAACCATGGCAGTTCCGCCGGATCGACCCGGCGCTCGTACAGCGTCAGGATGAAATCGCCCTGCGTCGTGCGAAGCTGGAAGTTGCTGTTCTCAACACCCTCGGCGATGCCGCGGAAGGCCACGGCAGTGCCGAGGTCGTATTCCTCAAGGAATGATGAGAGCGCATCGTCGGTGACTTCGGTGTAAACGGCCACGGATGCGCTCTCAGATGTCGGACTTTAGGTGAGGCCGGCGGGCAGCTTGAAGACGACATCTTCCGTCGTGACGCGGCGTTCCTCGATCTCGAGCGTATAGCGCTCGCCCAGTGCGCCGAGCAGTTCCTGCACCAACGTTTCCGGGGCCGATGCGCCGGCGGTCAGACCTAAACGGCGGACACCGTCGAGTGCGGACCAGTCGAGCTGGTTGGCCCGTGGCAACAGAATGGCACGCTTGGCACCGGCTCGCTCGGCGACCTCGCGTAGCCGCTGCGAGTTGCTGCTGTTGGGGCTGCCGATCACGACGACCAGGTCGCACTCCGGCGCCACCGCCTTGACCGCCGCCTGGCGATTGGTGGTCGCGTAGCAGATGTCCTCGTTCTTCGGGCCCTCGATGAGCGGGAAGCGCGTGCGCAGCGTTTCCACGATCTCGGCCGTGTCGTCGACCGACAAAGTCGTCTGGGTGATGAAGGCCAGGTTGGTCGGATCGGCGGCCATTACGGTGCGGGCGTCGTCGACATCCTGCACTAGGGTCACGCTGCCGGGCGGCAACTGGCCCATCGTGCCGACGACCTCGGGGTGGCCGGCATGGCCGATCATCAGGATATGCCGCTGGCCCGGTCCGCCATTGGCGAAATGCCGCTCGGCCTCGCGATGCACCTTGCTGACCAGCGGGCAGGTGGCGTCGAAATACAGCAGGTTGCGGCGCTGTGCCTCGGCAGGCACCGATTTCGGCACGCCATGGGCGGAGAACACGACGTGGCCTGCTTCCGGCACCTCGTCCAGCTCTTCCACGAACACTGCCCCTTGCGCCTCGAGATCCTCGACGACGGTTCGGTTGTGAACGATTTCGTGGCGCACGTAGACGGGCGCCCCGTAACGGCGGAGCGCTTCCTCCACGACGCGGATGGCACGGTCGACTCCGGCGCAGAAGCCCCGGGGGCCGGCTAGCACGACGCTTAACTGGGGCTTCGCTTGCGGCAGCACTTGCGGAATGGTGTCCATCGTCTCCGGACCTATGGTGGGGAGTGTCCCGAAGGCTTGTTATGGCTACAAGAAGGGCCTGCGCCAAGGGTGGGCGGGGTGGAGTGACGAATGGCAGCGATGTGTGGGCGTTTGGTGGCGGTTGGATTGGCCGGTTTGTCGACGGCTCTCCTGGCCGGGTGTGGCGGCGGCGGGGGCGGCCCCCGGTTCGCACCGGCCTGTCCACGGCCGGCAATCCTCAGCGACGCCAACGATCTACAGCGCTTCCGTGGCAACGGGCGCGACTTCCTCGACACCGCGCTGCAGGGCCGCATCACCAGCGTCAACGGCAGTTGCTCCGCCGATGGTAGCCAGGCGGTGGTGGCGACCATCAATGTCGGCATCGAGCTGACCCGCGGCCCGGCGGCGGTGGGGCGCACGGCCGACGTCTCGTTCTTCGTCGCCGTAAGCCAGGGCGACCGTGTGCTCGACAAGCAGGTTTACACGATTCAGGCGGAGTTCCCCGAGAACACGGACCGCGTGCGGCTGACCGGCGACAGCGTCGATCTGCGTCTGCCGGTGAGCAAGACGATGAAGGCGGACACGTATCAGGTGACCGCCGGGTTTCAGTTATCGCCGGCGGAGCTAGAGGCCAACCGGCGGCGGCCGCTCAGGAGGTGAGGGTGAGATCGTCGCGATGGATTAGTTCGTCGCGACCGCGCCAGCCGAGCAGCGACTCGATGTCGGTCGATTTATGGCCGGCGATGCGGCGGGCGTCGCCGCTGGCATAGGCGCTGAGGCCGCGGGCCAGGACGATGCCGCTGGTGGACTGGATCAGGACCGGGTCGCCCCGTTCGAATTCGCCGTCCACGGCGCGGACGCCGGCGGGCAACAGGCTGCGGCCGGCGGCCAGGGCGCGAGCGGCGCCGGGGTCGATGGTGATGGTGCCGGCCGGGTGCAGGCTGCCGCCGATCCAGCGCTTGCGGGCCGAGCGCCCGTCCTCCGTCGGCAGGAACCAGGTGCAGCGCGCGCCGGCGAGCAAGGACGCCAGGGGGCGGTCGGTATGGCCCAGGGCGATGGCCATGGCGCAACCGGCCTGGGTGGCGATGCGGGCGGCCACCAGCTTGGTGCGCATGCCGCCGCTCGAGTAGCCCGGTGGTGGATCGCCGCCCATGGCTTCGATCTCGGGCGTGAGCGCGGTGATGACCGGCAAGTGCGTGGCGGCCGGGTCGCGCTTGGGGTCGGCGGTGTAGAGGCCGTCAATGTCGGACAGCAGCAATAGCTGGTCGGCCTGCACCATCTCCGCGACGCGGGCGGCGAGGCGGTCATTGTCGCCGAAGCGGATCTCGGCGGTGGCAACGGTATCGTTCTCGTTGATGACCGGGATGCAGCCGAGACCGAGCAAGGTGCTGAGCGTGGCGCGTGCGTTGAGGTAACGCCGGCGATCCTCGGTGTCTTCGAGGGTGAGCAGGAGTTGCGCCGCGATCAATCCATGGGCTGCGAGCGCCGCCGTCCAGGCTTGCGCCAGCCGGATCTGACCAACGGCTGCCGCAGCCTGTTTTTCTTCCAGGCGAAGACGGCGCTTGGTGAGGTTGAGCACGGGGCGGGCCAACGCGATCGCGCCGGAGGAGACAACGATGACCTGCGTGCCGCGAATCCGGGCAGCGGCGATGTCGGCGGCGACTCCATCGATCCAGGCTGTACGAGGGACGGCGCCATCGACGATGAGGGCGCTGCCGATCTTGATGACGAGGGTCGTCGCGTGCGCGAAGTCCGGTATCATGCCGTCAGAGGGGGCGAGGGCTCCTCGGGCTCCTCACGAAGCCGCACGGGCTCGATCGGGCGATCTTCGATGGTGATGGCCGGGGCATTGGCGCGGGCTTCGGCGACACCGTTCATCAGAACGCGCAGCACTTCGGGCAACCCGGCTTGGGTCACGCCGGACATCAGCATCACCGGGCTGCCGGAGGCGCGAGCGAGAGCGGTCTTGCGGGAACTGGCCTCGCGGGCGGTCATGGCGTCGGATTTGTTGAGGATCAGCAACTCGGGCTTGTCGGCCAGGCCACCGCCGTAATTCACCAACTCCTCGCGGATGGTGCGCCACGCGTCGACGACGTTGCCGGCGGCACCGTCGATCAGGTGCAGCAGCATGGCGCATCGTTCGACGTGACCGAGGAAGCGGTCACCCAGTCCGGCACCTTCGTGCGCGCCCTCGATCAATCCGGGAATGTCGGCGACGACGAATTCCTCGCTGTGATTGAGGCGCACGACGCCGAGCTGGGGATGCAGCGTGGTGAACGGGTAGTCAGCGATCTTCGGACGTGCAGCGGACACGACGCTGAGGAACGTGCTCTTGCCGGCATTGGGCAGTCCGACGAGGCCGACATCGGCGATCAGCTTCAGGCGCAGCCAGATCCAACGCTCCTCGCCCGGGTAACCTGGCGTGGCCTTGCGCGGCGAACGGTTGGTGCTGGATTTGAAGTGGGCGTTACCATGGCCGCCATCGCCACCGCGGAGCAGGGTAATGTGCTTGCCGGGCTCGTCGAGGTCGGCGAGCAGGGTCTCGCGATCGTCGTCAAACAGTTGCGTGCCGATCGGGACAGCGATGGTGATGTCCTCGGCAGCCGCGCCGGTGCGGTCAGACCCGGAGCCGTTGCCACCCTTGGGCGCGCGGAAATGCTGGGTGTAGCGGAAGTCGATCAGCGTGTTGAGGTTGGCGACGGCGACGAACGAGATGCTGCCGCCGCGGCCGCCATTACCGCCATCCGGGCCGCCATATTCGATGAAGCGTTCGCGCCGGAACGCGATAACACCGTTGCCGCCGTCACCGGAGCGACAATAGATCTTGGCTTGGTCAAGGAATTTCATGTGGGGTCCAGGGGTACGACTTGGGGCGTCACCCTCACCCTGCCCTCTCCCGCACGCGGGAGAGGGTTCTTCAAGGCGAGGTTATTCGGCGGCTTGGGCGAGGGGGAGCACGGAAACGTGGACGCGGCCTTCGGTGCGGCGCTCGAACTTCACGTGACCATCGACCAGCGCCCATAGGGTATGATCGCGGCCGACGCCGATGTTGAGGCCAGGCTTCACCTTGGTGCCGCGCTGACGGATGATGATGTTGCCGGCGATGACGGACTCACCACCGAACTTCTTGACGCCGAGACGGCGGCCCGCGGTATCGCGGCCGTTGCGGGATGAACCGCCTGCTTTCTTATGTGCCATAGCCGGATCTCCTTAGGCGGGGACGGATTCGAGTTCGGGCTCGCGCGGTACGTCAGCTTCGGCGCTGGCCGGGGCTGCCTCGGGGCGATATTCGTGACCATCGGCCGTGATGCCGGACACGCGAAGCACGGTGACTTCCTGACGGTGTCCGTTCTTGCGGCGGCTATTCTGACGGCGACGCTTCTTGAAGATGATGATCTTGTCGAGGCGGTCCTGCGCAATCACCGTTGTCGAAACGGTGGCGCCGGCGACGAGCGGGGCACCGATAGTGGTGCCGGCATCGCTGCCAACAGCAAGGATTTCGGAGAAGGTGATCACGTCGCCAGCGGCGCCGGGGAGCTTCTCTACTTTCAACACGTCATTATGCTTGACGCGGTACTGCTTTCCGCCAGTGCGGATGATCGCGAACATCGACTTGATCCTTGCGGCCATGCCGGTGGTCCGGCGGCCCTTTTTAGTAGAAGCGAACGCGCATCGAGGCTCGTCCGCCGGAAGGCGCGCCTAGTATCGGCAGGGGCGCGAAAAGTCAACCGAGAAGGTAAATCTGCCAGCGCGCAATGAGGCTCACCGCGGCGACGAACGCCACGTAGGAGCTGACGATACCGAGATGTGATCCGAGAAGACGCTGCAT
>JBPBQE010000224.1:0-26220 GCA_050954595.1 Janthinobacterium lividum | reverse complement strand
GAAGCAAGCGTACTACCAGGCTGTACTACGCCCCGACTGAGGCGCGGGGTATAACCTCGCTCCCACCCCCCGGCAACCCCGAAACAGCGTTTGGTGGCTCGTTGACCGCCGAACCGGTCGCCTGATGCGGCGTTCCAGTCGCGAGTAGGGAGAATGTGCATGACCGATCAGAAGCCCGATACCAGCAACGAGCCCGAGATCACCGGAACCGTTGGTGCGCCAAACCCCAAGACCGGTAGTGCCGACGCAGCGCGTGGCCTTGGTGGCCACAGCAAGGATGCGAGCCACGACAAGGGCGCACCGGCCGGCTACGTCGAGAAGGGGAAGTCCTCCGACTCCTGATCGCGGCTATCGCGGTCGAGCGCCAAGGTTGCCAGTGCCTGCGCCATGATATGGCGTGTGCGCTGGTCAATGACGGTTTCGATCGGCTGTGAATGCTGACGTTCGACCAGGGTCTTGAGCAGTCTCAGCTCCGCGCGTAATTCGCGGATCTCGTCGTGCAGGGCGCCGATGAAGAACAAGCGCAGTCGTCGCATGATGGGGCGCACGATCGGGCGCATCATGTCGTAGGCGGCCCATTTCAGGGAACGTGTCACGGTAGCCGATTGATCGTGTCGACGCGGGCGGTTCCGTCATCGAAAATCGTGACGATGCTGTGGGAAGCGGGGTCAAGGGCGAACCGGTGCAGGTGATCGAGCGACATACCCAGGTAGTGCGCCAGCACCGACTTCAGAATGTCCTGGTGGCTGACCATCACCACCTGCCGATACCTACGCGCTTGCGTGATGGCCTGGAGAGCCCGATCCTGCGCCGCGGCCATCGTCTCGCCGCCCGGACAGCGGGCGATACTCCGCTGACGGTTCCAGTCATCCCACTCGGCGCTGCCGTCGAGCGCGGAAAACGCGGCACCGGTCCATTCGCCGAAATCGATCTCGTTCAGCCCGGCCTCGATCCCGACTTCGAGGCCCAGCGCCGCACCGATCGGCGCCGCCGTCTGCCGGGCGCGTTCCATCGGGCTCGACAGCACGGCATCCAGGGGTATGCCCCTGAACCGCTCGGTCAGGGCGGCGGCTTGCGTCATGCCTTCCGCGCTCAATCCTATCCCCGGCGTGCGCCCCACCAGCACGAGACCTTGCAGCTCGTGCTGAGCATGGCGGACCAGATGCAGAGTGGTGACGGTCAGGGGACGTTCGCCTCGTTCCAGAGCTGAACACCGCCGGTCAAGCCGGCCTTGTTGGAGACGACACGAGTGTCGGCCGGCAGGTCGAAGTCGATCTTGCCGGCGTCGCCGCCGCCGATATAGAGCGTGTCGAAATTAATCATGACGCGGAGCTGTTCGAGGATCCGCTTGACGCGCTTGTTCCAGTGCTTGCGCCCGACCTTCTCGAGCGCAGCGACGCCAACATACTCGTCATAGGTCTTCTTGCCGTAAGCGATGTGCTGGCTCACCTCGAGATGCGGCGCGAGACGGCCATCCTGATACAGCGCGAAGCCGAACCCTGTTCCCAGCGTGATCACGCATTCCAGCCCGCGGCCGGTGATGACGCCAAGGCCCTGCACCGTGGCATCGTTTTCGACGCGAACGGGTTTGCCGAGCAACTCGGTCAGCGTGCCGGCCAAGTCGTAGCCGGCCCACTCCTTGGTGCCGAGGTTGGGCGCCGTCAGCACCTTGCCGCCGCGAACCACGCCGGGGAAGCCGACGGAGATGCGGACGAATTTGCCTAGGCTGGTCGCCATGCCGGTCAGCAGCGGCACGACGGCCGAAGGCGGTGACGGGCGTGGTGTCACGACGCGGAGGTGATCGCCAATAATTTTCCCGGTCGCATCCAGCAGCCCGGCCTTTAATCCGGAGCCGCCGATGTCGAGCGCCAGTGTGATCTGCCCCTCGGGCACCGGCGTGGTTGCATCGCCGTCAAAGGCTTTGTGTTGCGTCATGTCCGCTCCAGTATGCGAGGGCCACTATCCGTGCCGGCGATGATCCGGGTGGCGATGCCGATGAACAGGCCGCTCATCACCACGCCCGGGATGGCGTTGAGGCGCGCGTCGCTGCCGGCCGGGTCGGTGAGGTCGAGGCGGCAATCGATGATGTGGTTGCCGTTATCGGTCACGAACGGGGCGCCGTCTTTCAGGCGCAGCACGCCCTGGGCGCCCGCGCGTTCGAGATGCCGCAGCGTCGCCTGCCAGCCGAAGCGCACGACCTCGACGGGCAGGCGGACGCCGCCAAGGGTCGCCACCAGCTTACTCTCGTCGACGATGACGATCATCTGCCGGCTGGCCGCAGCGACGATCTTTTCGCGCACCAGCGCGCCGCCGAGGCCCTTGATGAGGTCGAGCGTGTCGAGGTGAACCTCGTCGGCACCGTCGATGGTGAGGTCCAGCGAGGGATGGTCGGCGAGTTCGCCCAGCTCGATGCCCAGCGCACGCGCCTGGGTTGCCGTGGTCTCCGAGGTCGGCACGCCCACGATGCGCAGCCCGGTCGCCACGCGGGCGCCGAGCAGGTCCACCGCGATCTTCGCCGTCGACCCGGTGCCGAGGCCAACAATCATGCCGTCCTCGACGGCAGCGACCGCGATCTCCGCCGATTGACGCTTCAGCTCATCCTGCGTCACGCCATTAATTCCACGATTTGGTCCACGACGTCGCGCGCCGGGAGCACCACGTCGACGATCAGCGGGCTTTCGTCGGCGCCCGGCACTTCGAGGGTCTCGAACTGGCTGTGGACCAGGCTGGCTGGCATGTAGTGATTCAGCCGGGCCGCCTGCCGCTCCTGGATCAGGCCTTCCTCGCCGCGCAGATAAACCAGCTGGACGTCATGGCGATCGCCGATCAGCACGTCGCGATAAGCGCGCTTGAGTGCCGAACAGGCAAGGATGGCGTGCTGCCCGGTCGATCGCGTCGCATCGATCCAGGCCGCGATGGAGGCGAGCCAGGGCCAGCGATCGTCATCGGTCAGCGGCGTGCCGCCATGCATCTTGCGGACGTTGGCGGGCGAGTGCCAGTCGTCGGCATCGCCCAACTCCCAGCCCAGGCGACCCGCCAACAGTGCGGCCACCGTGGTCTTGCCTGACCCCGACACGCCCATAACGACCAGAACCGACGGCTTATCCATCAGCCGAACCTACTCAGCCCTGCCGGCCGAGCAAACCCCGGCCCACGACGGTGGCCTGGATTTCCGCCGCGCCCTCGAAGATGTTGAGGATGCGCGCGTCGCACAGCACGCGGCTGATCGGATATTCCAGCGCGTAGCCGTTGCCGCCATGGATCTGCAGCGAGGCGTCGGCATTGCTCCACGCCACGCGTGCTGCCAATAGCTTGGCCATGCCGGCCTCGATGTCGCAGCGTTCGCCGGCATCCTTGGTGCGGGCGGCATAATAGGTGATCTGCTGCGCCATCACCGTCTCGACCGCCATCATGGCGATTTTGTCGGAGACGCGCGGGAAGGCCATCAGATTACTGCCGAACTGCCGCCGGCCGAGCGCGTAGGCCAGCCCGAGATCGAGCGCGTTGCGCGCCACGCCGACCGCACGGGCCGCCGTCTGGATGCGGGCGCCCTCGAAGGTGCGCATCAACTGCCGGAACCCGGCGCCACGCTCGCCGCCGAGCAGGCCGTCCGCATCGACCGCGAAATCGTCGAACGACAGCACGTATTCCTTCATGCCGCGATAGCCGAGCACCGGGATCTCGCTGCCGGCCACGCCCGCGTCCCGGAACGGAGCCGCGTCGTCGCCACGGGTCTTGGCGGCCAGGAACATCGACAGCCCGGCGAAGCCCGCCACGTCCGGCTCGCTGCGCGCCAGCACCGTCATCACGTCGCTGCGGGCGGCATGGGTGATCCAGGTCTTGGACCCGGTGATCCGCCACGTGCCGTCTTCCATCGCTTTGGCGCGAGTGCGGACGGAAGCAAGGTCCGACCCGGTGTCCGGCTCGGTGAACACCGCCGTCGGTAGGATGTCACCGGCGGCGATGCCGGGCAGCCAGCGGGCCTTTTGCGCCGCGGTGCCGTTCTGGCCGATCAGCTCGCCGGCGATCTCCGAGCGGGTGCCGAGCGAGCCGGCGGCGATCCAACCGCGGCTCAGCTCTTCGGAGACGACGCACATGGCCAGCTTGCCGAGGCCGAGGCCGCCGAATTCGGGGTCGATGCAGACGCCGAAGACGCCGAGTTCGGCCATCTCGGCGATCAGCGCGTCGGGGATCAGCGTGTCGGACAGGTGCCATTCCTGCGCGAACGGGGCGACCCGGTCGTCGGTGAACTGGCGGAACTGGCCGCGGACCATGTCCAGCGTTTCGTCGCCGAGGGACTCGTCGGGCCGCCAGCCATCGGCTAGCAGGCGGGCCAACTCGGCGCGGGCGGCCGGCGTGTTGCCGCGGAGCACGGCGCAGACGGCCGGGTCGTGGGCGAGGGTGTCGGCAGCGTCCTCGGTGCCGAGGTCGACGGGGCGGACGATCTCGTTCTGGCCCATCGGCAGGCCGCCGATCAGCTGCGCCAGGTATTCACCAAGGCCGATCTGCACGACCAAGCGCTCG
This sequence comes from Janthinobacterium lividum, assembly GCA_050954595.1. Classification (GTDB taxonomy): domain Bacteria; phylum Pseudomonadota; class Alphaproteobacteria; order Acetobacterales; family Acetobacteraceae; genus JAVVHH01. The sequence continues at coordinate 21,696 of JBPBQE010000224.1, read as the reverse complement.
CCCGCTGCCTTGCCCATGCCCCAGCGGGCCAGCTGCTCCATCGCCTCGACCGTTGTGGCGGCCCAGGCGAAGCCATGCAGTCGCCGCTGCTCGGCCTGCAGGAGGGCCAGGTCCGGCTTGCCGGCGGGTGCGACGGCAAGCAGGCAGGCGGCGCGCACGGTGGCCAGGTAGCTTCGCACGGCGTCCAGCGCCGGGCGGGTCATGCCGCTCGGATCGTTCGTCATCTCGTTCATCGCACCGCTCCAGACACCAGGACGTTCTTTATATAAGGGCTCGCCCGTGCATGGTCGCTAGTTGCAGATCATGCCGCTTGAGGCATCGGTCGCGGTGCCGCTCTGACCGCGCGAGCACAGGTCGAACTCGCGGCCCGGCCGGGTGCCGGGAGCCCGGTAGAGATAGGGATGGTTCCAGGGATCGAGCGGCTGCGATTCGCCCTTGAGGTAGGGGCCGTTCCAGCCCGGCGCCGAGGCGGGCTTGGTGCTCAGCGCGGCGAGGCCCTCCTCGCTGGTCGGGTAGGAGCCGACGTCCAGCTTGTAGAGGTCGAGCACCGAGGCGAGCCGCTCGACGGATTGCTTGGCGACGGAGTTCCGCGCGCCGCCGAGTTGCCGCAGCGCTGCCGGGGCAACCAGGAACACCAGCAGCCCGAGGATCGCGACCACCACCAGGATCTCCAGCAGCGTGAAGCCCCGTTGCCGCGCAAACCTAGTCGATTTTGACGAACAGTCCGTTGCGGCGCAGCTCGACGGTGTAGCGGACGATGAACGACTCATGGACCGGGGACGCCCCATAACGATTGGTGTCATAGCCGACGGTGTGCCCCCGGACGGCGCATTGTGCCAGGGGGGGACGATCCAGCGCGTCGTCGGGCGAGCGCGATTTCACCTGGTCAAGATCGGTAGCGATCGAGTTCTCGCCGACCGGCGGCGCTTCGAGCACCAGGTTCTGGCCCTGTTTGCGGATGGTTTCATGCACCTGCCGCAAGACGTCCGGCTGCGCACAGACCGGTACTGGCGGCGGCGGCGGGGCACAGCCTCCCAGCGATCCGCCGATCAAAACCAGTCCGGCCGCTATTCTCCTGAACATCCGCAACACCCCACCGAACCCGGCATCGCCGGCACCAGCTGTGAGAAACCAGGGCGGCATCGGATGCAAGCCACCGCCATCGTGAATCTTCGATGACCGCTGCTGCCAGCCTTGCCACTGGCGGCCGAACCCGGCACCACTTCGGGCCAATGGCCGCGATTTTCTTCTCCTGGTGGCTCCGGCAGTTGGTCGGCCTGCTTCCGGCGGCGTGGCGTCCAGCCGTGGGCGCAGTCGCCGACGAGACGGGCGACTCAATCATGCTCACGCTGGAAACCCCCGGATCGCCGACGCTCGACGTCGCTCGCCGCCGGGGCAAGCGCTTGTTGCAGCTGGGCCGGTTTACGCTGGACGCCGCCGGGCTCACTTCCCTGCGTGCGGCCATCGGGGGTGGCCGCGCCGGTTCGTCGCGCGGCCCGATCCGGCTTCTGCTGCCGCCCGCGCTGCTGCTCGAACAGCCGGTCAGCCTGCCGCTGCAGGCCGAGCGCGGGCTGGAGACGGCGCTGCGCTGGGAGATGGACCGGCTCACCCCGTTTCCGGCCGACGCGGTGTTCTGGACGTGGCGCATCGTGCAGCGTGACCGCACACGCGGTCAGTTGGACTTGCGGCTGATGCTGGTCGCCAAGGCGGCGATCCAGGACAGCCTCGACGCCCTTGCGGCGGTGGGCCTGGTGCCGGTGCGGTTGGAGGCGGCGGGCGAGCCCGGCCGGGTCATCCCGCTATCGGGCCGGCGGGCGGCGCCGCGACGGCCGGCGCTGCTGGCCGGCGTGGCAGTCTGCATCGGCCTCGCCATCGCGGCGGTGGTGGTGCCGTTCGCCCGCCAGCAGGCCCAGCTCGACCGGCTGGAGGCGCGTGTCGCCGAGTATCGGCCGCAGGTGGATGTCGCGGATGCGCTGCGGCGGCGGATCGCCGATCGGGCGGCGAGCATCGACGTGGTTGCGGCCGAGGCGGCGCGGGTCGGCAACACGCTGCAGGCGTTGGCGGTGCTGACCGATTTGCTGCCGGACGATACGTCGCTGCAAGAGTTGGCGATCCGCGACCGCGTGCTGACCTTCACCGGGCAGTCGACACAGGCGGCGCGGCTCATCGCTGTGCTGGCGGCCGATCCGACCATCCGCAACCCGGTCTTTGCTGCGCCGGTCACACGCAACGAGCTTACACGGGCGGAAGCGTTTTCGATCCGCGCCGAGATCCAGCCCTAATTCGTCGCTCGGCGGCGGCGCAGACCGACCGTTGCCAATAATCCGGCCCCGAGCAGCAATGCCGATTTCGGCTCCGGCAGGTCGACGCTGGCGATGGCGTAGGCGAACGCACTGGTGAGCGTCACCGACGAAATCGGCGCGGTCGGCAGGAACGTCACGACGCCTTCGGGAGCGCCGGAGATCAGGTTGGCGAACTCCGTCGTGAAGGTCACGGTCTGGCCGGTGTTCGCCCGCACGACCAGCGTGGCCGGTACGGTCGCGAACGCCTCCTCAATGCCGAACGGGATCAGGATGCGATCCATCACCGGGTCGGAGAAGGTGATGGTGAGCGGGTCGCCAGTGAAGTTGCCGTAATCGCCGAGGGCGACCGGGAAGGAGTAGAGCCCGACGGGTTGCGCGATGGCGAAGGTGGCGGGGCCGCTGCTCGACGAGAAGGTCGCGGTCTGGGTGCCGTCGGTGATGCTGAAATCAGTGAAGGTGTTGAGGTAGCTGTCGAAGGTGAACGACGCCGCGACGGCAGACGATGTCACTCCAAGGATACCAAGCGCGACTGCACTCGCTAGCAGCACATTTCGACGCATCAACGCCTCCTACATACGAGGCCACCCTGCTTTTGCAGAATGGAGGCGCGTGCGTGTTCAACGAAGCACCACCTGGAGTTGTGCTCTAACCGTTTTGATCGCTTTGGCCAAGTGTGAACACGCCAGACCGCCGTAATTCGGAACGCGACGCTGTTACTGCCCGGGGAAGACCGGCGCGACGTCGCTTCGATGACATTTCGAGGAAACGGTCAAACGAGCGGCAAGCGAGGTGAAATCGGAAATTCATTGGTGCCGAAAGCCTGAGACACCCGTATGTGACAACACGCGCAGCCCCGGCGAGGAGTTGATGGCAGTCCCGTTCTTGTCCTGCATGGCTCTGGTGGCCCAGATCTACGCCCTGCCGCCGCGGGTGCTTCCGGCCATCCAGCGTGTCGAGGGCGGGCAACCCGGTCTGGTCCGCACCAACACCAATGGCAGCCAGGATCTCGGCATCATGCAGATCAACACGATCTGGCTGCCGCATCTGGCGGGCTATTCGCGCCTGTCGCAGCCGGAAGTGCGCGATCGGCTGCTGAACAATGCCTGCTACAACATCGCTGCGGCCGGGCTCATCATGCGTACCTATCTCGACGAGACCGCGGGCGACCTGTTGCGGGCGGTCGGCAACTACCATTCGCACACGCCGCACCTGAACCTGAACTACCAGTCGCAGGTGCTGCGCTCGGCCAGCCTGCTGTTCGAGCGCCGACCCTGATGGATTTGCCGGCCAGGTCAGACGCGGTCGCGGCGCTCGCCGATCTGTTGGTGGCGGACGGGCATTGCGACTTCCGCACGATCGAGCGTGGGCGCCGGGTCGCGGCCGAGAGCGGGCAGCGGTTGGACCGGGTGCTCATCCAGCTTGGCCTCGTGACCGAACGGGATCTTGCACGCGCCTACGCCGCGCTGACCGGTCTGCCGACGGCGGTGCCGGCCGACTTCCCCGCCGAGCCGGCGGTCCCCGGCCGGATCGCGCCGCGCTTCCTGCGGCACACGCGGGCGTTGCCGCTCGGCGTCGAGGACGGGCGGCTGCGGGTGGCGGTGGCCGATCCGCTCGACCCGTTCACCACTGCGGCGCTGGCCGCGGCGACCGGGCTGCCGGTGGATCTGCTGATCGGGCTGCCGGTGGAGCTCGATGCCGCGCTGGCCCGTCTGTACCCCGACGGCGACGCGGCCGCCGATGCCGATCCGGCGGCCAGCGAGCCGCTTGAGGAGGATGCCGAGCGCCTGAAGGACCTCGCTTCCGAGGCGCCGGTGATCCGGCTGGTCAACGGCCTAATCTCGCGCGCGGTGGAGACGCTGGCGTCGGACATCCATATCGAGCCGTTCGAGGATCGGCTGCGCATCCGCTACCGCTATGACGGCGTGTTGCACGAGGCGGATCAGCCGCCGAGCCACCTGACGGCAGCGATCACGTCGCGGATCAAGATCATGGCGCGGCTCGACATCGCCGAGCGGCGGCTGCCGCAGGACGGGCGCATCAAGCTCGCCGTGCGCGGTCAGGAGATCGACTTCCGCGTTTCGACCATCCCGTCGCTCTACGGCGAGACCGTCGTGCTGCGCGTGCTCGACCGTAGCGCGGTGACGTTCGAGTACGGGAAGCTCGGGCTGTCGGCGCCGGTGGTGGCGCGGCTCGACGTGGCGCTGAAGCTGCCGAACGGGATCGTGCTGGTCACGGGGCCGACCGGCTCGGGCAAGACGACGACGCTGTATACCGGGTTGCTGTCGCTCAACTCGGTGGACCGCAAGGTGGTCACCGTCGAGGACCCGATCGAGTACCAGCTGCCGGGCGTCAACCAGATCCAGGTCAAGCCGCAGATCGGGCTGAACTTCGCCTCGCTGCTGCGGTCGATCCTCAGGCAGGACCCGGACGTCATCATGGTGGGCGAGATCCGCGACATCGAGACGGCGCAGATCGCGGTGCAGGCGGCGCTGACCGGGCATCTGGTGCTCAGCACGGTGCACACTAACTCGGCGGCGGCCACCATCTCGCGGCTGCGCGACATGGGGCTTGAGGACTACCTGTTGACTGCCGTGCTGCGCGGCATCCTGGCGCAGCGGCTGGTGCGGCGGCTGTGCCATGTCTGTCGCCGGCCGGAGCCGGCGGCGCCGGAGCTGGTGGCGCGGTTTCGGCTCGATCGCGGCGGCGACCCGGCGCCGATGCTGCATCACGCCGTCGGCTGCCCGCAGTGCCGCAACACCGGCTATCGCGGCCGGCTGGCGATCGCGGAGTTCCTGGCGCCGACCCCAGCGATCGAGCGGCTGATCTTCTCGCGCGCCGATCAATCGGAGATCGAGCGCGCGGCGGTCGAGGGCGGCATGGTCACCATGTTCGATGCCGGGCTGGAGGCGGCGCTGGCGGGCGAGACGACGATCGAGGAAGTCACCCGCAGCATCCGCACCGACGCGTGATGACGGCGTTCCGCTACACCGCACTAGACCCGTCCGGCCGCACGTTGCGCGGCACGATGGAGGCGGCGTCGGAGGCCGAGGTCGCCGCCCGGCTGCAGCGCCAGGGCAGTCTGCCGCTGCGAACGGAGCTTGCGGGCGGGGCGTGGTACCGGGTGTTCGAACGCGAGTTCGGCCGCCGCGGGATGAGCAAGCAGGACGTGACGGATTTCACCCGCGAGCTGTCGACCATGCTCGGTGCCGGGCAGGATCTGGACCGCTCGCTGCGCTTCCTGGTGGAAACGTCGCCCAACAAGCGGGTGCTGGCGACGGTGGAGGCGCTGCGGCGGACGGTGCGCGATGGCGGGTCGCTGGCGACGGCGCTGCAGGAGAATTCAGCCAGCTTTCCGCGGCTGTACATCGGTCTGGTCCGGGCCGGCGAGGCCGGTGGAACGCTGGCGCCGACGCTGGAGCATCTGGCGGCGCTGCTGGAGCGGGAGCGCGGGCTGGCGTCCACGGTGAAGTCGGCGATGATCTATCCGGCGCTGCTGGTGGTGGCCGCGATCGGCTCGATCGTACTGCTGCTGACGCAGGTGTTGCCGCAATTCGTGCCGTTGTTCGAGCAGAGCGGCGCACAATTGCCGGGGCCGACGCGGGCGCTGCTGCTGCTGGGCGACGTCGTCACCGGGTATGGGCTGTACATCGCGCTGGTTTTGCTGCTGGGGCTTTTTCTGGTCAGCCAGGCGCTGAAGCGGCCGGGGCCGCGGCTGCGGGCGGACCTGCTGCTGCTGCGGATGCCGGTGATCGGCGGGTTGCAGCGCGAGCTGGTCGCAGCGCGCTTCACGCGGACGCTGGGGACCTTGCTGACCAACGGCGTGCCGCTGATCGCGGCGCTCGGCATCGTGCAGGACGCGATCGGCAACCGGGCCGCGACGGGGGCGATCGGGCGGGCGGCGCTGATGGCCAAGGGCGGTGCCGGGCTGGCGCGGCCGCTGGAGGAAAGCGGGCTGTTCCCGGCGCGGACCACGCATCTGCTGCGGCTCGGCGAGGAGACGGCGCAACTGGGCCCGATGTCGCTGCGGGCAGCCGAGATTCACGAGGAGCGCACGCGGCTCGGGGTGCAGCGGCTGGTGGCGCTGCTGGTGCCCGCGATCACCGTGGTGATGGGGGCGGCGATCGCCGGCATCATCGCCGCCTTGCTGCTTGCCATGTTGAGCCTGAACGACCTTGCCGGCAGCTGACCCGCGGCCGAACGGCTTCACTCTCATCGAGATGATCGTGGTGCTGATGATCCTCGGGCTGGTCGGCGGGCTGGTGCTGACGCGGGCGCCGACGCGCGGCGGTACGACCGACCTGCAGGCGGCGAGTTCGCTCGTGGTGGGCACGCTGCGGGTGGCGCGGACGCGGGCGATCGCGGCGAACCGCCCGGTGCCGGTGCGGTTCGACGTGGCCGACGCGGCGCTGCAACTCGGGGCCGATCCGGTGCGGCGGTTGCCGCCGGGAATCCGCATCGCGGCGGCGGCGCCGGCCATCCTGTTCCGCCCCGACGGCAGCTCGTCCGGCGGCACGGTCGATCTCGCGGGCCGGGCCAATGTAGCGCGGATCGCGGTCAATTGGTTGACCGGCCGGGTTGCGGCAGTCGGCGCCAACGCACCGTGAACGACCGGCATGGGTGATCTTCCCGAGGGCCCGCGCGGCAGGCTTCTCGCCATGGCGCTGCTGTTCACGCTGCTGGCGGCGGCGTGGCTCGGCGTCGCCGTGCCATTGATGGACTGGTATGGCGAGCGGGCCGAGACGGTCGAGCGACAGACGACGTTGACCCGGCGCATGGCGCAGATCGCCGCCGGGCTGCCGAGCCTGCGGGCGCAGGCGGCGAGCACGCAGGCGGCCGCACCGGTCACGGTGCTGGACGGCACCACCGATGCCGTCGCCGGGGCCGCGCTGCAACAAAGGCTGCAGCAGATCGCGTCCGGGCTGGGCGCCACCCTGACCAGCACCGAGCTGCTGTCCGGCGACCCGGCAGGAGCATACCGGCGGATCGGCATCCGCATCACCGTCACTTCGACCTGGCCGGTGATCGTGCGCTTGCTCGAGGCGATCGCGAGCGATACGCCGCGGTTGTTGGTCAACGATCTGCAGATCCAGGCGATGCGCGCCTCCCTGACGGATGCGAACCCGACGCTGAACGTAACGGTGGTCGTGTTCGGTTTCCGGGCGGGTAGCGTGCAGCCGGCGGCGCAGCCATGAACGCGCTCGTGGTGCTCGTGGCGTTGGTCGCAGCCGGGCTGGTTGGCATTCTCGGGTACGAGGCATTGCCGTCGGCGACCGAGGCGGATCCGGCGCCGATAGCCGTCAGCGCGCCGAGCGCAGGCAACGCACCGATTGTGGCAGCGCCGGCTACGATGACAGCCGCGAACAACGACGTTCTGCTGAAACGGCCGTTGTTCAGCCAGACCCGGCGGCCGCCGGACGGGGCCGGCCCGGCATCGGCTACAGGCAGCGCGGAAGCGTTGCCGCGCATGACCGGCATCCTGATCGACGGGCCGAACCGCCGGGCCATCTTCGCCGGCGGTCATGGCGGTAAGGCGGTCACGGTCGTCGAGGGCGGTCGCCTGGGGGCGTTCACCGTTCAGTCGATCGGGCCGCGGCAGGTCACGCTGGTCGGGCCCGCCGGGCCGCAAACGGTGCGCACGACGTTCGATCCAAGCCTCGCGGCTCCGGCGCAAGCACCGGCCTCCAGCTTCATCTCGCCGCAATTCCCGGGCATCCAGCTGCCGGGGATCGTTAGCGGCTCCGGGGTGCTGGGCGGGGCCATTCCGTCGTCGGGTATCCCGTCCGGCCCATTTAATAGTCAGCCCGCCACGCCAGGCTTCGATGCCGGCAATGGGTCTTCCCCCGGAGCAGCACGATGACGGTTCGCTTTCCCCCCATGCTGCTCCTGCCGGTGATCCTCATTGGCTGCGATCGGCCACAGACACCGGTGCTGGATTCGCTGCCGGCGGTTTCCGGACAGGCGGGCGTCGCGGCGCCGCGGGTCGATGGCGCGATCGGCAACGCTCAGGCCGGGGCGACGCCGATCGTGACGTATGGGACGGTGCGGCCATCGGCGGGAGCGATCGCGGAGGCGACCTCGCCGGGGCCACCGCAGCCCGGCGACATCTCCCTGGATTTCGTCGATACCGACATTCGCGAGATCGTGGCGCAGACGCTCGGCACCATCCTGCACGTCAACTACACGATTGATCCGTCGATCCGCGGCACGGCGACGCTGCGGACCGTGAACCCGATCCCGCGGTCGCGGGTGCTGCCGTCGCTGCAGGCGGTGCTGGCGCAGAACGGGGCCACCATCCTCGAGAGCGGCGGTCTGTATCGGGTGGCACCGTCGGCGACGGCTGCGGCAGCGCCGGGCCTGGCCAGCGGCGGCGTGGCGGGCAGCGCGGTGATCCCGCTGCGGTATGCGTCGGCGGATGATCTGGCCAAGGTGCTGCAGCCCTATGCGGGGGCTACGGGGCGGGTGAGCCCGGACCCCGGCCGCAACGCGTTGCTGATCAGCGGCGACCCGGCGACGCGGGAGGCGCTGCTCAACCTGGTGCATGCGTTCGACATCGATGTGTTGGCCGGGCAGTCCTACGCGCTGTTCCCAGTCAGTAGCGGCACGGCGCGGGATTTCGGCACCGCGATGACGGAGGCGATGCGCAGCGGGCAGGGCGCGGCGCTGGCCGGGGTGGTGCGGGTGGTGCCGATGGAACGCATCAACGCCGTGCTGCTGGTCTCGGCGCAAGCGCGCTACATCGACGACGCGCGGCGGATCTACGGCCTGGTGGAGCGGAACCGGCGGCAGACGGTGCGGGGCTGGAGCGTGTTCTACCTGCAGAACAGCAAGAGCAACGACGTCGCCTATGTGCTGCAGCAGGCATTCACGCCCAACCGGGTGACGGCGACGCCGAGCGCGCGGGCGGTGGGCGCGACGGCGCGGCGGAGCAGCGGGACGAACAGCTTCAACAGTGGCGGTGGCGGTGGCGGTGGCGGCAGCGGCGGCATAGGGCGGAGCGCGAGCGCCGGGTCGAGCCTGTCGGGGTCGGCCAGTTCGCTCGGCACCGGCGGGGCGGATTCAGGCGGCGTGCCTGGTCTTGGCGGTGGTCAGAGCCCGGCGCAGAACCCGGCCAACCCGCTGCTCGGCGGGCTCGATCCGACGGGCGGGGCCAGCGGTAGCGGCGGTGGCGGGAACGACGCGGATCTCAACGCGATGCGGATCATCCCGAACGCGGAGAACAACGCGCTGCTGCTGTATGCCACGCCGGCGGAGCACGACACGGTGGAGGCGATGCTGCACAAGATCGACATCCTGCCGCTGCAGGTGCGGATCGACGCGGTGATCGCCGAGGTGACGCTGAACGACAGCCTCAACTATGGCACGCAGTTCTTCTTCAAGAACGGCGGCATCAACGGGGCGCTGAACTTCAGCCCGGCGGGGACGGCGGCCAATGCGCTGGCGAGCACGTTCCCGGGCTTCTTGCTTACGGGTGCCACCAACAGCACTTTCGCGCTGAGCGCGTTGCAGAGCGTGACCACAGTGAAGGTGCTGTCGTCGCCGCAACTGATGGTGTTGGACAACGAGTCCGCCCGGCTGCAGGTCGGCAATCTGGTGCCATTTCTGACGACGAGTTCGCAGAGCACGGTGGCCAACTCGGCGGTCATCAACTCGATCGATTACCGCGAGACCGGGGTGATCATGGAGGTGACGCCGCGGGTGAACAGCGGCGGTCTGGTGACGCTCGACATCGCGCAGGAGGTCAGCGACGTGGATAATTCGGCGACGGCCAACTCGCAGATCGGGTCGCCGACTTTCCTGGAGCGGAACGTGCGGTCGCGGGTGGTGGTGCAGGATGGGCAGACGGTAGGACTAGCCGGGTTGATCCGGGATAGCTCGACCAAGGGGAATAGCGGCATCCCGTGGCTGAAGGACGTGCCGCTACTGGGCTTCTTGGCGGGGCAGCAGACGGATGTGCGGGGGCGGACGGAGCTGATGGTGCTGATCACGCCGCACGTCATCCACGATCAGCGGGATGCGCGGGCGCTGACAGAGGATCTGCGGGACCAGCTGATCAATGCGGCGGCGATCCCGTCCGAGTTGGGGCGGCTGCCGCAATCGGGGTCGCCGGACCCGCAGCGGCGGGTGCGGCGCGGGCTTGGGCTAGAGCGGTAGGGCGGCGGTCAGCGCTTCGGCTTTGCGGGTGACGGTGGCCGCGTCGTCACCGGGTTTGTAGATGGCGGAACCGATGCCGTAGCCGGCAGCGCCGGCGGCGTGCCAGGCGGGGATGTTGGTGGCGTCGACGCCGCCGACCGGGAGGATGGAGGTGCCGGCGGGCAGCACCGCCCGGACGGCACGGAGCATGGCGGGGCTGCCGGCTTCGGCGGGAAACAGCTTGAGGGCGTCGGCGCCGGCGGCGAGCAGGGCGAAGACTTCGGCGGGGGTGAAGAAGCCGGGAACGGCGAACAGGTTGGCAGCCTTGGCGGCGCGGACGAGGGCCGGGTCAGCATGGGGCGTGACGATGAGGCGGCCACCGGCTTTGGCGACGCCGGCGACGTCGGCCTCAGTCATGACGGTGCCAGCGCCGATCAGGGCGGTGTCGCCGAAGCGGCGGGCAAGAATCTCGATGCTACGGAACGGGTCGGGCGAGTTCAGCGGAACCTCGATGATCCGCAGCCCGGCGTCGACCAGGGCAGTGCCGACGGCCTCGGCATCAGCGGGCGGCAGGCCGCGGAGGATGGCCACGAGGGGGCAGTGGCCGAGCCAGGTTTTCATGTCCATCCGGCGTGTTCCGCGATAAGGGCCAGGCCGGTGGCGGCGAGGTCCGGAGGTTGGAGGTGGGCCTGGAGACCGAATTCGGCCAAGGCCAGCGTGTAGAGGCGACACAAGGCGGGCTCGCCGATCAGTTGCACTGGCGAAGTCGGCCCCACCGCGGCGATCTCGGTGCCGATCAGCAGGCCCGAGAGGTAGGCGGGGGCCACGGTGTCGACGAGTTCGCCGAACAGGCCGAGGGTGCGGACGCCGAACAGATGGTGGAGCAGGCCGCCTTCGGTCCGGGCGCGAGCGACGCCACGGTGGAAGGCGTCGTCGTCGTGCGGGCCGTCGGCCATCATGCGGCCGAGGATGGTGTGTCCGCGCAGCGCGGCGAAGATCTCGCCGGTCATGGCGGTGGAGAAGCCGGCCACGATGCCGCGCTGGACGGTAGCCCATTTCGAGTGCGTGCCCGGGAGGCAGAACACGGCGTCCGGCGTGGTGGCGATGGCGCCGGCGAGTTGGGTTTCTTCGCCGCGCATGACTTCAGGGATGCCGGCCCCGTCGCGGTGGGTGAGGCCGGGAACGATCGCGAGCTGGACCGTGCCGAAGGGGATCTTGGTCAGTGCGGTGGCCAGGGCGGCCGGGTCGGCGGGGCAGGGGAGGTAGGGGGCTTCGACCCAGCCCTGACGGCTGCCGACCATGCCGGCCATGAGGATGTGGGTCTCGCCGGCGGCGAGCCAGTCGGCGACTAGGCTGCGCAGGGTATCCGGGAACGCACCGGGCGCGACCTTGGTGATGCCGCTGGGACGATCCCGGCGGTCGAGGACGATGCGGCCGGCGAGGCGGTACGCGCGGAGGCTGGTGGTGCCCCAGTCGATGCCGATCATGTCACTCGGCGAGATCGCGCATGACGCGGATCAGGTCGGATTTGTCTTCGAAGCCGATGCCGGGGAGGTCCGGCATCAGGATGTGGCCGTCTTCGACGCGAACTTGGTCGGGGAAGCCGCCATAAGGCTGGAACAGGTCCGGGTAGCTCTCGTTGCCGCCGAGGCCGAGGCCGGCGGCAATGTTGAGCGACATCTGGTGACCGCCATGGGGAACGCAGCGGGAGGGCGACCAGCCGGCCTGGTGCAGAACGTCGAGGGTGCGGAGGTACTCGCACAGGCCGTAGGAGAGGGCGCAGTCGAATTGAAGCCAATCGCGGTCCGGACGCATGCCGCCGTGACGCAGCAGGTTGCGGGCGTCCTGGTGGCTGAACAGGTTCTCGCCGGTAGCCATCGGGCCCGGGTAGAATTCGGCCAGGGCGGCTTGCAGCGTGTAGTCGAGCGGGTCGCCGGCTTCTTCGTACCAGAATAGCGGGTAGTCGCGCAGCATCTTGGCGTAAGCGATGGCGGTCTCGAGGTCGAGGCGGCCATTGGCGTCGACGGCGAGCTGATTGGGGCCGATCTCGGCCAGCACGGCCTCGATGCGGGCGCGATCCTCATCGATGGAGGCGCCGCCGATCTTCATCTTCACGACGGTGTAGCCGCGGTCGATGTAGCTACGCATTTCGGCCCGGAGCGCCGAGTTGTCCTTGCCGGGATAGTAGTAGCCGCCGGCGGCGTAGACGAAGACGCGGGGGTCGGCGGTGTTTCCATGCCGTTCGGCCAGGAGACGGAAGAGCGGCTTGCCCTCCAGCTTCGCGCGCGCATCCCACAGCGCCATGTCGAGGGTCCCTACGGCGACGGAACGCTCGCCATGACCACCGGGCTTCTCGTTGGTCATCAGCGCGGACCAGGCACGGTGCGGGTCGAGGATGCCGTCTTCGTCCAGCAGGGATTTCGGGTCGGCTTCAAGCAGGCGCGGGGCGAAGCGCTCGCGGATGAGCCCGCCCTGACCGTAGCGACCATTGGAGTTGAAGCCGTAGCCCACGACCCGGCGGCCATCGCGGACCTCGTCGGTGACCACGGCGACCAGGCTGGTCGTCATCTTGGTGAAGTCGATGTAGGCGTTGCGGATCGGGGAGCTGATCGGCTGGGTTTTTTCTACGACGTCGACAATACGCATTGTAGCCTTCAGCGACTGGGAGCGAACAGGATGAGGGTGACGGGGCGGCCGCGGGAGTAGTTGTAGCCGCTGATCTCGCCGATCGTCTCCGGGGCGATTCCGCGTTGCTGGGCCGCAATACGGAAAGCGGCGAGATCGCGGTCGCCGACCAGGAGGGTCTTGACCTCGCCGGAGGCCAGCGCGGCGGCGCCCTGGGCGGCGGTGAGGAACTCGGTGTCGGTGCCGGCGAGGAACATCAGGCTGGGCTCGGCAAAGCCAACGGCGCCGAGGCGACCCGGCGGAAGCTGGGCGACGATGCGGGGAGCGAGCCAGAGCGGCGCTAGGCGGGGCAACTCCCAGCCGAGAACCGTCCAGTAGATCAGCGGCATGCAGATTGTGGCGGATAGGACCGCGCGGCGCTCGATGTCCCAGCGAGCGGAGCCGGGAGGGCGGAGCAGCGGGGTAAGGAGCGCTGCCAAGATGCAAGCTGCGAGGATGGCGGGCAGGCCGATCGAGAGGGACTGGTGCAGCACGATAGGTAGCGCGCCAAAGGCGGCGGCCAGGGCCAGGGAAACGACGATGGCCAGGACCGTGCCGACGATGCCGATCGGGCGGCGATCGCGGCGCAGAATCCAGGCGGCGGCGAGCAGGCAGACCGCCGGGTAGAGCGGCAGCGGATAATGCGGGAGCTTGGTCGGCACGGCCTCGAACACGATCCAGGACGGGACCAGCCAGGCGAGAAGGAAGCGGGTCACCGGGTCGGCGCGCTCGCGCCAGGCGGCCAGGAGAGTGGCGGGCAGGGCCGCGGTCGCGGGGAGGGCGAGGATGGGCAAGAGAAGCAGATGCAGGCCAGGCGGTCCCCAGTGGGCGTCGTCGCCGGAGCTGAGCTTGCGGCCGAGATCGCCACCCACGGCGTCGGTGAAGAATTTACCCTGTGTGGCCAGGCCGATGGCCACGAACCAGGGGGCGATGGCGGCGAGCATCAGAGGCACCCCCCAGGCGGGGTGGAGCTGACGGAGCCAGGCCCAGCGCCGATCGGCGATGCCCAGGGTGAGAACGGTGAGGGCGACGACCATGAGGCCGATCGGGCCCTTGAGCAGGATGCTGGCGGCGAGGGCGAGCCAGAACAACAGCGCGTGGCGGGCGCGGGTGGTGCCGGGGCGGAGATAGGCGCGGGCGAGGGCGCTCATGGCGAGGACGACGCTGGCGAGGAGGGCGGCGTCGGTCTTGGCGATATGGGCTTCGACGGAAAGGATGAGCGAACCGGCGAGGAAGCCGGCGCCGAGCAGGGCAGGCTGGCGGCCGATCAGGGGGGCCGCCAATTCGAAGGTGGCGAGAACGGCGATCAGGGCGCCGAGGGCGGATGGGATGCGGTAGGGCCAGATCGGGTTGCCCTGTGCAATCCCGAGGGTGTGGGCGGCGGCTACGAACGGGGTCTGCAGCCAGTAGATGCCGATGGGTTTGCGGTTGCGGGCTTCGAGGCCGTTCTGGATGCGGACGAAATCGCCGGTTTCCAGCATCTGCTTGGTGGCTTGGGCGAAGCGGCTCTCGTCACGGTCGCCGGGCGGGAGGGAAAAGAAGCCCGGTAGCCAGAGGACGAGGCAGAACAGCGCGAGCAGCAGCCGAGGCCGGGGTGTTTCGAGCGAAAAGAATCCGGAATTGCCATCCCGGCGGGGCACCGCGTCCATCGCGCCTGAAAGCATTTTTGCGAGTGTCTGTCGACGGGGGTTGGATACCGGGTTCAGGCTTTCTCCGGGTGGCCCGGCTTACCCACCTCATGGAGGCTGGTCCGGCGATCGGCGCCCAGTGCCAGGTCCGCTTCGGCGATGCGGGCGTGTTCGTTGACCGAGAACAGGCCGTAAGCGACCTTGGCGCTGAGGTCGAGAAGGGCGATGGCCGCCACGTCGGCCGCCGAGCCGATCCAGTGCAGCCCCTCGGGATCGATCAACAGCAGGAGCGGGTAGATGAGCCAGATAACGGAAAGAAGGGCGGCGTTGGTGCCGTACGTCTTGCGCACGTCGGCCCGCTGCTGCCCGGCTTCGTCGCGAAGCGGTCCCCAGATAAGGTAGTAGACCGCCCCGAAAGCGCCGCAGGAGATCGCGAACCAGCTCCATTTGATCCAAGCGACCGGAGACAGGCCGAAGAACAGGGCAGTGGCGATCATCAGCACGTCGGCCGCGACGATCCCGACCAGCAGCCCCGGCCGCCGAACGCCGCCATGCATCGAGGTAAGGGCTAGCTCGGCCAGCAGCATGGGCGTCGTAAACAGCCAGTCGATGTAGCGGGCGAAGTAGAAGTGGAACTCCGGCGCCGCGCCGGGAACCTCGCTCGGCCGAACGATGCTGCCCTGCCCGGTGGCCATGGCGAAATAGGAGCAGGCCGCGATGATCGTCACGATGCCATGCAGGATCGTGGTCATGCCTTCCTCGGGAGTCCTGCTCTTACCGACGAACAGGATGAGGGCGGCGCCGACCGACATGCCGCAGAAGCCGAACCATAGCCAGAACTGCTCGGTCATGAGGTTTCCCGTGTAAGCCGGCCTTATGCGGGCTTTCGGACGGTTTGTCATTCATGTGTGTTAGCTGCCGGCGGGCCTCGAGTTCGGCCGACGAGGTCGGCTGAGGACGTCGGCTGAGACGGGGCTGGCGGATCGAATCGGAACCGGCCATGAACCCCTCATGACTCGCGACCAAAGCCGTACTCCGACCAAAGCACCCGTTTCCGCGGACCCGACGCGCGACATCGCGTTCGAGCTGTTGAGCGGAGTGTTGGACCGGCGACGGACGCTCGAGGACGGGCTGGAGCGCGCGGGCGGGGCGGAGCCGCGGGACCGGGCGGCGGCGCATCGGCTGGCGGCGGCGGCGTTGCGGCGGTTGGGGTCGCTGGATGCGGTGCTGGAGCCGTTGCTGACCCGGGCGCCGCCGGAGGGGGTAAAGCACATCCTGCGGCTGGGAGCGGCCGGGCTGCTGCTGTTGGACACGCCGGCCCATGCAGCGGTGGGGACGGCGGTGGATCTAGCGCGCAAGCGGAAGCTGGCGCCGTTTGCCGGGCTGGTGAATGCGGTGCTGCGCCGGGTCGCGGCGCAGGGCGTGGCAGCGCTGGAGAAGCTAGACGGGCCGCGACTGGATACGCCGGCGTGGCTGTGGGCGAGTTGGGGGGCAGATGCGCGGGCGATTGCGGAAGCGCACGAGCAGGAAGCCTCGTTGGACCTGAGCCTGGCGCCGGGAGTGGCGGCGCCGGACGGCGGAACGGTGCTGCCGACGGGATCGGTGCGCTATCCGGCCGGGACGCGGGTGCAGGAATTGGCCGGGTTCGAGGGCGGCGGATTCTGGGTGCAGGATGTGGCGGCGGCGATGCCGGCGCGACTATTGGCGGTGCAGGCTGGCGAGAAGGTGGCCGACCTGTGCGCGGCGCCGGGGGGCAAGACGGCGCAATTGGCGGCGGCCGGGGCGGAGGTGTTCGCGGTTGAACGCGACCCGGCGCGCATCCGGCGCTTGAACGAGAATCTCAGCCGGCTGGGGCTGATGGTGGACGTGGCGCAGGCGGACGTTCTGGAATGGAAGCCGCCGGTGCTGCTGGATGCGGTGCTGCTGGACGCGCCGTGTTCGGCGACGGGCACGATCCGGCGGCATCCAGACGTGCAGCGCTTGCGGCGGCCGAAGGACGTGACGGACCTGGCGGCGGGGCAGGAGAAGATGCTTGCGGCGGCGGCGCGGATGCTGCGGCCGGGCGGGCGACTGATCTATGCGGTGTGTTCGCTGCAGCCGGAGGAGGGGGCGGCCCGGGTGGTCGATCCCGGGCGGTTCGGCCTGCGGGCGGCGCCGTTCAGTGCCGAGGAGATGGCGGCGTTTCCGACCGCGCGAACGGCGGACGGGAATTTGCGAACCCATCCCGGGCTGTGGCGGGAGTTGGGCGGGGCGGATGGCTTCTTCGCGGCGCGGTTGGTGCGCGAAGGATAGATGTTCTAAGAACCGCAACGTGAACGAGGTCACTGATTGGATGCGAGCGCTGACACCACGGCGGTTGGCGCGGGATGCACGGCTGGCGATGTCGCGCGTCCCGAGCCTGAGGCTGGGGCGGGTGCCGGAGGCGCCGGCGCTGCCGGTGCGCGACCCGTGGCCGGGCGACGCGGCGAACGGGGCGCGGATACTGAAAGGCGAGCTGGCCTGGAACGGGTCGGTGCGTCGGCTGGCGCCGGGCGCCTGGACGGATAGCAGCGGGCACGAGGCGCTGCGGGCGGCCGCGCACAGCTTCACTTGGTTGCGCGACCTGCGGGCACTGGGCACCGATCCGGCACGAGCGCGGGCACGGGCGTTGGTCACGGACTGGATCGCGACGCCGGGCCTGGATCGGGTGGCGGAGCGGCCGGACGTGATGGGCGCGCGGATCACGGCCTGGTTGGGGCATTACGATTTCTTCGTGGCCTCGGCGGAGGATGGGTTTCGGCAACGGTTCATGTCGCGGCTGATCGGCGACGCGCGGTTGTTGGCGGCGAGCCTGCCAGCTGACGAGCTGGACGGGCGGGCGCTGACGGCGATCAAGGGGCTAATCGCGGCGGCGGTGGCGCTGCCGGATCACGCGGCGCACCTGACGCGGGCGCTGCGGTTCCTGCCGCAGGAGCTCGCCCGGCAGGTATTGCCCGACGGGGCGCATGCCGAGCGCAGCCCGTCGGCGCAACTGGCGGCACTGCAGGACCTCACGGAGATCCGGGCGCTGCTGCAGGCTTCACAGACCCAGCCGCCGGCGGCGCTGGCGATGGCGATCGAGCGGATGGCGCCGGCGCTGCGCGCGCTGCGCCACGGGGATGGCGGGCTGGTGCTGTTCAACGGCAGCAAGGAGGCCAGCCCGGTGCTGATCGACCTCGTGCTGACGCAGGCGGGGCGCGGTGGACGGGCGCCGGCCGGGCTGCCGGAGGGCGGGTTCCATCGGCTGCAGGCAGGCCGGAGCGTGCTGGTGATCGATGCGGGGCTGCCGCCGCCGGCCGGGATCGATCGGCTGGCGCATGCGGGAACGCTGTCGCTGGAGTTCTCGGTGGGGCGGGAGCGGCTGGTGGTCAATTGCGGCGGGATGCCGGCCAGCGCGGGCGCGTGGTCGGATGCGGCGCGGGCGACGGCGGCGCATTCGACGCTGGTGATCGAGGACGTCAATTCGTCGGAGCTGAAGCCCAATGGGCTCGGACGGCGGCCGGAGGTGGTCGACGTGCAGCGGCAGGAGGCGAACGGGGCGCACCGGCTGGAGGCGATGCATGACGGCTACCGCCGTATCCACGAGGCGGTGCATCGGCGGTGCCTGTACCTGGCCGAGAGCGGCGAGGATTTGCGGGGCGAGGACACGGTCGAGGCGACCGAGACGGTTGCTTATGTGATACGGTTCCACCTGCATCCGCTGGTGGTGCCGTCGTTGCAGCAGGATGGTGAAACCGTGGTGCTGCGGTTGGCGAGCGGGGCGACGTGGCGGTTCCGGGCGGTGGGCGCGGCGGTCAGTCTCGAGGAAAGCGTATATCTCGGCGGCGATGCGCCGCGGAGTAGTCAGCAGATCGTGCTGACAGGTGCGCAGGAAGGGGGCCAGGTGGTGAAATGGGCCCTGAGCAAGTTCGGCTAACGATACGGGAGAGACGGTTGATGCGTTTCATGAGTGTTGTTTCGGTGGTTGCGTTGCTTTTGCCGCAGGCGGTTCGGGCGCAGGATGCGCCGTCGCTGACGCTGGAGCTGAACAAGCTGGAGCCGGTCGCGGCGGCGAACGGGGCGGGGCCGGGGTGCCGCGCCTATCTAGTGGCGAACGACCCGGAAGGTGGGCCGAAGCTGGATGCGCTGCGGCTGGACCTGGTGCTGTTCGGCACGGACGGGGTGATCGCGCGGCGGATCGCGCTGGATGTCGGGCCGGTGTCACCGGGCCGGACACAGGTGCGGCCGTTCGAGCTACGCGACGTGGCGTGCGACAGCCTGGGGCAAATCCTGGTGAACGACGCATTGATCTGCAAGGCGGGTGGGGCGGATCAGACCGATTGCCTCGATCGCGTGAAGACGACGTCGCGGGTGTCGACGAAGCTGGTCCGATAAGGGCTCCTGCAATTTTCGCAGGAGCCCTCAAGGAGCGTTAACGCTTGCGGCGTAGACTGACGAGGCCGGCCAGGCTGGCACCGAGAATCGCCAGGGTGGCGGGCTCGGGGACATCGCTGACTGGGGCGGTCTCGAAATTGTAGGTGGTCGACGCGCCGCTGGTGAAGGAAATGGTCACGTCATCGACGAAGGCGTGATAGGCGGCGGACGCGCCGCTGCCGTCGCCGACGCTGATCGCCTTGACGGTGGCTGAGCTGCTGTAGGTAGCGATCCATTGGTCCAGGGTCTTGAACACGTATGTCTGCGTGCCGCTCACATACGTATCGCCGCTACCACTGACGAACTGATGGAAAGCGTCCTTGGTGCTGCTGACGTACCAAGTGTCCTTGGCTTCATTGCCATAGACGTTGTTGTAGGCACCTTCCCAGATGAGTTCGCTGCGCGTGCTGGTGGTGGGGTCGTAGATATGCAGTCGCAAAGCTGGCGTGTAGTCCGGATTGTATAAGGTCTTGCTGTCGCTGGCGACCTGCCAGTCGAAGGTCAGGCCGCTGACGGTGCTGGCAGCGTAAAGGCCGGTTGCGGAACGGTCATAATAGTTACCGTTGGTGTAGTGTGTACGGTCACCGACGAGCTCGAGAGAGCCGTTGCCGTTGCGCGGAGCCGCGTTGGTGATGGTGGTCATGCCACCGCCGGTATTTTCACCGGGAAGGCTTCCCCAGGTGGTGTTCGGAAACACGGTGTCGGCCCGGGCCTGGGCAACGGTGAGTGTGAGGACGCCAACGGCGGCCATCACCAGATTTTTTATAACCAAGATTAAATTCTCCCCCCGGAGAGCTCGCAGAATTGCGGACAACGGATTTAAGCAAAATAGATGCCAACCTGTAAGGCTTTGATTTTCTATTAGGAAAGCAATCATCAGATTTTGGTTTGTGAAGTTTTCTGACATCTCATTTGTTAATCAATTTGGTCAGGTTGCGGTTTCGTGCAGGTTCGAAGCGGGTTAAAGCGTCGCGGATGAGCGAGAATATCTATGCGCGGGTGCGGTCGGCGGTTCTGGACGTGGTGCGCGGGGTCGTGTCCGGGGTGCCGGAGGAGGCACTGGCGCGGGTGGAGGTGAGTCCGGCCAAGGAGGCGGGGCACGCCGACATGGCGACGAATGCGGCCATGGTGATCGCCAAGGTGGCGCGGCAGTCGCCGAAGGTGTTGGCCGAGGCGATTGCCGCCGGGCTGTCGGGTGGGGTGGATGTCGAGCGGGCCATGGCGGCGGGGCCGGGCTTCGTGAACCTGACGCTGCGGGTGCCGTCATTGCTCGCGGTGGTGGGCGACGTGCTGCGGGCCGGCGAGCGCTATGGCGACAGCCAGGTGGGTGGCGAGCTGGCGGTCAACGTCGAATACGTGTCGGCTAACCCGACGGGGCCGATGCATATCGGTCATTGCCGCGGCGCCGTGGTCGGCGATGCACTGGCGAATTTGTTGGGCAAGGCCGGGTTCGCGGTCACCAAGGAGTATTACGTCAACGATGCCGGGGCGCAGGTGGGCGCGCTCGGCTGGGCGGCCTACTGGCGCTATCTGCAGGCGATCGGCAGCACGGTGACGGAGGAGGAGTTCGCGGCGGCGACGCCGACAGGGCTGCAATACAAGGGTGAGTATCTGGTGCCGGTGGGTGAGGCGCTGGCGGCTAAGTTCGGCCCTGCGCTCGCCGGCCCGGACTTGAGCGTGGCGGCACCGGGCGACTGGTTCGAGACGGTGCGGGATTTCGCGATCGAGCAGATGATGGTGAGCATCCGGACGGACCTGGCGGCGCTCGGGGTGAGCTTCGACGTGTTCACCAGCGAGCGGGCGCTGGTCGCGCGCGGTGAGGCGGACCGGGTCGTGGAGCGGATGAAGGCGGCCGGGCTGGTTTACGAGGGGGTGCTGGAGCCGCCGAAGGGCAAGATGCCGGATGATTGGGAGCCGCGGGAGCAGACGCTGTTCCGCGCGACACAGTTCGGCGACGACGTGGACCGGGCGCTGCGTAAGTCCGACGGGTCGAACACGTATTTCGCCAACGACATCGCCAACCATGCCGACAAGATGACGCGCGGCGCCCAGCTGATGATCGACGTTTGGGGTGCGGATCACGGCGGCTACGTGTCGCGGATGAAGTCGGCGGTCAAAGCGCTGGCGGGCAATGGCGGGCAGCGGCTCGAGATCGTGCTGTGCCAGATCGTGCATGTGTTGCGCGGCGGCGTGCCGGTGCGGATGAGCAAGCGGGCGGGGACGTACGTCACGGTGGCGGACCTGCTGGAGTGGGTCGGGCGCGATGCGGTGCGGTTCACCATGCTGATGCGCAAGTCGGACGCGCAGATGGAATTCGACCTCGACATGGCGGTGGCGCAGACGCGGGAGAACCCGGTGTTCTATGTGCAATACGCGCATGCGCGGTGCCGGTCGGTGCTGCGGGCGGCGGTGGAGGCCGGGTACGACGTCAGCACGCGGGCATTGGCGGAAGCGTCGCTGGAGAGCGTGTCGGCCGAGGCCGAGCTGGGGTTGGTACGCCGGCTGGCGAGCTGGCCGCGGACGGTCGAGGGGGCAGCGCT
>JBPBQE010000388.1:0-26457 GCA_050954595.1 Janthinobacterium lividum | reverse complement strand
ACGAATTTAGACAATCTGGTGAAGCGCTCGGTGCCGGGCTGCCAATTGTAAACCGCCATGACGGCCCCGACAGCCACGGTATCGACTGAGCCGTCATCGTTGATCAGCGCGGGGTAGTCGGCATGCGTAAGGCGTGAGGGAAGGTAGGTCTGCAGCAACGCCGGGTTAAGCGGTAGCGCGAGGAAATGCAGCCCGCCCGCACCGATGTCGGAGAACAACCGGGCAGGCTTGCCGGTGACGTAAACCAGGGCGTCGACCTCGCCCCGCTTCATCTTGGCTAACGCGGTCTCGGGATCGTCGTTCACAATGGTCGGTTGCACGCCCAACGCCTCGAAAATAACCGATGCCGTCAAGGATGTGCCGCTGCCCCGCGCGTCGACTGCAACCCGCATGCCGGTCAGATCCGTCACACTGGCGATCTCGCTGCGAGCGAGGATGTGCACTTCCTCATCGTACAACTTGGCCAAGTACGAGATATTGTTCGTCAGCCCGAGAAGCCCCGGCTTTTGCCGGAGATAAGACAGCACGTCGGACTGCACGATCCCGATATCGACATCGCGCACGTTCAGGATATCCGAGATGTTCTGCAGCGAGCCCTTGCCGACGATTGGCAGGACACGGAAATCCGGCACTTTCGCGCTGAACACCGCGGCGATATCCGCGGCGATGCGGATATAGGTTCCCGACAGACCGCCCGAGACGATGCCGAGAACCGCCGTCGGCGCCACGATCTGCGTATCGGGGATCATCGGCAAGGCGCCACGCTGCTGCACCGGCGGCATGTCGCGAGCCTGGGCTGCGTTGAGCAACGATAAGGCCAGCGTTGCCGCGATGACTGCGCGAGCGCCGATCGAATGATGAAATGGCACTTCTATCGTCCTTGAGCGAGGGCCTTGAGGCGCGCTGCCGCTTCGGGATTTCCGAGCGACGCTGCGCGTTGATACCACTGCCGCGCCTTGGCAGCATCGGCGAGCGCTGCATCGACAGCTGCGGGTAAGAAGGCGCTGTCGAAGGTCCGTGCCATTTGACGGGCGGCGAGGGCGCTATTTGCCTCTGCTGCGCGCTCGTAGAACAACCGGGCAGCAGAGATGTCGCCGATGGCAAATTCCTCGTCGCCTCGTTTGAGCAGCAGCGACACCACCGTCGGCGCAAGCGCCGTCTCCATGGTGGTCAAAGGACGCGGGCGTGTGAGAACGGGCGGAGTGCCGACCTCCGCGACGATTGGTGCCGATCCTGGCTCGGGAACGGCAGGCTTGGCCGCGATCACGGGTTGATCGATCACCTTGGCCGGCGCTTCGGTCGAAGGTGGCGCCGCTGTCATCGTCGCTGCCGGGGGGCTAGGCGTCCGTGCCGGCGGGGCTGCTACGACTGCCTGCGCCGGCGTCGGTGGGGCAGTGGTCGCGACGCTCGGCGCTGGAGCCGTTTTAGAGGCTGGCTGGGACAGACCGAAACTCGGTGACTGTGGCGACCGCGGCAGCGTGGATAACGTCCCCGGCTTGGAGTCAGCCCATGGCATATCGCCCAACAAGTCTGGCCAGTCGTAAAAAGACAGCGCAAACGCGAACGCTGCCAGGCCGACGAACAGGCTGACCAGCGGCGTGACCAAGCGGCGGCGCGTGTCTCGTGCCGCCGATCGACCCGCTTTGAGAGGCGGATCCGCGAACAGGGCAAACATACTGGGAGGCGGAATTTCGTCCTCATGCGTGATGTCGTCGCCATGATGGCCCGTCGGACGCGTGCCGAAGCCGTATTCCGGCTCGAAATGCATCCGGTGCTCATGGATCGAGTCGGGCGTATCTCTAACGACCGGCATCAACTCCGCTTCCGCGCGCAGCTGTGCCATCGTCTGGGTAACGTCGCTCTCGACGGAGGCCCACGGATCGGAATCGTCTTCGGCGGCCGGCAATGTCGCCCGGATCGCCAGACGGCGCGCGAGCGGCTCGTAATCGTCGACCGCGAGACGGTTCCACAGCTCCGGCCGGCCCACGAGCAGGATCTGCGGAATGCGGCGACCAGGTTCGCGCATGGACGCCAATCGCGACAAACACTGTAGAAGTTCATCTGAAGCCGTGTGTGCGTCGTCGATCGCAAGCACGACGTGACGCTCGAGGTTCTCGGGTTTGCCGGCTTCGGCGTAAGCCACTTGCTCGATTTGATCCGCAAGCGACGCCGGGACTTTGTCCGGGTCGGCGATGCGGATGAATCGCAACGCCCGATCTTTGCGGTCCGCCATCACGGCGTCGAGCACGACGGTCTTGCCGCACCGCTCCGGACCGGTCAGAGCAGCAAAGACCTGGCCTTCCTTTAGCGCGAGGCTCAGCGCTTCATAGCACGCGTTCTGCGCGACCCGCAGCGTCAGCCCGCTGACCGCAGGGGGCGGCGGCAACATCGGAAGCGGCCTTGGTTCTTCAGTTGGCCGCTTCATTGCAGGCCAGTTACGACCGTCGAAGCGAGAATTCGAAGTGGCGCTCATGGGGTCGTTGGTCTGATCAGCGGCAGACGAAGGTATCGCATCCGCGACTGTCCTAACCTAGCGTGCGAGTTGAATATCTAACGGCCGAGTCAACCTTTATGGCAAGCTCTCTTCTCCAGCCAGACTTGGAGCAGCAACGCCCGGTATCGCCGAGCGACCGCGTCCCACCCATAGTCCAGCGCCGTCCTTCTCGCGCCATCCCGCAATCGCGCTCGTGCCGCCGGGTCGGCCAGCGCCGAACCTAACACAGCTGCGATCATTGCGCCGTCTCGTTCGATCGCATGGCCGTTCACACCGTCTTCCAGGTAGTCCTCGATCCCGCCCACACGCGTGGCGAAGATCGGCACGCCGCACGCCATGGCTTCCATGCAGACGAGCGAAAACGTTTCGTATGCGGTCGGGAACACAAAGGCATCCGCTTCACGGTAAATCGCCGGAAGGTCGTTCCGGGGACCGGCGAAATGCACCCGCTCGTCCACGCCTATCGCCTTCGCCATTGCCGTGTAGCGCGCGATGTCGCCGGCGCCGACCGCGACAAGATGGGCTCGCGCGCAGCCGGAATGGCACAAAGCGGCGATCGCGTATTTCAGGCCTTTACGGTCGAATTCATGCCCGACGAACAAGAGCATCGTGTCGTCCACACCGATCCCGCATGCCTCCCGCAATCCGGCCATCGGTCCATCCGGCGAAAACCGAGCGATGTCGGTTCCGTTTGGAATTACGCTTATCCGATCGCGCGGAATGCTGTGAAAACGTTGCAACTCATCAACGACGCGACTGGATACCGCGACGTAACGCTGTGCGCGTAGGCCGCGCAACATCAAGCGATCCCGCGCCCCGACCCAGAAATGCAACGGATTGAACATCCAGCGCCACTCGCGATCGAGACGTTTCTGCGCCAGGTTGGCCGCATTGACCGCATGGAGCACGACCACGTCCGCGACCAGGGAGTCACCATGCGATAAAACGACCGGCTTGTCGGTTTCTCCAGACCCACGCTGATCACGTCGCAGCTTGATCGAGGCCGCAACCGTGTAGGCAGGTACCAACACGGACCGTCCAATATGACGCCATCGGCCGCGCGTCGGGATGTGCTGCAGCAGTGTCGGCAACGCAAACCGGACTCGCATGCGCGCCGCCGTTGGAACGTCGGGTCCGATGACTGCCGCGAGCACCGACGATGGCGTTCCGTCCGCTTCCCATGCCCGCTGCAACTCGAAGGCGACCGTTTCCGTGCCGCCAGCTCGGCTGAATTCCTGCACAGCCTGCACGATCCGGAAATCAGCGGGGTCGTTTTGCTGGGTCATGGCCTACTCGGTTTCACGTGCGGGAGTGGTGATGGTCTCGCGTGGCTCTGGTGCTGGGCCGAGCGGCAGCCAGCTTCCAACCATCCGCGAGGTCTCTGGCCACGACGGAATAAGTAAAGCGCGACGAGACGTTGGCGATGCCATCCCTGCCGCGCGCATCCATCTCACTCGGGTTGGCGAGGAGCCTCGTGAGAAGGCTGGCAAGTGCCGCCGGGTCATGTTCCGGGACGGTCCAGCCGCCTTTGCCGATGACAAACGGAATTGCGCCAGTTGCGGCTCCGATGACCGGCGTTCCGCAGGCTTGTGCCTCGATGATGACCCGGCCGAACTGCTCCTTGACCGCCGGCGTCAGGCGCGTCGGCAATACCAGCGCATGCAGCCCGCGCAAAAATGCGCCGACGTTATCCGGATCGGTCCAAGGGCGAAACCGCACCCGCTCTTCAAGGCCCGCCCGCGCCACATGCGCCTGCAACGCGGGCAAATGCGGCCCTTCGCCGACGATCGTCAGCTTGATTTCGGCCGGCGCTATTGTCATCGCCGCTAGAACGTCGTCCACACCTTTCTCTTGAACGAGGCGACCCACGTAACCCAACTCGATCGTCGCCGACGATGGACGTTCGCCCGGGTAGAACGCAGCCTGATCGACGCCGTAACCGATCATCGTCGTCGGGCCGGCATAGCCGCAGGCCCGCACGACCTCGGTTGAGTCGTCGGAGCGGGACATCACCAAAGCCGTTTGCCGCAGCACGTGACGGCGCATCAACTCGAACGGCAGCGGCAATCGCTTGAGTATGTTTTGATCGACTTCCATGACCAGCGCCGCTCCCAGCCGCCGGGCCAAGCTGCAGGCTTGAAGCGCGACAGCACTCCAGGGCTCCTCCCACAGATGGATCACGTCGGGCCGCAGCCTGGCTGCCAGTGCCGCCAGATCGGGGTAGTGGTGCAGGTACCACCCCGCTGGACCAGCCTTTGGTAGGCGAATGGGCAGTCGATGAAGCGTTACGCCTGGATCGTCCGCCGGGTCGGCGTCATACCAGCGGCCGAATTGATGCCAGCGCAGGGGCACCACAAGATTTACGTCAAGGGTCGGGTCGTCGGCGAGCTGATGGTAGCGTAGGCGGCCGGCCGCTCGGGTAACGGCAGTATGCGCGATCGAAAGGACGCGCATAGGAGCGCCACGCTCACCCACGGCGCAACACCGAAGTCGCCATAGCGGAGAGACCGCTCAGATGGGCCTGCGCAAAGGCAAGGTGCCGATGAGTGCCGTTAATAGTGTGTCTTGGGAGCGCATAGGGGTCTGCGCCGGGTCGGATCAAGGCTTTCCGAGTGGTGGAGCCGGTGGCGTATCCAGCGTCACGCACGATCGCGAAGTCGCGCGGGCCGCAATCGGCGATCTGTCCATAGGGGAAAGCGAAGTGTCGGACCGGGATACCGAGCCGTTGTTCGAGCCGGACCCGACTGCCGCCGATCTCCGCCGTCGCGGCTTCAGCGTTCAAGGACGAGATACGCCGGTGTGAGATGGTGTGTGCGCCGATCTCTACGCCGGGAAGACCGCGCAGTTGCTCGAGCATCGTCCAGGTGATGCGGTGCACGTCGTCAAGCCGATCTGGATTTTCGCCGACCTGCTTGCAAAGCCGGAGATAACCCTCGTCGCTGCCTGAGTTTTCCCAGCGGGAGCTGATGTCGGCATAGGCGGCGCGCCTCTGCTTCGGGCTGTGTAGATGGAGGCGTCGGTCGTCGTCGTCGACGAAATCGGCGTGTTGGAGAATGGTCTCCAGCCCGGCATTACGCAGCCGCAGCCGCTCATCCGGAATGTCGGTCGTGACGAACAACGTGATCGGCGCATCCAGGCGCTGGAAGAGCGGCACCACGAGTTCGGCCGTATCGCGGTAACAATCGTCCAGCGAGATGTTGACGAACCGGCCATGACCCGGCTCAGTCAAGCGGCGCAATGCCTCGTCCAGCGAGACGATATCCCAGCCGCAAGCCCGAATGTAGCGCACGAGGCGCTCGAGATAGGCGAGATCGAGGTAGAAGCCGCGATTGGGCAGTGCCGCCCAGTCAGCGGAGGCGGCCGCACGGTGAAAAATCATGCCACAGCCGACTTGGCGCGACCGCTTTTCCCTTACGGTGCTCGACGCTATCAAACGACCCTCCTGGCTATTGTGCCAACGAGCGCCCGTGCCCGTGGGACCATGATCAACACTGACAGCGCAGTTGAAAGAACAGTCGCGGCAGCGCCTGAAAACAGTCGCGGCAGGACACCTTCGATACTGGTCATGATCATGCTCGAGAACACGATCAATAGGATGATCCCCGGCAGAGCATCGCGAATTACGCGCAGCAATGGCCGGGTGCAGCCAAGCGCCAGCGTCACGCCGGTCAAGACGACGACGCCGCGCACCGCTTCACCAAAGCCGAGCGCGAAACCGCCAAATTTGTGAACAAGTAAGGTGCCCGTCAGCGCATTTGCGATGTAACCGACCGCCACGATGGCCGTCGCACGGCGGTTCCAGCCCAGGTTGTTGAGCATTCGCAGCAGGATGTAGCCCAACGTTGTCGCCCACAGCCCGGCGGCGATCCCGCGCAGCGCATTGCTGGTCAGGATGATGGCTTCCGGCCCAAACGCACCGCGATGGAATACCAACTCGACGAGTTCCGGCGCGAAACACACCAGAAAGATCGAGCCCGGTATGGAGATCGCCAGCACCGGTCGGGCGAGCGCCTCCATTTGAGTGCGCGTATCCTGGCCGGGTCCGGCGGACAGGACGGCCAGACCGAGAGGCTGACCGATCAATAAGGTCGCGCTGTCACTCAGCGTTCGTGCGTAGTCGAGCGAAGCGAGGGTGCCAACTGCCAGAGCAGAGGCGAGCAGGCGCTCGATCCAGATCTCCCCCTGTTCTGCCAGCGGCTGTAGCAGCAGCGGGCGAAGGCGGCGCATGTACAGCATGAACGTGACGCCGATCTCGCCAGGGCTGACACCACGGAAGCTGACGGCACCTTCCTTGAGTGCGGCGCCGATGGCCCACACCGCCACCGCGTTGAAGGCCAACGTGAAGCTCCACGCGAGCGCAATGGTCTGGCCGGTCGCGAGCAATAATAGGACACCGCCGATCACGGCGACATTGACCAGTGCGGCCCTGATCGACGTGATGCGTGAACGGCCGCGGGCAATCTCGCTGGCCGATAGGCAGCAGAGAAGGACGGAGGCCGGCATCGCGAGCGCCATGACACGCGTGAACGCCAACGTCAGGTCGTGCGCGGCAGCGCCGAAACCGCCGAGCAGCAGGTCGATCCAGAACGGCGCCGTAAGTTCCACGACACCGAACAAGAAGAAGGCGATCAACGTCAAAGCCAGCGTCAACGCCCCGAAACGCCGCGCTGCGTCGCCGGTGCGGTCCCATTCGCGATAGGTGGGAATCAGGATCGCCGGGACCGTCTCGCCTTGCAGGATCACCAAAGGCAGCAAAACTGCCGTCAGGCCGCCGCGGAAGCTGTCGGCGACCAGCGATGCGCCGATTGCCCGGGCGATCAAGATCTCGCGCAGAAGGCCGAGCACTTTGCTGAGGAGAGCACCGCCCATCAGCAAGCCGGCCAACCGCTTGGCACTCGGTGCCGAGGCAGCAGTGCGGCTCGATGCTTCGATGCTCGTCGTCATTTGGAAATGCTCACGTGCAATAGACCGATGCAGCCCACAAACGGCGATCATCTAGATTTATAGACTTCGCTATAATCGCCTTCATCCCAGCTTCGCCACTGCCACAACATAATGTTCGCCTGCTTAACAAAGACTTAAATATTGTGGCGCATTGTCAGAGGACTGCGATGGCTGGCAGACGGAGCTTAATCTGCGCACACACGTAAAATTACTCGTGTCTGACGAGAGTGCTAGGCGATCGCAGGGTGGCGGTGGTTTGGTGTGCGCCAGGTTTCGTTGGGCGTCACGCGCGTGAGCGGCGTGGCTCAATCATTTCAAGCCGACCTGCCGCGGGGCAGTAGAGGAACGGCCATGGACGCGACAGGCGATACCCTTGCGGACGCGCCAAGTGACGAAAAGGTTCGGCCCGGTCTGCTGACGCAGTTATGGCACAAGCGACTCATGGTCGCTCTGATCTTCGGCACCACGCTCTGTATCGTGCTGGGACTGCTGTACATCCTACCGATCGGCTATCTCGCGACAGGTTCGATGATCGTCGCCGACCGCGAACCGATCGTCGGCTCATCCTCCCCGGCCTGGGCGCAAAAGGTCGGGGATCCCGCCGACATGGAAAGCACCATCCTGCTCGCCCGCTCGCCACGGTTGCTCCGCATGCTCATCGCCGAGCCTGCTCTGAGCGGCGCCATCGACGCCGAATGCGCAGCGCTGACCCACCAGGTCATGAATCGCCTCCATCCGATTGATTGCACTCGCCTGGTGAACGACCCCGACGCGCAGCTGCTTTGGGTTCAAGACCGGTTTGGTGTTGGAGCGGTTGGTCGGAGCCGCGTCATTGCCATCAGCTATAAATCGCCTGTCCCGGAAGTTGCGCGGGCGATGGTCAATGGTTTGCTGCAGACCTTCTTGGATGACGAGCACATCAAGTTACGCCACACCCGCGACGAAGCGGTGGACTGGGTGCGTCAGCGCCTCGCCCAACTTGACACCGAGTTGCAACGAGACGCTGCGAGCATCGAGGCATTCCGCAATCTGCACGGGCTGGTTCGCGGTATCGGCGGTCCGCTCACATCCGAGCGGTTGACGCAGGCGGCGCAACAACTCAGCGAAGCGAAGGCCGCGCAAGCCGAGGCGGAGCTTCGGATGCAGGAATCGCGCGGTGGCGGCTCGTCGCGTCAGGCGCTGGAGTCGCGGGCGATTGCCGACCTCAAGCAGCAACTCGCCCAAGTCAGCGTATTAGCGTCGAGCTCCGCCCAACGTTTCGGCGCGCAAAACCCGATGCTGCAAGCCTATCGCAAACAGGAAGCCGATATCGCGGCGCGACTAGCCGCTGAAACCGGCAAAGTGGGGGAGGCGGCGCGCCGCAATCTCGATGCTGCAAAGGCCCGGGTCGAGGAAGCACAACGCGAGTTGAGCAGTCGCACGGTGGCGGCAAGTCAAACCGCAGAGTCGGAAACTCAGATCGCCAGCATGGTCCGCGATCTCGAGATCAAGCGCGGTTCCTACGTCGACCTGTCGCAGCGTTTGAGCCAACTCGAGACCGAACGGCGGATCCTCGAGCCGAGCACGCAACTCGTCAACATGGCCGAATTGCCGCTCCGCCCGGCGTTCCCGCAGCGTACGCCGTTCCTGATCGGCGGCCTGACGTTGGCAACGGTTCTGGCCACGGCTGCAGGGCTGCTGACGTATAAGCCGGTTCAATCCGGGCAAATCGCACTCGGGCGCACCTACACGCGCATCCCCATCCTGGCCCAAATCCCGGAACTTCGCTTGCGTCGCGCCGGCAAGAGAGAGGTGGCACGGCGCACACAAGGGTTTCCGCTCGCCGCCGCGCTTTCCTTGTTGGAATCGTATCCACCGTTGTTGGAAGCCATGCGTATCCTCCATGCGCGCCTGACGTTGGCAGGGTTCGGTGGCAAGTTCAGGACGTTGCTGATCGCGTCCGAAGTCTCCGGAGAGGGCAAATCGTTCGTCACCCTGGCGTTGGCCCGGATCGCGCGGGCCTCTGGCCGACGGGTGCTGGTCGTGGAAACCTGTCTGCGGCAGCCGATGTTCGAGGAAGCGCTGCATGGTCCGCCCACTGCCGGGCTCGCTGGCTACCTCCGTGGTGGCCCGGCAGAACCGGTGCAACTCGGAGCCGTGCCTGGGGTGGATTTCCTGTTGGCGGGCGACATGATGTCCGATAGCACCGAGTTGCTGTCGGGACCACGCTTCGCCTCGCTTCTCGATTGGGCCAGTAACTATGATCTCGTGCTCATCGACAGCGCTCCGGTGTCGGAGCTCATGGATGCGGCGTTGTTGGCACCCAGGGTCGATGGCGTGGTGTTCTGTTTGCGTGCGAGCCGTCCGCCGGCTGCCAACACGCTGAACAGCCTGCCGGAAATGCAGCGGGCCAACGGCAACGTCGTCGGCCTTACGCTGACCTTCGTGCCGGACGAGCGAGTGAGCATGCCCAGCATCGGTCAGGCGAGCCCGGTCCCTGCCCAGCGGCAACTGCAAGTCGGACACGTCTGATCGTGGGAGCGGCGGCAAAAATTCTGTTCGTCAATCACGCCAGCCGCCTGTCGGGTGCCGAACTCGTCCTGTTGGATGTGGCCAAGAGCTTCAGAGGCGGCAGCGCCTTTCTGTTCGAAGACGGTCCGCTACGTTCGGCGCTGGCTGCGGTGGGAATCACGCCGATCGTGCCCGCTGCCGGTGCCGGGTTCACCAGCATCAAGCGGGATCGTAGCCTATGGCGTGCGCTGCCGCATCTCGGCGGTCTGGTTAGAACGCTGGCGCGCCTGGTGGCGACCGCCCGCCGCTTTGATGTAATTTACGCCAATTCGCAAAAGGCGTTCGCGCTGGCCGGGCCGGCTTGCGCCATCGCCCGCCGGCCGCTGATCTGGCATCTGCACGACATCCTTTCTCCCGAGCATTTCGGCTCAGGGCAGATCAAATTGACCATTCAACTGGCCAATCGCTTCGCCACCCGCGTGATCGTTCCATCGCAAGCCTGCGCCGATGCATTCACGGCTGCGGGCGGCAAGGGAGCGCTATTACGCATTGTCCCGAATGGTCTGGACGACACGCATGCGAATGCGCGGTCGATGAGCGCCGTGGCTCTCGGATTGGCGCCGGATACCAAGCTGATCTTCGGTGTTTTCAGCCGTCTGGCGCCCTGGAAAGGCCAAGCCGTCGCGTTGCACGCGTTGCAGGCGGTGCCGGAAGCGGGGTGCATCATCGCCGGCGGCGCCCTGTTCGGCGAAGACGATTATGCGCGCTCCCTCGTCACCCTGGCTGCCGATCTCGGTGTGTCCGATCGCGTCCGCTTTCTTGGCCAGCGTGACGACGTGCCGGTGCTGATGCGTTCGGTCGATGCCGTGGTCCACCCTTCGGTCGATCCGGAGCCGTTCGGGCGCACCTTGGTCGAGGCCATGCTCGCCCGCCGCCCGGTGATTGCTGCCCATGCCGGTGCGGTTCCGGAAATCCTCGATGATGGCCGGGTCGGGCTGATGTTCCCGCCCGGTGACGATGTCGCCCTGGCTGCCTGTCTGCGTCAGGTGCTGAGCGGCGCGACAGATGCGCTGCTCGACCCGGCCGAGGAGCGCGCCCGCAGCGTCTACTCCGCCAAACGCATGCGCGACGGGATCGAGGCGGTGGTCGCCGAGGTCCTGCCGACCCGCCGGTGAGTGGATCCATGACGGTCGCCGGCCGAATGCGGCTGGCGAGCGGCTTCTGGCTCCGGCGCGCCGGCCCGGTCGGTCTGCTCCTGGCCGTCACGCTATTGCTCGGCTTGGCCGGTCAGAGTGTTGCCCGGCCGCTGTTCATCGTGGGTTCGATCATCGTGATGTGGGACCTGCTTAAGTTCGGCGCGTCCGCGCATTACTCCGCCAGTCTGGTGTCGTTTTGTCTGGCACCCTGTTTGCGCCGCATCGTCGACGTCTCTGCTGGCTACGATCCTTCCGGAATCATGATCTCCGGCCCACTGCTCGGATTATTGGTCGTGGCTCCGCGGCTGCTGGCCCGATGCTCGGATGGGCGCCGACTCGATCAGGCATTGTGGCCGTTCATCATCGCCGGGGCGTGCGTACTTTATGCGACGTTGTTGACGATGGCTGGCGGGAACATCACGCAGGCTGCGTCCGGAGCGCTGAAATGGATTGCGCCGATCGTGTATGGCGCATGGCTCTATGGCGAGGCTGGACGGGAGCCCGGCCTGATCCGTGCGGCCTCCCGTACCGCGATGGTTCTGACGCCGGCGCTGGGGCTCTATGGCTTCCTGCAATACGTCGATCCGCCGGTATGGGATCGTTTTTGGATGACGTACACCAGCATCGCTTCCATCGGACAGCCCGAACCGTTCATGGTTCGGGTGTTCAGCACCATGAACGCGCCGGCAGGGTATGCGACCTTCACGGCAGCGGCACTGTTGTTGTTCGGGTTCGGCCGCGCGCGGTTATCGTTGTTGATGGCGGCCGCGCCATCCGTGTTGGGGCTCATGCTGTCGATGTACCGCACGGCTTGGATCGCGTTAGCGATCGGGATGCTGTTTGGATTGTTCCATCGCCAGACGGTGCGGCGGGCGGCGTTGCTGCTGGTGACGGTCCCGATCCTGGGCGTCGGTGTCGTGTTGTTCAGCCCGGCCGGCGATGCGTTGTCCGAGCGGCTCGGCACGTTCGGCGCCGTCAGCAACGATGCCAGCGGACAAGAGCGGCTGGGAGAGTACGCCGACCTTCTCAACACCGATGATGGCACGCTGATCGGTAACGGTTACGGCAGCACGGACGTCATGCAAGCCGGGGCCTTGGCGCAGGACGGTCAGTTCGTCGTGTCGTGGTATTCGATGGGGTTGGTGGTCGGCATCGTCAGCGTGGCATCGCTGTTCTGGGTGGCTGTGTTGGCGATGCGCGGGGCTTGGCGATCGGGCACGCTGGAGGGTATCGCGGTCGCTGGTATTATCGCGGGCATGGTGGTGCAGATGCCGCTGGCGGTTATCTCTGCGAGCGAAATCGGTTTTCTGTTCTGGTCATT
Organism: Janthinobacterium lividum; assembly: GCA_050954595.1. Taxonomy (GTDB): domain Bacteria; phylum Pseudomonadota; class Alphaproteobacteria; order Acetobacterales; family Acetobacteraceae; genus JAVVHH01. Next base: position 14,012 of record JBPBQE010000388.1, on the reverse strand, counting down.
CTGCGCGATTGGCGCTTCGTTGCCGTCCCAGCGGCCGATCTAGGCCATTCCATGCCAATGTTCGATTGCTTCGACGGCGATGTGATGGATCGTCTGCTCCCATCCCAGGTGGGTGCCATACTGGGTGACCATGACGAGCGCTGCAACGATGACCAGGGGGAGCCGTGCTCGCCGCTCCACCTGCACACCGGCGGCCGTCAGACAGTAAACGCCGACAATCCCGACGGCTGCGCCAGTGAGCACCTCGGAAATCGAGTGTGCGCCCATCATGACTCGGGTCACGCTCATACCTGCCGCGATGACGGCCGTGGCGAGCAGTGTTCGCACGACGAGGGTGTCGGGGCGCCAAAGCAACAGCCCGATCAGGCCGCCGTAGACCACCGTCGCGGAGGCAACATGGCCGCTTGGTGTCACAAGATCGATCATGCTGAGAGGCGAGGCGGGAAGCAGGCCTTCGATCATGTAGCCGGCCAGCTTGAAGACCAGCATGGTTCCCCACACACAACCGATCGCCAGGCTCCACACCAAAGCGGCCCGGTGCTGACGCAGGATGAGTAAGGCCAATGCGATGGCGATGCCGAGGGGGAACATGACGGCGCCGTCGGCGAAATCGGTCCAGAACTGCAAAGTCTGCGGCATCTGCGTCAATCTGTCCGGATCAACGCAAGGTCGCCGTTACCGCCGAGCGGCAAGGGAGCGGCAGGCTAGTACGGTATGGTTTAAGGCAGATAACCTGATTTCTCGTCTGGCCCGGGGTGCTCGCCAGTTCCGGACAAAAACGCGTCAAGGATGTAGCACATACGGTGTCGAGCTTATGTCGGCCGCCAAACCCAGTTGTCGGCTCCGGCGGTCGCACGGTCTGCGCCGAAGCTGCGCCAACTTGAGCCATCACCAAACCGATCGAGAGAAAAAGGCTGAGCTGACGGTTCATCGAGAGGACTGCCATGATGAGAGTTAACACCCCGATCGCGTTCGTATCACAGTATACACCTGTTCGCAGGTGCAGCATAGCGGCATGGCGAACCACTCTAGCCTTCGGGCGCGGAACGTCCTACGTCGCGATACCGTGAACAACCCGGCTCAGCCGTCGACGGAGAGAATGGATGCTTTTGAACGCTAATGAGTTCGGATCGCCGGGCTCCCGATTGATCGGCGTGCGGCGTCGGGGTGCGCTACTCGGAGGCGTCGCCTTGTTGATCGCCGGCTGCACGGCGGGGCATAACCTGCCGCCATTGCCGGATTATCAGGCTGGAGCCTATCGGCTCGGCGTCGGCGATCTGCTGCGGGTGTTGACGTTTGGCGAGGAGCAGCTGACTGGCGAATTCCGCGTGGACGATCAGGGACAGATCGCCATGCCGCTGATTGGGAGCGTGCCAGCTACCGGGCGATCGGCCAAGCAGCTCGAGAGCGACATCTCGCGGGCGCTGGTGAAGGGCGATTTCCTCAAGAACCCGCACATCACGGTCGAGATCATAGCCTACCGGCCGATCTTCGTCCTCGGCGAGGTCGCCAAGCCCGGGCAGTATCCGTATCAGCCCGGCATGACGTTCCTCACCGCCGTCGCCGTTGCCGGCGGGTTCACGTATCGCGCCGTGCAGGAGTACGGCGAGGTTGTCCGGACGAACAAGGGCACGGCCATCAATGGCCGGGTCACGAGTAACACGTTCCTGGCGCCGGGCGATGTTGTGCAGGTGGTCGAGCGCTACTTCTAAGCGGGGGTGGGGTGAGGGACACCCCACCCTCAGGAGCGTTTGACGGCTAGCTTATCCGGGACGGGTTGGGCGTCGCGGCGAAGCTTGTTCTCGCCGAGGAGCAGCAGGATCGGGGCGGCGATGAAGATGCTGCTCGATGTGCCCACCACGATGCCGAACAGCATCATTAACGCGAACCCGGACAGGGATGCGCCGCCGAACAGGGCGAGCGGAAGGCTAGCGAGGAAGACCGTCATCGAGGTGCCGAGGGTGCGGTTCAGCGTCTCGTTGATGGACAGGTCGATTAGCTGGCGCAGCGGCATGGTCTTGTATTTGCGCAGGTTCTCGCGGACCCGATCATAGACGACGACCTTGTCGTTGGTGCTATAGCCGATGACGGTGAGGATGGCGGCAACCATGACCAGGTCGAACTCGACGCGGGTGATGACCAGGAAGCCGATCGCCTTGGTGACATCGAGGATGAGGGTGACGACGGCGCCGACGGCGAACTGCCACTCGAAGCGGAACCAGATGTAAACCAGGATCATCAGCAGGCTGATGCCGAGGGCGAGCATGCCGTTGCGGAACAGCTCTTCGGAGACGGAGGCGCCGACGGCGTCGGTGCGGACGACTTTGATGCCGGGCTGAGCCTGTTCGAGGGCGCCACGGATTTTGCCGACCGTCTGTTGCGTCGCCTGCTCGTTGCCTTGCGGGTCCAGCCGGATAAGCACGTCATCGTCGGCACCGAAGCGCTGCAGCCCAGCGTGGGGCACGCCGGCCGCGATCAGGGCAGGGCGCATCTTGGCGAAGTCAGCGGGGCCCGGGGTGCGAACCTCCATGATGATACCGCCGCGGAAGTCGATGCCGAGGCGGAGGCCGGGGTGGAAGAACAGGATCACCGAGGCGATCGAAAGCACCGCGGAGGTGGCGAGGCCAAGGAAGCGGCCGCGCATGAACTTTATGCTGGTCTCGTCGGGGACGAGGCGGAACAGAGGGCGGATGAACATGTATTCTACACCGGGAGCATGGTGGGGCGGGTGCTGACGTACCAGCGGACCATCAGGAGGCGGGCGACCAGGGTGGCCGTGAATAGGGTCGTCACGATGCCGACGGTGATGGTGACGGCGAAGCCACGGACCGGCCCGGAACCAAAGACGAACAGCATGACGTGGGCCAGGAAGGCAGTGGCGTTACTGTCGACGATGGTGCCGTAGGCACGGCGGAAGCCGGTCTCGAGTGCGTTGAGCGGGGTGCGGCCATGCCGGACCTCCTCGCGAATGCGCTCGTTGATCAGGATGTTGGCGTCCACGGCGACTCCCAGCGTCAGCAGGATGCCGGCCATGCCGGGGAGGGTAAGGGTCGCTTCCAGCAGGGAGAGGACGGCGATCTGCAGGATGAGGTTGAAGACTAGGGCGACGTTCGCATACCAGCCGAACAGGCCATAGAAGACCGCCATGTAGGCCATGACCAGCAACAGGCCGATGCCGAGCGAGATCGCGCCGGCGCGGATGCTGTCAGCGCCGAGTTCGGGGCCGACGGAGCGTTCTTCTACCACCGTCAGCGGGGCGGGAAGGGCACCGGCGCGGAGCAGGACGCTGAGGTCCTGCGCCGAGGAGGCGGTGAAGTTACCGCTGATCTGGCCGCGGCCGCCGGTGATGGGCTCGCGGATAACGGGAGCGGAGATAACCTTGTCGTCCAGCACGATGGCAAAGCGCTTGCCGGTGTTGGCCGTGCTGACGTCGGCGAACTTGCGGGTGCCGAGGCTGTCGAAGGTGAAGTTGACGACCCAGCGGTTGTTCTGGGTGTCCTGACCCGGTCGGGCATCGGTGAGGTTGGCGCCATCGACCTCGACCCGGCGGCGCACAGCTTCCTTGACGCCGGGCTGTCCTTCGACGGGAAGGAAGTCGTCGCCGGGCGGCGGCGTGGGGGAGGCTGGGTTGGCGTTCTCGTCCACCAGGCGGAAGGTCATCTTGGCGGTCTTGCCGATGAGTTCCTTAATGCGGTTCGGGTCGTCGACGCCGGGCAACTGGACGACGATGCGGTCGGCGCCCTGGCGGGTGATCTGCGGATCCAGGACGCCGGTCTCGTCAATGCGACGGCGGACGATCTCGATGGATTGTAGCACGGCGGAGTCGGCGCGGGCACGGAGTGCGGCTTCTGAAAGGGAGATGGTGATCTCGCCCGGCGTGCCGGCCGTGGCGGCGACGGCGTATTCGGGGACAGCGCCGGAGGGGTCCTTGGTGGCTTCCTGCAGCAGGTTCACGGCGTTGTCGGTCTGGGCGGGGTCACGCAGGCGGAGGAGGACGCGGTTCTGCGCCGCCTGGATCTGCGGCGGCTGGAACTGGACCTTGTTACGCAGCGCAGTGCGGGTGGTGTCGGCCAGGCTGTCGAGGCGCTCCTTGGTGACGGCGGCCATGTCGACCTCGAGTAGGAGGTAGGAGCCACCGCGCAGGTCGAGGCCGAGATGAACGGTGCGCCACGGTAGCCAGGAGGCCGGCGCGCGCAGGAAGTTGGGGATGCAAAGGAGCACGCCCAGGACGCACACGCCGGCGATCAGCGCGGTCTTGAGCTTGCTGAAGTAGATCATGACGAACCGGTGTGCTCCCTATGCCGCCGCGGTATGCCGACCCGGGCAGGCTGAGGCAAGGCCCGCCGGGGATGGGGTGGTCGGGACCGGGGAGCGAACGAACCTACCGGGCGCATCATGGATAAACAGCACGGAGAGGACGGCACTCCGTCGCGGCGACTTACGCGGTCTCTGCGGGTTGCAGGCCCAGTCGGGCTTCCACCTCGCGGCGCATGATGAATTTCTGCGCCTTGCCCGTCACCGTCATCGGAAATGCGTCCACGAACTCGACATACCGAGGGATCTTGTAGTGAGCGACCTGGCCGCGACAGAACTCGCGCACCTCCTCCTCCTGCATGCTCGCGCCGTCGCGTAGTCGGACCCACGCACACAGCTCCTCGCCGAACTTCGTATCGGCCACACCGAAGACCTGCACCTCCTGGATCTTCGGATGGCGGAACAGGTATTCCTCCACCTCACGCGGGTAGACGTTCTCGCCGCCGCGAATCACCACGTCCTTGATCCGGCCGACGATGTTGCAATAGCCTTGCTCGTCCAGCGTCGCGAGGTCGCCGGTATGCATCCAGCGTGCGGCGTCGATCACCTCCGCCGTCTTGGCATCATCTCCCCAGTAGCCGAGCATGACCGAGTAGCCACGGGTGCACAGCTCGCCTTTCTGGCCGCGCTGAACCGTCCGTCCCTCCAGGTCGACGATCTTCACCTCCAGATGAGGGTGAACCTCGCCGACCGTGGAGACACGGCGTTCGATGGCATCGTCGGTGGCGCTCTGGAAGCTCACCGGGCTGGTCTCGGTCATGCCATAGGCGATGGTGATCTCGCGCATGTGCATCCGATCGATGACCCGGCGCATGATCTCGATCGGGCAGGGCGCACCGGCCATGATCCCGGTCCGCAGAGAGCTGAGATCGAAGCGGGCGAATTCCGGGTGATCCAGCTGCGCGATGAACATGGTGGGGACGCCGTAGAGCGCCGTGCATCGTTCGTCTTGCACGGTTTTCAGGGTTTGCAGGGCGTCGAAGCCCTCGCCCGGGTAGATCATGGTGGATCCGTGGGTCACGGCAGCCAGGTTGCCCATGACCATGCCGAAGCAATGGTAGAGCGGAACCGGAATGCAGATCCGATCCTCCTCGGTCAGCCGCAAGCTACGGCCGACGAAGTAGCCGTTGTTAAGGATGTTGTGGTGGCTGAGGGTGACGCCCTTGGGAACGCCGGTCGTCCCACTCGTGAATTGGATGTTTGCCGGGTCATCGAACTGGATTCGTTCGGCGATCGCGCTCAAATCGGCGCGTTCGGCGTCGCTGGCGAGGGTTGCCACCGCATCGAACGCCACGGCGCCAGGCATCAAGGGTCCGCCGATCTGCACCACGACGCGCAATGATGGCAGCCGCGCGGCCGAGAGGTGCCCGGGCCGCGCGCCGGCCAACTCGGGCGCCAGAGTGTTGACCATGTCCATATAGGCGGTCGACTTGAAGGCGGTCGCCGTCACGAGGGCGGCGCAACCCACCTTGTTGAGGGCGAATTCGAGCTCGGTCAGGCGGTAGGCCGGGTTGATCGTCACCAGGATCAACCCGGCCTTCGCGGCGGCGAATTGGGTCAACGCCCACTCGGCACGGTTGAGCGACCAGATGCCGATCCGGTCGCCCGGCTGCAACCCCAGTGCGATCAAGCCTGCGGCGAAACCATCGGCATGGTCGCGCAGCTCGCGCCAGGTCCACCGGATTTTCTGGCCCGGGCACACCAGAGCCATTCGGTCCGGCCACTGCGTCGCGGCGCGGTCGAGCGCGTGACCAACCGTGTAGCCGAGCAGCGGTTCGTTGCGGGCGCCGTGGATGTAGCTCGTCGATGCAGGGGTCATGACGACGCTCCTAGGCGGTCTCGTTGAACAGCTCGCGGCCGATCAACATGCGGCGGATCTCGCTGGTGCCCGCGCCTATCTCGTAGAGCTTGGCGTCGCGTAGCAGCCGGCCGGTCGGGTAGTCGTTGATGTAGCCGTTACCGCCCAGACACTGGATCGCCTCCAGCGCCATCCACGTCGCCTTCTCGGCCGCGTACAGGATTGCGCCTGCAGCGTCCTTGCGCGTGGTCCGGCCGCGGTCGCAAGCCTTGGCGACGGCATACACATAGGCGCGCGACGCGTTCATGGTGGTATACATGTCGGCGATCTTGCCCTGCATGAGCTGGAACTCGCCGATGGGCTGGCCGAACTGCTTGCGGTCATGGATGTAGGGCATCACCACGTCCATGCACGCCTGCATGATGCCGATCGGTCCGGCGGCGAGCACCGCGCGTTCGTAATCCAAGCCGCTCATCAGCACGTTGACGCCGCGCCCCAGCGTGCCGAGCACGTTCTCTTCAGGGACTTCGCAATCCTCGAACACCAGCTCGCAGGTGTTGGAGCCGCGCATGCCGAGCTTGTTCAGCTTCTGCGCCGTGCTGAAGCCGGCAAAGCCGCGTTCGATCAGGAACGCGGTGATGCCGCGCGAGCCCGCCGCCGGGTCGGTCTTGGCGTAAACCACCAGCGTGTCCGCATCCGGGCCGTTGGTGATCCACATCTTGGAGCCGTTGAGCACGTAACGGTCACCGCGCTTGTCCGCCCGCGTGCGCATACCCACCGCGTCCGAGCCGGCGCCGGGTTCGCTCATCGCCAGAGCGCCCACATGCTCGCCGCTGATCAGCTTCGGCAGGTAGCGCGCCTTCTGCTCCCCGTTGCCGTTGCGGCTGATCTGGTTGACGCACAAATTGGAGTGCGCGCCATAGGACAGCCCGACGCTGGCCGACGCGCGGCTGATCTCCTCCATGGCGACGCAATGAGCGAGGTAGCCCATGTTGGCGCCGCCATATTCCTCGTCCGCAGTGATGCCGAGGAGGCCCATGTCGCCGAACTTGCGCCATAGATCGGCCGGGAACTCGTTGGAAGCGTCAATGTCGGCGGCGCGCGGGGCGATCTCGTTGACGGAAAAACGCGCAACTTCCGAGCGCAAGGCCTCGGCGGTATCGCCCAGGTCGAAATCCAGGGCTGAAAGACTATTGGACACAGACGCCTCCTTTATTGTCGTTGATTGAGTTCCTTAGGCGGCTTTCTTGCTGGTTCTGCTGTTCTGCGCTTCTTCGGGCCGTTTGCAGCCAGATAGGATCAGCTTCGTATGCACCTCGATCAGGTCAGCGACCGAGAGGCGGCCATCCGGGTGGTACCAGGTGCAGATGCCGGTGAGCATGGCGAGGATGGCAAACGCCGCCGTCTGGACGTCCAGGACCTCCAGCACGCCCTCCGTCTGTCCGGCTTCCAGGATCGCGACCAGCCGGCGTTCGTAGGCCTGACGCAACCCGACGATGAGCTGCCGGTTTTCCGGCTCGAGCGAGCGGAGTTCCGAGTTGCCGAGGAACACTTCGACCTGTCGTTCGACGTGGTAGGTCAGATGATGCCGGATGAAGCTGCGCAACCGATCAAGCGCGCCCGCGGTCTCGTCCGGCAGTGCGGCGTCGGTCTCCCGCGCTAGGGTCTCCATGTGATCCCGGATCAGGCCGAACAGCAGGTCCTGCTTGGTGGCGAAGTGGTGGTAGAGCGATCCCTGCTGCAACCCGACTTCGGTAGCGAGCAGACGCAGGCTCATGCCTTCATACCCGTGCTTATGGATCAGCTTCAAACCAGCCTGCTTGATCGCATCCGCCGTGGCAGGTCCGTTCGAGCCAACCGTTCTGGACATGCGACCCCTAATTTCGTGCTCACCATGGCGGCGGTCTAGCTCACTTGCACTTTAATCTATCGTGTGTTCGATAGATAGCGCAACAGCATGGTGACTGTTCGAAACAGATCGCCACGCGACTAAAATGCTGCGGAGGAGCCTTGCCCATGCCCAAGCTCGATAGCGCCATCGACCCTCGATCGGCCGGGTTCCGTGGCAACGACGCCGCGATGCGCACGCTGCTGGACGATCTGCGCGCGCAAACGGAGCGCGCGGCCGAGGGTGGGGGTGCGCGCTCGCGCGAGCGTCATGTCTCCCGGGGTAAATTGCTGCCGCGCGACAGGGTGCAGATGTTGACCGATCCCGGATCGCCGTTCCTGGAGCTTTCGCCCCTGGCCGCGCACGGCATGTATGGCGGCGACAGCCCGGGCGCGAGCCTGATCACCGGCATCGGTCGCGTGTCCGGGCGGGAGTGCCTGGTCGTCGCCAACGATGCCACCGCGAAAGGCGGCACCTACTACCCCATCAGCGTCAAGAAGCACCTCCGTGCGCAGGAGATCGCGCAACAGAACCGGCTGCCTTGCATCTATCTGGTCGATAGCGGCGGCGCCAACCTGCCGAACCAGGACGAGGTGTTCCCAGATCGCGACCATTTCGGCCGCATCTTCTACAATCAGGCCCGCATGTCGGCCGACGGCATCCCGCAGATCGCGGTCGTCATGGGATCATGCACCGCCGGCGGCGCCTATGTGCCGGCCATGGCCGACGAGAGCATCATCGTGCGCAACCAAGGCACCATCTTCCTGGGTGGGCCGCCATTGGTGAAGGCCGCCACGGGCGAGATCGTCACGGCCGAGGACCTCGGCGGGGCGGACGTGCACAGCCGGGTCTCCGGCGTTACCGATCACCTGGCCGAGAGCGATTCCCATGCTCTCGGCATCGCACGCCGGATCGTCGCCGACCTCAACACCAAGAAGCAGATCGGGCTGGATGCTACGGCCCCACGGGAGCCGCTGTTCTCCCAAACCGAGCTGTACGGCATCGTGCCGGCCAATAGCCGTGAAAGCTACGATGTCCGCGAGGTGATCGCGCGCATCGTCGATGGCAGCGAGTTCGACGAGTTCAAACGGCTGTATGGCCCGACCTTGGTGACCGGGTTCGCCCGGATCTGGGGCTATCCCGTCGGCGTCGTCGCCAATAACGGTATCCTGTTCGGTGAAAGCGCCCAAAAGGGCGCGCATTTCATCGAACTATGCGCCCAGCGCGGCATCCCGCTGGTTTTTCTACAGAATATCACCGGCTTCATGGTCGGCCGTAAATACGAGTCGGGCGGTATCGCCAAGGATGGCGCCAAACTGGTCACTGCCGTCGCCACCGCCAACGTGCCCAAATTCACCGTGATCGTCGGCGGCAGCTTCGGCGCCGGCAACTACGGCATGTGCGGCCGCGCCTATTCGCCGCGCTTCCTGTGGATGTGGCCGAACGCGCGCATCAGCGTGATGGGCGGCACGCAAGCCGCCTCCGTGTTGGCGCAGGTTCGACGCGACGGGCTGGAGGCGCAGGGTAAAGCCTGGTCTCCCGAAGAGGAGGCCGCGTTCAAGGCGCCGATCGAGCAGCAATACGAGACGCAGGGACATCCCTACTACGCCACCGCACGCCTGTGGGATGACGGCATCATCGACCCGGCCGATACCCGCATGGTGCTCGGCCTCGGTCTCTCCGCCGCCCTCAACGCCCCCATCGAACCGACGCGGTTCGGCCTGTTCCGGATGTAGGAGAGCGCATGTTCGATAGCATTCTGATCGCCAACCGCGGCGAAATTGCCTGCCGGGTCATCGCCACAGCCCGGCGGCTCGGCATCCGCACGGTCGCGGTCTACTCCGATGCGGACGCCGACAGCCGGCACGTCGAGCTGGCGGACGAGGCCTACCCGATTGGCCCGGCACCGGCGCGGGAGAGCTACCTCGTCGGCTCCCGCATCCTCGATGTGGCCCAGCGGGCCGGGGTGCAGGCGATCCATCCCGGCTACGGCTTCCTGAGTGAGAACGCCGAGTTCGCCGATGCCTGTGCTGCGGCAGGAATCGTGTTCATCGGCCCGCCTGCCTCGGCGATCCGTGCCATGGGGTCCAAATCAGCGGCCAAGGCGCTGATGGAAAGCTCGGGCGTGCTGCTGGTGCCGGGGTACCATGACGCCGATCAATCGGTTGCCACGCTGAAGGCGGCGGCGGACCGGATCGGCTACCCCGTGCTGATCAAGGCCTCGGCCGGCGGCGGCGGCAAGGGCATGCGCATCGTCGAGGATGCTGCCGGGTTCGACGCTGCGCTCGAGTTGGCGAAGGGCGAGGCACGGTCCTCGTTCGGGGACGATCAGGTGCTGGTCGAACGCTATCTGACGCATCCTCGCCACATCGAGATTCAGGTATTCGCCGACACCCACGGCAACATCGTCTCCCTGTTCGAGCGTGACTGCTCCATCCAGCGCCGGCATCAGAAAGTTCTCGAGGAGGCGCCGGCGCCGGGCCTGTCGCCGGAGTGTCGCGCTGCGATGGGCGAAGCCGGCTGCGCCGCCGCCCGAGCGGTCGGCTATGTCGGGGCAGGGACGGTGGAGTTCATCGTCGAGGACGGTGCTTTCTACTTCATGGAGATGAATACCCGCCTCCAGGTCGAGCATCCCGTCACTGAGATGATCACCGGCCAGGATCTGGTGGAGTGGCAGCTTCGCGTCGCTTCCGGCGAGCGGCTACCTTTGCTGCAAGATGAATTGTCCATCAGCGGCCACGCGATCGAGGCACGGCTTTACGCGGAGGACCCGGAGCGCGATTTTCTTCCGTCGATCGGCACCTTGCGGCATTTCGGCACCCCCGCGCAGGGCCCCCATGTTCGCATCGACACCGGTGTGCGCAGCGGCGACGCGATCTCGATGCATTACGATCCGATGATCGCCAAGCTGATCGTCTGGGACCGGGATCGCCCGTCCGCCCTGCAGCGCCTGGCCGCCGCGCTGGACGAGTGCGCGGTTGTCGGCATCCGCAGCAATGTCGGTTTCCTGCGCGCGATCGCCACCCATCCGGCCTTTGCCGCCGCAGATCTGGAAACCGGCTTCATCGCCAAGCATGCCGACATGCTGACCGGTCCCGCCGGATCAACCCCCCGCACCGTGCTGGCCGCCGCCGTCCGGGCGGTGATGGCCGAGGCGTTGCCCGCCAGTCCGGGTGACCCGTTTTCGCCGTGGAACACCGGGTCCGCCTGGCGCCTGGGCGGCGGCGGACATCGCACCGTGTTCCTGCGTGACGGGCCCGAGACGATCGCCGTACGCGCGGTCCATCTGCCGTCCGGCCGCATCAGGTTGGAGCTGCCGGACGGCCCGGCGGAGATCGGCCCCAGCCGGCCCTCCGACACGGACGCCACGATCTGGATCGACGGCGTGAAGAGCACGGTCCGCGTGGTACGGCATGGCGACGAGATCGTCGTCATCGCCGGAAGCCGCAGCCATACGCTTCAACTCGTCGATCCGCTGAGCCCCCAGGGCGCCGCGGCGGATGCCGGCGGACAGCTGACCGCGCCGATGCCGGCCCGGATCATCACCGTGAACGTGGAGGCAGGACAGGTCGTCGAGCGTGGCGCGGTTCTGGTCGTGCTGGAGGCGATGAAGACTCAGATGCGGGTCACCGCGCCGGCCGATGGTACGGTGACGGCCGTTCATTGCACCGTCGACGATCAGGTGGATGATGGTGCCACCTTGGTCTCGTTCGAGGCTGCGGCGGGCTGATGTTGCTCTAGCCTCTAGCCACAGATCATCAGCGGCGGCCAAGGGATGCCGCCGTGGTCGAGCGCGTCTCGGCTATACGCCCGCCGTTATCACACCGGCCTCCCGCAGCGCCGATAGCCGGGCCGGGTCGTAGCCCAGTACTTGCGCGAGTACCTCGCCGGTATTCTGCCCCATCAGAGGGGCGGCTGCCGGCGGGTGGGCCGGCGTGCCGCCGAGGGAGAGCGGGATGCGCGGTGTGAGCACACGTCCAACACCGGGCTGCTCGACTTCGGCGAACATCGGATTGCTGGTGGAGCACCGGGCATCCTCGGCCACCAGCTGCCCGAAATCCTGGTAAGGGCCCCACAGCACGCCGGAACCGTCCAACGCCGCGCGCACCTCGGCCAAGGTCCGAGCCGCGAACCAGGGCTCCAACACTGCGGCGATGGCATGACGCGCGGCGTAACGACCACCCTCCGTCGCCATGTCGACGTCCATGAGCGGTCCCACCATTGCCAGCTTCTCTGTCAGTCCGGTGGCCTTGCCGATGGCGCGCCATTGCCGGTTGGAGATAGCGACCAGCATGGCCCGGCGCCCGTCCATCGTGGCGAAATCCCGGCCGAACGCGCCGTAAAGGTGGTTGCCGATCGGCTCGCGCACGGCACCGTTGACCTGCACATCGGCGATATACCCGAGGTTGCCGACCGTCGCGAGCATCACGTCGTTCAGGGCGAGCGAGATCTCCTGCCCTTTTCCATCCTGCTGCCGCGTGCGCTCCGCCGCCAGCACGCCAAGGGCGAGATAAAGGCCCGCTGCGATGTCCCAGGCCGGCAGGACGTGATTGATCGGGTCGGCATTCGCGCCGGTGGCGATGGGAAAGCCGGATGCGCAGTTGACCGTGTAGTCGACGGCGCCGCTGCCGTCATGGTTGCCGGTCAGCCGCATGGTGATGAGGTCCGGGCGCCGGGCGCGCAAGGCGGCATCGCTCATCCAGCCCCGCATCGGCAGGTTGGTCAGCAGGATGCCGCCATTGGGGCCGGGCGCGGTGATCAGGTCGGCGGCGATCGCATGCCCCTCCGGCGTGTCGAGCGCCAGGGTGACGGAGCGCTTGCCCTTGTTCAGGCTCGCCCAATAGATGCTGTCGCCACCGGGCGCCAACGGCCAGCGCTTGGCGTCGATGTTGCCGCCCAATGGATCGATGCGGATCACCTCGGCACCGAGTTGCGCCAAGGTCATTCCACCTAACGGCGCCGCGATGAAGGCCGACACTTCGACCACCCGCAACCCGGCCAATGGTGCGTTCATGCTGCGACTCCGTCCGATAAAGCTTTCGCCGCGGCAAAAACACCGCCAAGCGGTGAAATCGCGGGCAGTGAAACCGGCTACAAAAGGATGATCTGAGGCAATCTGGCGGAGAGGGTGGGATTCGAACCCACGGTAGGGTTTAACCTACAACGGTTTTCGAGACCGCCACCTTAAGCCGCTCGGCCACCTCTCCGGACGGCCGCCTTATAAATGCAACTGCCGGACGCTGCAACGGGGGCATGCCCAGTCTCATGCCGGACTGATGATCGATGACCGACCCTCAGTCGTTCGGCGCGCCGAAGGCGATCGGAAAGACGTGCTCCGATGGCCTTCGGACTTGAACTCAGTCGGTCAAGTCTTTGGCGGAGTTGATGATCCGGTCGCACATGCCGTATGCGATCGCTTCTTCAGCGCCCATCCAGTAGTTGCGGTCGGTGTCATCGACGATGCGCTCGAACAACTGGCCGGTCTCGCGGGCGATGATGCGGTTGATCCGCTCGCGCATCTTGATGATCTCGCGTGCCTCGATGTCGATGTCGGTGGCCGGGCCACGGACGCCGCCCATCGGCTGATGAAGCAGGAAGCGAGTGTTGGGCAGGCAAACCCGCAGCTTCTTCTCGGCTGCAAGATAGATCAGCGCCCCAGCGCTGGCGACCCATCCGGTGCCGATCATACGGACCGGGACCGATGCGCCAACGAAGCGGATCATGTCGTGGATGGTGTCACCGCTCTCGACGTGACCCCCCGGCGAGTTGACGAACACGTCGATCGGTCCGTCGCCCTCGCTGGCCAAGGCCAACAGGCGACCGGTGACGTCGCGCGCCAGCTTGTCGTTGATGGCGCCGAAGATCAGCACTTTGCGCTGCTTGAGCAGCCGGCTTTCGAGTTCGTTGATCGGGGAAGACAGCGTCTTGTTGTCGCCGGGCTCTGCGGGCTCGGGGCCACGCGGCTCCGGCACGTCGGGCGAATCCGGGGCGTCGGGTTCGTCTTCGTCATCA
>JBPBQE010000378.1:0-26750 GCA_050954595.1 Janthinobacterium lividum | reverse complement strand
GCCTTCACCGCCTGGTTGTCGTCAACCGCCACCTCGACCACCTGCCCCGACACCCGCGGCGCCACCGACGCGTAATGCGCCGTCACATAGGAATCGTCGGTCCACACATCCGGCGCCGGCGCGAAGATGATGTACAGCACCACCGCCACGAACCCGAGCACCACGACGGCCCCCACGATCCAGGGCCAAAGCAGCTTCCGGTCCTTCTTCTCGTCGCCCTTCTTCTTTTGCCCCTCTTTCTTCTCCTCCTTCTTGCCGTCCTCCTCTTTCTTCTCGTCGCCACTCTTCTCGTCGTCAGCCATCGTCCGAACCTATTTCTGCGCGGCGACGATGCGCGGCGGATACGTCCGCTCCGGCAACACCGCCAACACGCCCACCAAAACCACCGCGATCACCCCGATGATCACAAACGTATCGCTCAACGTCAGCACCGCGGCCTGCGCCTCCACCGCCTCATGGAATGCCCTTACCGCCGCCGGGCTATGCTGCTCGACCGCGCTGAACGACCCCAACCCCGACTGGTCCACGATCCGATTGTAATGCAGCGCTCCCCGCCAGTGCTGGATCAGCTCGAACATCCAAACCCCCACCGGCTCGGCCACCGCCCGCATCGTGTTGACCAACGTCGACGCGAACGGCCCCTCCGACGGGTCCTTGATCGTGTTCACCGCGATCATCAACAACGGCATCACCACCAGCGGCGCCCCCACCGCCTGCAACCCCTGCGAGATGAAGAAGCTCTTGGCATCCCAAACCGACGTGAGCAGCGAGTTCCCCACGCACGCCGCGATCACGCAGCACAGCCCGGCGAACAACACCCACCGCGCATCCACCCACTCGAAATCCAGCAACGCCGCGATCGCCGGCAACAGCAGGAACTGCGGCACCGCGATCAACAGCGTCACCACATAGGTCTGCTCCGGCCGAAACCCGCTGACCTCCGTCAGATACCGCAGCGGGATCGTCCCCGCCGACAGATTGAGCAACAGAAAGGTGAACAGCGTGATCAGCGCAAACGTGTAGTTCCGCCGCTTCAACAGCGAGAACCGATACAGCGGCACCTCGGCATACAGATCGTTCCAAACCAGCAGCGGCAACGCCACGGCACTCAGCAACCCCAACACGCAGATCAGCGGCGAGTTAAACCAATCCAGCCGGTTGCCCTGCTCGAGCATCGTCGTCAGCGCCCCGAACCCGATTCCCACCAACAGCGCCCCGCGCCAGTCGAACTGCCGGATCCGCGTATAATCCGGCAGATCCTGCTTGACCCCGTACCACACCAGCAGCCCGGCCAACGTGCACAACGGCAGGTCCTGGTAGAACACGAACTCCCACCCGACCCCGTCCGTCCACAGCGCCGCCAGCGCCGTGGAGACATTCGGCCCAAACGTCGCCGTCAGCGCATACGGTGCCAGCCCATACAGCCGGATCGCCGGCGGCAGCACCTGCAACGCCACCGTCAGCAGCAGCGGGATGATGAACCCCGAGCCCAACCCCTCGAGGAACCGCAACACGAACAGCAGCCCGACATTGCTCGTGAACGGCACCGTCACCGTGCTCACGCAGGTCAGCGCGATCGCGAACAGCAGCCACCGCCGGATCGACACCGTCACCGCCCAGAACGTCGCGATCGCCATCCCGAACACTTGCCCGCTCGAGAACAGGCTGGTCAGCCACGTCCCCGCATCGCTGCTGATCCCCAACCCGCCGCGCACATCCGCCAACGCGGTTGACACCACGCCATCGTTGAACTCGACCGTCAGCGCGGCGATCAGCACACCCAACAGCCCGACCAGGCCTCGGACGTTAAGGCCTCCACTCGGCACGCATTACTCCAACCTTCGACTAATCCCCTTCTACCCTGTTAATCCTTCCCTGCCACCCTGCCCCAAGATCATCATCGCCGGCGCAGCACGGCAATCCAGGGCGGTAAGACCCGCAGCAATCAGCAATCAGCCCAGCGCCGCAGCAGATTGTGATAAACCCCGGTCAACCGAACCGTCTCGCTGTTCGCCGCCGCCGCCACCTGGATCCCCCGATCCAGCTCCAGCAGCAGCTCCCGCTGCCCCGTGTCGCGCACCATGCTCTGCACCCAGGTAAACGCCGCCAGCCGCTCCCCCCGCGTCACCGGCGCGACCCGATGCACCGTCCCCGCCCCGTACAACACCATGCTCCCCGCTGGCAGCTTGGCCGCCCGCGCGCCCGTCTCATCCTCGACGATCAGCTCCCCGCCGTCATAGGAATCTGGCTCGCTCAGGAACAACGTCGCCGACAGATCCGCCCTGACCCGAGCCGGCGCCCACGGCACCTGTCGGATCGCCGTATCCACATGCGCCCCGAATGCCTGCCCGCCCGCGTACCGATTGAACATCGGCGGATACACCCGCAGCGGCAGAGCCGCCGCGATGAACGGCTTGCACCGCTCCAGCGCCGCCAGCACCTGATCGCCCAACGCCCGCGCCAACGGATCGCTCTCCACCAGCTGCCCGTTTTCCTTCACCCCGGCCGCCTGCCACCCCGCGGTGTCCCGTCCGCTCGCCCAACTGGCCCCGGCCAGCACCCCGCGCATGTCGGCGACCTCCGCCGCCGACAGCACTGCATCCAGAACGATCACAGTTTGAAAATGAGCGACGCCAGCAGGCTCCGCCCCGCCCCCGGCACGACGTGCGACGGATGCAGCAGGTCGTAGTACTTCTGGTCCGTGAGGTTGTAGCCGTTCACCTGCAGCGCGAGCCCTTCCCGCACCGGCAGCTTCGCCATCAGCTGCGCCGTCGCATACCCCGGTGCCTTCTTATACGCCCCCGTTGTCGCATCCGGCGACGAGTTCGCCAGCCGGCTGGACACGAAATCCATTCCCGCCCCGATCTGCACGTCGCCTGCCCCCAACGGGTTCCAGGGCAGCATGTAGGTCGTGAAGAAGCTTCCACTATGCTTCGGCGTATTCGCCAGCACCTGACCTTGCGTGCCCGCCAACGTCGTCTTCACCGTGTCGCTATCCAGGAACGCATACCCCGCCGAGATCTGCCACCGCTCCGTCAGGTTCCCGATCGCCCCCAGCTCGAACCCACGCACTCGCTGCTCGCCGCCCAGGATCTGGAACGCCGTGTTGTTCGGATCCGTTACCCGCGCATTCAGCTTGGTAAGCTGGAACAACGCCCCGCTCAGCGTCAGCTTGCGGTCCAGCACCTCCATCTTGCCGCCGACCTCGTACGTTTCGTTCTTCTCCGGCGCCAACCCGGCGTTGTTCGTCGCCAGCGTCAGCCCGTCTGCCGACGGATTGAACGACGTCCCATACGCCACGTAGATTGTCCCCGCCGGAATTGGCTTGTATGACAGCGCCGCCCGGTAGCTCGGCATCGAGTCCGTCCTGTGCAGGCTCACCGCCGTCGCCGTCACCCGCTGCTCGTAATCCGTGGTCAGCGCGTCGTAGCGATACCCACCGGTCAACTGGAACTGCTCGCCGATATCGATCGTGTCGATCACGTAAGCCGCCGCCGTCTGCACCTGCGAAAACACGTCGGTCGTGACCGATCCCCGACCGGTGAACGCCGCGTTGTCGTTCGGATACAGCAGGTTGGTCGTCGGCACCCCGGTGTAGGACGTCCGCACCGGCGAGGACGTCTCCCGCCCGACCTCGACCCCCGTCACCACCGAATGCTTCAGGAACCCGGTGTTGAACCGCACCGTGACGTCGCTCTGGTTCTGGATGAAAGTCTCGGTGCTCTTGAACGAGATAATGTTACGGTTGACCGTGATCGCGCTCAGAGGTGTCAAACGGTTGACCACCCCCGCCCCGGTATAAGCCACCTGCGGCTCCGTCACCCGGATGTTGCGCATGTAGTTGCCGTAACGGAACTGGTCCCGCACCGTCACCGACGACCCGAAATCATGCTCGAACTTCGCCGTTCCGACATCGACGTTGCTGCGGAAGTAGTCCGAATCCTTGAACCCGTAGAAATTGGATGGCGCCACCGCTGCCGGCTGGTTGAACAGCCACGGCAGCCCGTAATCCGGCGTATCGTATTCCTGCAGGTGCAGGTAGTTGAGCGCGAGCCGCGTATCCGTCCCCAGCCCAAACGCGATGCTCGGCGCCACGCCGAAGCGCCGGTATTCATTCTGGTTCCGCCCGGCGACCCCGTTCTCGTCGGCCATCACGTTCAACCGCACCGCCGTCCCTGGGATGCCGTCGATCGCCCGGTTGACGTCCCCGGTGATCCGCTTGGTCCCATCCGTCCCGAACGTGATCGTCCCCGCTGTGATCGGCGTGATGCCGGGCTGCTTGCTGACCTGGTTGATGACCCCGCCCGTCGATCCCCGCCCGAACGCCACCGACGACGGCCCCTTCAGCACCTCGATCGACTCCGCATTGAACGGATCGCGGGTGTAGCTGCCGAAATCCCGCATCCCATCGAGGTAGAAATCGTTCCGCGCACTGAACCCGCGCAGCGTAAGATTGTCGCCCTGCGACCCGCCCTCGCCCGCCGCCAGGCTGATTCCCGGCACGTTGCGCAGCGCATCCCGCGTCGCCACGATTCCCTGATCGTCGATCAACTGCCGCGGGATCACGCTAACCGATTGCGGCGTATCCAGCAGCGGCTTGGTGTACCGAGCCAGCGACGGCAGGTTGACCTGATACCCCTGTTGCACGTTGGTCGCCCCGACCTCGACCGTGGGCAAAGCCATTGCCGCATCGGCCGCGGCCGGTGTGGGCGCCACCGCCGGTGCGATCGTCTGGCCCAGCGAGGCCGTGGCACCGAATGCCGCCCCCAGGCTTCCGCCCATCGCGACCCGGAATGGTTTGACGGACGAGGATGCTTCGACACTAGACACGGACGTCTCCAACTCTGCGAACGATTCTCAGTTGCATTCGCAGTAAGCCGTCTTTATTGCCGATGCAAGCATGAACATTACAGAAATGTCAGAGTGGCGCCGCCTCGCCGACGCCGACCGCCACGCCCTCCTGGCCGGCCCCGACTCGGCCGTCTGGATCGAGCGACTCGCCCGCTACGGCTTCCCCGAAGCCCAACTCCTGCTCGGCCAACTCCTGCTCGACCGCGTTCCGAAGCCCGCGCCCGGCATCGCCTACGGCTGGATCGCCGCCGCAGCCGCAGTCGGTCATCCGCCCGCCATCAACCTGAGGGGCCGCTGCCTGGAACACGGCTGGGATGTCGCCGCCGATCCGGTCGCCGCGGTCGCCTGCTACCGCCGCGCCGCCGACGCCGGCTACGATTGGGCCGAGTTCAACCTCGGCTGCACCTTGCTCTACGGCATCGGCACCGCGCGCGACCGCCCTGCCGCCTTCGACTGGTTCACCCGTGCCGCCGCCCAGGGCCTAGCCAAAGCCCACAACATGCTGGGCCGCTTTCACGAGGGAGGCTGGGATCGGCCTGCGTCGCGCCAGCGTGCCGCCTTGCATTATCGACAGGCCGCGGAGGGAGGCGACTTCCGCGGCCAGTTCAACCTGGCCAGCGTGCTGCATGGTCAGGGCCGGGTCGCCGAAGCCCTGGTCCTGTTGCGTCTAGCGCTGACGACCGGGAGTCCCGACTTCCTCGCCGAGACTCGCGACCTTCTCGCCAACAACGACGACCCGGCGCTCCGCACCGTCGCCGCCGAAGCCGCCGGGAGATTGGCCCGGGCCTAATCCCCGGGCCGACGCCTACCTCAGCCGCACTTGGACCAGCCGCAATGCATGCAGCTCAAGCAACCGGCCTCACGAACCAACCCGGGCTGGCTGCACTTCGGGCACAGCTGCCCCAACGACCCCGTCGGCGACACCGCCGACACGGTCTTGGCCGACCCGACCTGCAACTCCGCCGGCTGCAGGAACCCGGTGTCCCGCATGTGCCGCTCCAGCACCTCGCCGATCGCCGCCACCAGCGACGGCACGTACTTGCCGCCCGTCCACTGCCCGCCGCGCGGGTCGAACACCTGCTTCAGCTCCTCGGCTACGAACGCCACCTCGCCACCCCGGCGGAACACCGCCGAGATCATCCGCGTCAGCGCCACGACCCAGGCGTAGTGCTCGAGGTTCTTTGAGTTAACGAAGACCTCGAACGGCCGCCGCACGTCGTCCGTCTCGATGTCGTTCACCGTGACGTACATCGCGTGCTCGCTATCCGGCCACCGCAGCTTGTAGGTGGCGCCGACGATCTTATCCGGCCGCCGCATCAGCCCCATGTCGAACACCGCAGTCACCGGCTCCGGTGCGACTTCAACCGGCTTCTCCGCCGGCTTCACTTCCAGGACCGACCCGGTGATGTCGTTCGGCCGATACGTCGTGCAGCCTTTGCACCCGCTCTTGTACGCATCCAGGTAAACCGCCTGGAACGACTCGAAGCTGATGTCCGCCGGCACATTCACGGTCTTGCTGATCGCGCTGTCGACATGCTTCTGCACCGCCGCCTGCATCCGCACGTGCTCGCTCGGCGTCAGATCCTGCGCCGTGACGAAGTAGTCCGGCAACGGCACGTCCTCGCCATGGATCGACCGAAACTTGCGCAGCGCATGGTCCGAGACCTCTTCCTCGACCCGGCTCCCATCCGGCTGCAGCACCTTGCGCGTGTAGGCCAACGCGAACACCGGCTCGATCCCCGACGACACGTTGTCCGCCACCAGCGAGATCGTCCCTGTCGGCGCCACCGAGGTCAGCAGCGCATTGCGGATGCCATGCCGTTTGATCGCCTCGCGAACCTCCGGCTCCAACCCACGAATGGTCTCACCCGCAAGGTAAGGCGTCTCGTCATACAGCGGGAACGCACCCTTCTCCTCAGCCAACCCGGCCGAGGTCAGATAAGCCGCCCGCTCGATCTGCTGCGCCCAACTCCGCGCCTGCTCGGCCGCCTGCTCGGTGCCATACCGCGAGCCCACCATCATCAGCGCGTCGGCCAACCCGGTCATCCCCAGCCCGATCCGCCGCTTGGCCTCCGCCTCGCGCCGCTGCGCCTCCAGCGGGAAGCCCGACACGTCGATCGTGTTGTCCATCATCCGGATCGCCACGCCGACCAACTCGGCCAGCTCCGTCTCATCGATCCGTGCATGCGCCGTGAACGGATCCCGCACCAGCCGCGCCAAGTTGATCGACCCCAGCAGACACGCTCCATACGCCGGCAACGGCTGCTCGCCGCACGGGTTGGTGGAATGGATCTCCTCGCAATAGTGCAGGTTGTTTCGCTTGTTGATCCGGTCGATGAAGATCACGCCGGGCTCAGCATAATCGTACGTCGCCTGGGTGATGGTATCGAACAGCGCCTTGGCCCGGATCGTCTTGAACACCCGCCCGCCGAACACCAGCGGCCACTCCGCATCCGCCTCGACCGCCGCCATGAACGGATCGGTCGCCAGCACCGACAGGTTGAAGTTGCGCAACCGCCCGACCTGGCGCTTGGCGCTGATGAAGTCCTCGATGTCCGGATGGTCGCACCGCATCGTCGCCATCATCGCGCCGCGCCGAGCGCCCGCCGACATGATCGTCCGGCACATCGCGTCCCACACGTCCATGAACGACAGCGGCCCCGAAGCGTCGGCCCCCACGCCCCGCACCGGCGCACCCTTCGGCCGCAGCGTGCTGAAATCGTATCCGATGCCGCCGCCCTGCTGCATCGTCAGCGCGGCTTCCTTCAGGTGATTGAAGATCTCGCCGAGATCGTCGCCGATGTCGCCCATCACGAAGCAGTTGAACAGCGTCACCCGCCGCTCGGTCCCCGCCCCCGACAGGATCCGCCCCGCCGGCAAGAATCGGAACCCTTCCAGCGCCTCGTAGAACCGCGGCTCCCACACCGAAGGCTCGGCTTCGGCCTCCGCCAACGCCTTGGCGACCCGGCGCCAGCTATCCTCGATCTCCGCGTCCACCGGCACGCCGGCATTCGTCTTGAACCGATACTTCGCGTCCCAGATCTGCCGCGAAATCGGCGCGATCGTCTCGGCAATGCCGGTGTTGGGGCGGCTGATATGCATGTCCATCTTCGGTCCTTAAGTCTTCGGCGCGGCCCGAACGCCAGCTGCCGCATAACACCGCGGAAACTGCTACCACTAGATATAGTAGGTCAAACCGAATTAACCTCTACGGATGCGATATAGCGCTTGCATATCCTAAAGAGTAGTAAGCACGCCGGGTTTGCGACGCCTCGCCGAAATTAGCGTGACCACTCTGTCACAGCCTCTCCGCTTCCAAAGGAACTCACCATGATTCGCATTGACAGAGTCGTCACCCGCGGCGGCGATACCGGCCAAACCTCCCTGGGCGACGGCACTCGTTTGTCCAAGGATGCGCTCCGGGTCGAGACCTACGGCACCGTCGACGAAGTCAATTCCGTCATCGGCGTCCTGCGCGCCACCGGCACCGACCCTGCCACCGATCTCGCGCTCGGCCGCGTCCAGAACGACCTTTTCGACGTCGGCGCCGACCTCTGCGTCCCCGGCGAAGCCGGCGACCGACTCCGCCTCACCGACGCCCCGTCGCTCGCGCTCGAGGCCGAACTCGCCAGCATGAACGCCGTGCTCGCTCCTCTGAAAAGCTTCGTTCTTCCCGGCGGCAGCCTCGCCGCTGCCCATGCTCACGTCGCCCGCACCGTCACCCGCCGCGCCGAACGCCTCGTGGTTGCCCTCGCCGCCGCCGAAACCGTCAACCCGGCCGTCATCCGCTATCTCAACCGCCTGTCGGACTACCTGTTCGTCCTCGCCCGCCATCTCAACGCCAAATCCGGCGGCGACGTCGACTGGGTGCCCGGCGCCAACCGCTAGCCGATTGCGCCGCCCAATCGGAAGCGTAAGCTCCTCCCAACCAAGGAGGATCGCATGAACGATCACGACACCGGGCGGCGCGACATCCTACTGGCCACATTCCTGGCCAGCCTACCGCTAGCCCTCGCCACCAAGGCGGAGGCCAGCCCGCTGAACCCAGCCCAAACCATCATCAAGAAGCCCGAAGACCTCACCTGGATCCCCAACAAGGGCTACCCAGACAAGAGCGTCGACATGTGCCCCCTCGCCGGCGCCACCGACAAGCCCGGCCTCTACTACACCCTGGTCCGCTGGTGGCCCGGTTACATGAGCGCACCGCACACCTATGTCACCGACCGCCTGTGCGTCGTCGTCTCAGGCACCTGGTGGGTCAACAGCGGTCCCGATTTCGACCCGGCCGCCACCGTCCCTGTCACCGCCGGCACCTTCATCCACCGTGTCGCTCACACCCCGCACTATGACGGCGTCATCAAGGGTCACCCCAACCCCGTCATCATCGCCATCTGCGGCATGGGCCCGGTCGACTACAAACTCGTCGACCCCTCCAAGCCGGGCTGGCGCGCCGTCTGAGCCGTCGCTCGCCGCCCGTGGTCAGGCCTGATTGATCTCGATCAACCCGCGCCTGATCCCCCGCCCGCGCTCGATCTTGTCCTCGATGTAGCCGGCATCGCCCCACCGCACCGCCCGGCCCATCGCCTGCGCGTCCTCGGTGAACCGAGCCAGCATCTCCAGCAGCGCCTCGCGGTTGTTGAGGAAGATGTCCCGCCACATCACCGGGTCGCTGGCCGCGATTCGCGTGAAGTCCCGGAACCCCGACGCCGCGAACTTCAACACCTCCGACCGGCTGGCCTCATCGTCCACCCGCTCCTGCGCCAGATCGTCCGCCGTCCCGCAAATCGTGAACGCCAGCAAATGCGGCAGATGGCTCACGATCGCCACCACCCGGTCATGGTGGCTGGGCGTCATCACCTCGACCATGCTGCCGCACCGCCGCCAGAACTCCGCCATCGTCTCGGTCGCCGCCGGGTCGCCGTCGGGCAACGGCGTCAGCAACGCCCATCGCCCGGTGAACAGCGTCGAGAACCCGGAATCCGGCCCGGAATACTCCGTTCCCGCCATCGGATGCCCTGGCACAAATCGAACCCCCGCCGGCAGCAACGGCTCGATGTCCCGGATCACCGAGACCTTCGTGCTCCCGGTATCGGTCACGATCGCACCCGGCGCCAACCCCGGCGCCATCGCCGCCGCGATGGAGGCGAACGCCCCCACCGGCGTCGCCAGCATCACGCAATCCGCCCCGCGCACCGCCTCGGCCACATCCGCCTCGACCCGGTCCGCGATCCCCAGCGCCCGCACCCGCTCCAGCACATGCGACCGATCGCACGCCACCAGTTCCCGGCACAGCCCACGCTGCTCCATCGCGACCCGCGCCAGAGAACTACCGATCAGCCCAAGCCCAACGATGACCAACCGCTCGAACAGCGGTTCAGGCATCCGCGAATTCCGCCACCAGCACGTCCTCGACCAGCGCGCACTCCTCGTCCGTGCCCACCGTGATCCGCACGCACTGCCCCAGCCCGTAGCTTCCCATCGGCCGCACGATCACGCCCCGCGCCTTGAGCGCCGCCAACGCCGCATTTGCCCGCTCGACCGAGCCGAAATCCGCCAGCACGAAATTGCAGTGGCTCTCGCCCACCTCGATCCCTGCCCCCTGCAGCCGCGCCGTCAGTGCCGCCCGCGCCTTGGTATTGTGCGCTCGCCCCTTCTCGACCCAGCCCGGCTCACTCAGCGCGCCCACCGCCGCCTTTTGCGCCACGAGGTTGACGTTGAACGGGCTGCGCACCCGGTTCAGCACGTCAATCACCGCCGCCGGCCCGTAGCACCAACCGACCCGCGCCCCGCCCAGCCCGAAGATCTTGCTGAACGTCCGCAGCATCACCGTGTTGTCGCCGGCATCCACCAGCTTCTCGCCCGCATCGTAATCGGGGTCCTCGACATATTCCGAGTAGGCCGAGTCCAGCGCCAGCAGCACGTTCTCCGGCAATCCCCGCCGCAACCGCTCGATCTCCGACTGCGGCAGCATCGTCCCGGTCGGATTGTTCGGGTTGGCGATGAACACCAGCCGCGTCGCCGCCGACACCCGCGCCAGCATCGCATCCACGTCCAGCGTCCGATTCTTCTCCGGCGCCGTCACCACCGTGCAGCCCGCGACCTGCCCGTAGATCGAATACATGCTGAACGCGTATTGCGAGACCAGCAGCTCGGTCCCCGGCCCGCCATACGAATTGATCAGCATCCCGATCAGCTCGTCCGACCCGGCGCCCACCACGATCCGCGCCGGATCCAGCCCGAAACGCTTGCCGATCGCCTGCCGCAACTCGGTCGACCCACCGTCCGGATACCGGAACCCATCGGCCGCAACCTCCCGGATCGCCGCTTCCGCCGCCGGCGGCGTCCCGAACGCGCCCTCGTTGGATGATAGTTTGATGATACGATTCTGCCCGGCCACCTTGCTCTCGCCGCCCACATAGGGCTCGACCGCCATGATTCCGGGACGCGGTTTGAGGCTCATGCGAAATCTCCAACTGGCACGGCATAAGCGCCGAGCACCGACGCCGACAACCCGACCAACCGGGGATCGTCATGCGTCACGAAACCATCTACCTCGGCCAATCCCGCCGCGAGAACACCGGCGCCGGCCAACCCGGCCGCGCTCAACGCGCACGGCTCCACCCCCGCGATCACCGTCCGGTCTAGCCCGCTCGGGTCCGGTGCCGCGGCACTGACCACCAGCGCCTCGACGATCCCAGGCCGCGACCAATACGGCAGCCGCGCCACGATATGAACGTCGCCTCGAAGATCGCTTTGCCATCGATCCTCCGATGTCGGCAGCCGCAGCACCGCCAGCGCAGCATCACCCCGCCTCACCCGCTCGATCGCCTCGCCCGATCCCGCCGGCACCGGCCGGCACAGCGCCCCGAAATGCTCCCGCACTACCGGTTCCAACCCGGCATCCCCCATGACGATCGCCATCGGGTTCTGCTGCGCCGAACTCCCCGCCAATAGCTCGCGCCACACCCGCACCAGCGTCGCCGGCGCCAGCGCCCCCTGGTTCCTCCCCAGTAGCCGGCGCAGGATCGACGCCTCCCGGCCCGGTCGCAGCGGCACGCGCCCCTTGGCCCCCAGCGCACCCACCTGCGTCACCAGTTCGGCCCGGTGCATCAGCAGATCGTGCAACCCGTCATCCACCCGATCCAACTCCGCCCGCAACGCCGCCAATCGCCGCAGGCGATCGTCGTCGGCGGTCGGATCGGAACCAGGCGCCTCGGTCGGTGCCGGCGCGGCGCGGGAAAAGGCAGTGGACATGGGTGCGCACTATAAAGCGCGGGTGAGCAAGGGATAGACGTCGATCTGCGCGAAGCGGTCATTGCGAGCACGGCACGGCAGCCCGGCGTCGATCGGAACGTTGCCGAGTTCCGGTCGGCGCCCTATGTGGGGCGCACGATGGATGTCCCCGAAACCGCGTGGTCCAGCGACCCCCAGATCGCGCATCAGGCCACCACCTTTCATGACGGCTTCACGCTCGAGTCCGGCGTCGTCCTGCCCGAACTCACCGTCGCCTACCGCACCTACGGCCAACTCGATGCCGCCGGCACCAACGCCGTGCTGGTCTGTCATGCCCTCACCGGCGACCAATACGTCGCTGAGCAACAGCCCCTGACCGGGAAGCCAGGCTGGTGGGATCGCGTCATCGGCCCCGGCCGCCCCGTCGACACCGACCGCTTCTTTGTCATCTGCGCCAACGTCCTCGGCGGCTGCATGGGCAGCACCGGTCCCCGCAGCGAGCGCCCGGACGGCTCCGGCATCTGGGGGACCGACTTCCCGACCATCACCATCAAGGACATGGTCCGCTCCCAGCATCGCCTCGTCGAGCACCTCGGCATCACCCGCCTGTTCGCCGTCATCGGCGGCTCCATGGGCGGCATGCAGGCGCTCGAATGGGCCGCGACCTTCCCCGACCAGGTTTTCGCCTGCGTCCCCGTCGCCTCGGCCTCCTTCCACTCGGCGCAGAACATCGCCTTCCACGAAGTCGGCCGCCAGGCCATCTTCGCCGATCCGGAATGGCACGCCGGGTCATATTGGCGCTCCGGCAAGATTCCCGCCCGCGGCCTAGCCGTCGCCCGCATGGCTGCACACATCACCTATCTCAGTGAGCAGGCACTCACCCGCAAGTTCGGCCGCCGTGTCCGCGCCGCCCCCGATGGCGGCCTCAACGCTGACCCAGCCGCCATGTCCCTGTTCGGCGACATCTTCGAGGTCGAAAGCTACCTCCGTCACCAGGGCAGTACCTTCGTCACCCGCTTCGACGCCAACTCCTACCTGACCATCACCCGTGCCATGGACCTGTTCGACCTCGCTGCCGACCATGGCGGCAGCCTTGCCGCCGCCTTCCGTGGCAGCCGCACCCGCTTCTGCCTGGTTTCCTTCGACAGCGATTGGCTGTTCCCCACCGCCCAGTCCCGCGCCATCGCCCGCGCGCTCAACGGCGCCGGCGCCAACGCCAGCTTCGTCGAGATCAAGTCGGACAAAGGCCACGACGCCTTCCTGCTCGACGAGCCCGACTTCTTCCGCACCCTCTCCGGCTTCCTCTCCGGCTGTGCCGAACACGCAGGTTTGGCGTGAAGCGGCCACCCGTCCAGTACGTCGCCAAGAACATGCGTCTCGACCTGCAGCTCATGTCCGAGATGATCGCCCCCAACTCCCGCGTCCTAGACATCGGCAGCGGCGATGGTTCGCTGATCGAGCACCTGTTCCGCACCCGCGGCTGCGACGCCCGCGGCATCGAGATCGACATGGCCGAAGTCACCCATGCCGTCGCCCACGGCCTCCCGGTCATGCAGGGCGATGCCGATACCGACCTGGTCCACTACCCGGACGGCCTGTTCGACTACGTCGTCCTTTCCCGCACGCTGCAGGCCGTCGAACGCCCGCGCGAAGTGCTGCGCCAGATGCTGCGGATCGGCACCCGTGCCCTGGTCAGCTTTCCCAATTTCGGCCACTGGCGCGTCCGCTGGCAGCTCGCCGCCTCCGGCCGCATGCCCATGACCTCCACCTGGGACCGTCCGTGGCACGAGACGCCCAACATCCACCCCTGCACCATCCAGGATTTCTTCGACCTCTGCGCCCAGGAAGGCTACCGGGTCGAGCGCTGGCTCGCCGTCGACGATGGCGGCCGCCGCGCGCCCTGGCGCCGGTTCCCCGCCTTGGCCAACCTCTTCGGCGAACAGGCTCTCTTCCTGCTCTGCCGTACGCCGTCTGGACCGACAACCGGCACCTGAGTCGCCGGATCGACGGCTGATCTTGTAAATTTCGGCAATTCTGCTAATTGAATGACCCGAAGGTCATTGTTGGCCGGAGCGACCCCAAGAGGAACTGACCAATGGACGGCAATGCGCCCGACCCGAAGCGCTATGACGTCCATGTCGAATATTCGACGCCGCCGGCCGCTCGCGTGGACACCCGCTCCAAGCAGAAGAACGAAAAGCAAGACGACGGCGACGACGAGCAAGGAGACGACGGCAAGGACGAGGCCGCGCCCAAGCAGAAGATGTCGCGCGGCAAGAAGATCCTCTACGCCGCCATCGGCCTGGTCGTTCTCGCCGTCCTGATCGTCGCCGGCGTGCTCTACTGGCTCAACGCCAGGCAATACGCCAGCACCGACGATGCCTACATCCAGGCCTACATCACCCAGGTCTCGTCCCAAGTCGGCGGCCGCGTCATCAAGCTCGGCGTGGACGACTTCCAAGTCGTCAAGGAGGGCCAGGTTCTCGTCCAGCTCGACCCGCGCGACTTCCAGGTCAGGCTCGACCAGGCCAAGGCGCAGCGTACACAGACCGCCGCCCAACTCGACCAGGCCGTTGCCGGCTTGGCGCAACAGACCGCCGCCGTTGACCAGGCCCAGGCCAACGTCCGCATGGCCCAGGCTGACCTCTTCCAGGCCCAGGCCGACGCCAACCGCTATCGCGCCGTCGATCCGAAAGCCGTCAGCCGCCAGCAGGTCGACACCGCCACCGCCTCCAGCCGCTCGGCCCAAGCCAAGGTCGACGCCAACCGCCAGGCTGTGATCGCCGCCCAGGCCAACGTCGAAGCGCAGAAGGCCCAGATCGAAGCCGCTCAGGCTAGCCTCAAGGCGGCCGACGTCGCCGTCGCCAACGCCGACCTGCAGCTTTCCTACACGACGGTCACCGCCCCGCGCGACGGCCAGACCGCCAAGCGCACCGTCAACCTCGGCGACTACGTCCAACCCGGCCAGCCCCTCCTCGCCGTCGTCGGCGACGACCGCTGGATCATCGCCAACTACAAGGAAACCCAGCTCGCCGGCATGCGCGTCGGCCAGCGCGTCACGATGGAGGTCGACGCCTGCCCCGACCACGAGTTGACCGGCCGCGTCGACAGCTTCCAGCCCGGCTCCGGCAGCGTGTTCAGCAGCCTGCCGGCCGAGAACGCCACCGGCAACTTCGTCAAGGTCGTCCAACGCGTCCCGGTCAAGATTACCATTCGCCGTGAAGACGCGACCCGTTGCCGCCTCTCGCCCGGCATGTCCGTGGTCCCAAGCGTCAAGGTCGGCTGACGGCCCATCCCGTGAGCAACCCGGCCCTTCCCCGTTCCGCCGCGGGCCCCAACAGCCCGTGGCTGATCGCCGTGATCGTCTCCATCGCCACCTTCATGGAGGTGCTGGACACGACGATCGCCAACGTCTCCCTGCGTCACATCGCCGGGTCGCTGGCCGCGAGCCAGGACGAGAGCACCTACATCATCAGCTCCTACCTGATCAGCAACGCCATCATCCTGCCGATCAGTGGCTGGCTCTCCAACGTCATCGGCCGCAAGCGCTTCTACATGATCTGCGTGGCGATCTTCACCTTCGCCTCCGTCATGTGCGGCTTCGCCGACAGCCTCGGCATGATGCTGTTCTTCCGCGTGCTGCAGGGCGTCGGCGGCGGCGGTCTCGCGCCGACCGAGCAGAGCATCTTCGCCGACAGCTTCACCCCGCAGCAGCGCGCCCTGGCGTTTTCGCTCTACGGCTTTACCGTGGTCACCGCGCCCGCCGTTGGTCCCGTGCTCGGCGGCTGGCTGACCGATCACTACTCCTGGCACTGGGTGTTCCTGATCAACCTGCCAGTCGGTCTGCTGTCGCTGGCCCTGGTGTGGCTGTTCGTCCACGACGCGCCGGCGCTGATCAAGGAACGCGCCGCCCTGTTCAAGCGCGGGCTCAAGATCGACTATGTCGGCTTCATCCTGATCGCCATCGGCTTCGGCTGCCTCCAATACGTGCTCGACCGGTTCGAGCGCGAGGACGGCTTCGAATCCGGCACCATTCTTCTCCTATCGCTGATCTCGGGCGCCTCCTTGATCACCATGATCTTCTGGGAGCTCTGGCACCCGCAACCGCTGGTCAACCTGCGCCTCCTCCGCAGCGCCCCGTTCTCGATCAGCAACGTCATCATGTTCCTGTTCGGCTTCCTGATCGTCTCCACCACCCAGCTCCTGCCGCAATTCTCGCAGGAACTGCTCGGCTACGACGCGCTGACCGCCGGCATGACCCTCGGCATGGGCGGCGCCGTGTCCCTGTTCGTGATGCCGCTCGCCGGCATCCTGACCGGGAAGTTCATCCAACCGAAATGGCTGATCTTCAGCGCCATGCTCGGCACCGCCGGCGCGATGAACTACGCCTCCAGCCTCAATCTGGACGCCGCGTTCTGGAATCTATCCACCGCCCGCATGATCCAGGTCATCTGGCTGCCGCTCGTCTTCATCCCGCTCTCGGCGGTGCAGTTCAACGGCGTGCCGCCCGACAAGAACTCTGATGCCTCGGCCATCATCAACCTGATGCGCAACCTCGGCGGCTCCGTCGGCGTCGCCGTGGTCACCACCGAGCTGCAATGGCGCGGCCAGTTCCATCACGCGCGTCTGGCGGAACACGTCACCCCCTATGACGGCTTCGGCTTCGGCACCTCGCTGACGCGCATCTCCCAGCAGGTGCACGACCAGGCGACCATGCTCAGCTATCTCGACTGCTTCATCATCCTCGCCTGCGTCGCTCTCGTTGCCGCGCCGCTCACGCTCTTTCTTCCAAACGTCGCCAAGGGGGCTCCAGCCGGTGGGCATTAAGTCAAGCGCATCCATTCTTCTGTTGTTGGCGGGATGCACCGTCGGTCCGAACTACGAAAGCCCGAGCCCCTGGTCGCCCGACTCCTGGTTCCGCAGCACGCGCACCGAAAAGGCGACCGCCCCCATCAGCCTCCCCGTCGCCGAGCCGATCGACGTGGAATGGTGGTCCGTCCTCAACGATCCGCAGCTGACCGGGCTGATGCACCGGATCGCCGACAGCAACCTGGACGTCCGCGTCGCCGACCTGCGCCTCGCCCAGGCCCGGGCGCAGCGCGGCGTGGCCTATGCCGGCAGCTTCCCGACGCTGAACGGCAATAGCAGCTACACCCGCCAGCAACTGAGCAAGAACGGCGTCGTCAGCCTGCTCGGCAGCGGCGGCGGCGATCCCTCGACGCAGAATAACGGCCTCGGCGGGCGCCAGGGCGCTGTGCCCAACGCCTTCGGCGGCCTCGGCGCCTTTGACCTGTTCCAGGCCGGCTTCGACGCCTCCTGGGAACTCGATCTCTGGGGCAAGGTCCGCCGCCAGGTCGAAAGCGCCAGCGCCGCGGTCGAAGCCTCCATCGAAGCCCGGCACAACACGCTGCTCACCAGCCTGGCCGAACTCGCCCGCAACTACGTCCAGCTTCGCGGACTGCAGGAAAGCGAGCGCATCGTCCGCAGCAATCTCACAACCGCCGAGCAGGCGGTCCGCCTGACCGACGAGCGGGTCCGCGGCGGGCTCGCCACCGACCTCGACCTCGCCAACGCCCGCGCCCAGGCCGAGGCCACCGGGGCGAACCTGCCGCAACTCGAGGCCCAGGAGCTGCAGGCGATCAACGCCATCAGCTTCCTTCTCGGCGAAGCGCCCGGCGCGATGGCCGCCCAACTCGAGACCCGCAAGCCGCTCACGCCCGTGCCCCCCACCGTTCCGATCGGCTTGCCCTCCGAGCTCATCAGCCGCCGCCCGGACATCCGCCAGGCCGACGCCCAACTCCACTCCGCCACGGCCGACATCGGCGTCGCCGAAGCCAACTTCCTCCCCAGCGTCACCTTGTCCGGCAGCGTCGCCCTGCAGGCCACCCAGTTCAGCCGGGTCTTCGACGTCAACGCCCTGACCTACGGCGTCGGCCCCAGCATCTCCATTCCCATCTTTGAGGGCGGTCGCCTGACCGCGACCCTAGAACTCCGCAAGGAAGCCGCCAAGGAAGCCGCGCTGAACTACCAGCGCACTGTGCTGCAAGCCTTCCACGACGTCGACAACGCCCTGATCGCCTACCGCGCCGACCAGCTGCGCCGCGACCGCCTCATTGCCCAAACCACCCAAAGCCGCCGCGCGCTGCAGATCGCCAACGAACGCTACCGCAATGGCCTGTCGGACTTCCTCGAAGTCCTCACCGCTCAGCGCACCCTGCTGCAAGCCGACCAGGACCAGGCCTCTGCCACCACCACCGTCTCGACGGACCTGATCGCCCTCTACAAAGCCCTCGGAGGCGGCTGGCAAATCGGCGATCAGAAGGGCTGACTTGCACTGATAAAGATATCCTTATATCACGCTGGCAACGCCAGGAGCCCTAACCCATGCCCGATACCAATGTGACCCAAGACGACTTCAAAGTTCGCGACATCAGCCTCGCCGGCTGGGGCCGTAAAGAAATCCTCATGGCCGAGGATGAGATGCCCGGCCTGATGGCGCTGCGCGCCGAATACGGCGCCAGCCAGCCGCTCAAGGACGCCCGCATCGTCGGCTCCCTGCACATGACGATCCAGACCGCCGTGCTGATCGAGACGCTCGTCGCCCTCGGCGCCACCGTGCGTTGGTCCAGCTGCAACATCTTCTCGACCCAGGAGCACGCCGCTGCCGCCATCGCCGCGGCCGGCATCCCCGTGTTCGCCTGGAAGGGCATGAGCGAGGACGAGTTCTGGTGGGCGATCGAGAAGACCGTCCGCGGACCCGACGGTTGGGTCCCGAACATGATCCTCGATGACGGCGGTGACCTCACCAAGCTGATCCACGAGAAGCACGCCGACCTGCTGCCGGGCATCAAGGGCCTGTCGGAAGAGACCACAACCGGCGTTCATCGCCTGTGGGACATGGCCAAGGCCGGCACGCTCAAGGTGCCCGCCATCAACGTCAACGACAGCGTCACCAAGTCCAAGTTCGACAACCTCTACGGTTGTAAGGAAAGCCTGGTTGACGCCATCCGCCGCGGCACCGACGTCATGATGGCCGGCAAGGTCGCCTGCGTCGCCGGCTACGGCGACGTCGGCAAGGGCTCCGCCGCCAGCCTCAAGAACGGCGGCTGCCGCGTCCTGGTCACCGAAGTCGACCCGATCTGCGCCCTGCAGGCGGCGATGGAGGGCTACGAGGTCGTCACCATGGAAGACGCCGCTCCGCGCGCCGACATCTTCGTCACCGCGACCGGCAACATCGACGTCATCACGCTCGACCACATGCGCGCGATGAAGAACCGTGCCATCGTCTGCAACATCGGCCACTTCGACAGCGAGATTCAGATCGAATCCCTGCGCAACATGAAGTGGGAGAACGTGAAGCCGCAGGTTGACGAGGTCGTCTTCCCGGACAACAAGCGTCTCATCGTGCTCAGCGAAGGCCGCCTGGTGAACCTCGGCAACGCCACGGGTCACCCGAGCTTCGTGATGTCGGCCAGCTTCACCAACCAGGTGCTGGCCCAGATCGAGTTGTGGACCGCCAAGCCCGGCCATTACAAGAACGAGGTCTACACGCTGCCGAAGCACCTCGACGAGAAGGTCGCCGCCCTTCACCTCGACAAGGTCGGTGCCAAGCTGACCAAGCTCTCGGGCGCCCAGGCCGACTACATCGGCGTCACCGCCGCCGGCCCGTTCAAGCACGAGCAGTACCGCTACTAATCTGCGCAACCACATCATCTCGGCGGACGATTTCGGTCTGTCCGTCGAGGTGAACGAAGCCATAGAGCTGGCGCATCGTCGGGGCATCCTGACGACCGCTAGCCTCATGGTCGCCGGCCCCGCCGCCGCGGATGCCGTCCGCCGGGCCAAAGCCCTGCCCTCCCTCGCCGTCGGCCTGCATCTCGTCGCCGTCGAAGGCGACTCGGTCCTACCCGGCGCGCCACCGATCGGCAGCGACCAACTCCGCCTCGGTCTCGACTACTTCTTCAGCCCGAGCGGCCGCCGACGCCTCGCCGCCGAGATCGCCGGCCAATACCGCGCCTTCGCCGCCACCGGCCTCCGGCTCGATCACGCCAATGCCCACAAGCACATGCACGTCCACCCGACGGTCGGCCGCCTGCTGATCGAGATCGGACGCGATTACGGCTTGCGCGCGCTACGCATCCCCGCCGAGCCACCTACCCTCATGCGCGCCTGCGGCGTCCCCCAGGGACCCGGCGCCCGCGCCATGGTCATGTGGACGAAAGTGTTGCGCCACATGGGCCACCGTGCCGGTCTCCACATGAACGATTGGGTACTCGGCCTGGCCTGGAGCGGCCACATGACGGCCGATCGATTGCTGCGGGCGGCGCCGCTGCTACCGCCGGGTCTCGGCGAGATCTACTTCCATCCAGCAACGGCGAAGAATTCGTTGTTCGCTCGACTGATGCCCGACTACGAGCCGGAAGCCGAACTCGCGGCCCTTCTCGACCCAGCCGTGCGCACCGCGCTCGGCCCCGGCCGAACCTGGACCTGATTGAACCCGGTTAGCCCGCGCCGGTCGTCGCTGAGGTATCCACTTGGTTGGCCGGGCCGTGTGCCAGGCCCTGATGGCGCAACGCAGTCCAACCGAGCAACAGAGCCATGATAATGAGTGCCGTACGAACGAAGGCCATGAGCCGCTAATCCCAACCCGCCACGGCTGAACAAGGCCGTAGGCGATCCTATGCGCTCGATATGTGAAGAAGTTATGACCAGGATCACATTGAAGTCGCAACGCAGACCAGCACGATCAACATGGCGCCCTCTGACTAAGCTTGTATGCACTGTTGCCGAATAATAGGACTGTTTTCCTCGGTCAGAGAGGAGGTCATGTGAGTGCAGCCGCGCTCGATCTCGTCCCGGGCCGACCCTGACGCGCGGGAGGCTCTGAATGCTCTGGTTCTTTCGTCTCCTCGCGCTGTGGCGAGGTGCCTCGACGCCCACGCCGTTCCTGCAACCTATCCTTCAGGAGTTGATCAAGATGTCCGAAACCTTCAATGCCGAACTGAGCCGCCTGCGCGACGACGTTGCCGCCCAGGGCACCGTGATCGCCAGCGCCACCGCCGCATTCCGCGGACTGGCCGCACAACTGGTCGCCGCCGAGGCCAACGCCAAATCCGCCGGTGCGACCGACGCGCAGATGTTCAGCGTGTCCGCCGTTCGGCAGACGCTCGAGGCCAATACTGCCGCCCTCGCCGCCGCGATCCCGGCCAACACCCCGTCCGCGACCGAGCAAGCGGCCACGCCGCCCGTCGTCGCCGTCGTCATGCCGGTCGAGACTCCGGCCACGACGCCGATCGCTCCTGCGCCATCACCGGGCGATACCGTCGCCGTCGTACCCGTCACGACACCCTGAGCCGGATCTGGCGCGCGACCCCCGCGCGCCAGATTTGACACCCCCGTCCCCCTTCCATAACCACACCCGCCATAAACGGGGGAAGCGGACGATGCGTTTTTGGGCTCTAGCCTTGGCAGCGACGACGGCACTGACGGCGCCGGCAGTTGCTCAGATCAAGATCGGCGTCACCGTTTCTGCCACCGGCCCGGCCGCCAGCCTCGGCGTCCCCGAACGCAACGCCGTCGCCTTCCTGCCCACCGAGATCGACGGCCAGAAGATCGAATACATCGTCCTCGACGACGGCACCGACGCCTCCCGCGCGGTCGCCAATGGCCGCAAGCTGATCGATGAGAACGACGTGGACGCGTTGATCGGCTCCACGGCGACGCCGGGTTCGATCGCGCTGGTGGACGTCGCCGGCGAGAAGCACGTCCCGCTGATCGCGCTGGCCGCATCGGAGAAGATCATCGCCCCGGTTGAGGGCAACAAGCGCTGGGCCTTCAAGACGCCGCAGAACGACAGCCTCATGGCCCGCGGCATCGCCGATCACATGGCCGCCCACGGCATCAAGACCGTCGGTTTCGTCGGCTTCAACGACGCCTATGGCGATGGCTGGCTGGCCGAAGCCACCAAGGCGTTCGACGCCAAGGGCATCAAGATCGTCGCCACCGAGAAATACGCCCGCAACGACCAGAGTGTCACCGGCCAAGTACTCAAGCTGATCGGCAGCCACCCGGACGCCGTCCTGATCGCCGCCGCCGGCACGCCCGCCGCTTTGCCGCAGAAGACGCTCAAGGAACGCGGATACGCCGGTGCCTATTACCAGACCCATGGCGTGACCAATCAGGACTTCCTCCGCGTCGGCGGCAAAGACGTCGAGGGTACAGTGCTCCCCGCCGGCCCCGTCCTGGTCCCAGACCAGCTTGCCGACGGCAATCCGGTCAAGCCGGTCGCCGTCAAACTGGTCGCCGACTACAACCGGAAATACGGCGACGGCAGCTTCTCGACCTTCGCCGCCCACATGTTCGACGCCGGCGTCGAGCTCGGCCACGCCATCCCTGCCGCGCTCAAGGCCGCAAAGCCTGGAACCCCCGAGTTCCGCGCCGCCCTGCGCGACGCCATCGAGGGGGAACACGAGGTGATCCTGTCCAACGGCGTGCTCGACATGTCGGCGACCGACCATAACGGCCTCGATGACCGCGCCCGCGTGATGGTCACCATCCAGAACGGCGCCTGGGTGCTCATCAAGTAGGCCGCCACATTGCTAAGTCGGCCCGCATCTCGCATTGACGGGCTGAAACCTCGGTAGCTTACCCCCTTGGACGCGGATATCGCTCTCATCCTGTTGCAGGATGGTGTCGTCAACGGCGCCATCTACGCCTTGCTCGCCCTCTCCCTCGTGCTGGTCTTCGCCGTGACGCGGGTGATCCTAATCCCGATGGGCGAACTCGTCGCCTTTGGTGGCCTGACCGACGCCGCGCTCCAATCCGGCCGCGTGCCCGGCAGCCTGGTCTTGCTCGCCGCCCTTGGCCTGGCCGCCTGCCTCGCCGGCACGGTCGCCGACCGCCGCCTCAGCCCGGCCCTCCTGCTCGAGACGATCGCTCTGCCCGCCGCGGTTGCCGGCGCCACGCTCCTGCTCGCCCCTGGCAAGCCCGGGCCGGTCCTCGCCGCCCTGCTCGCCATCGCCATCGTCGCTCCCATGGCGCCCTACCTCTACCGCGTCGCCTTTCAGCCGCTCGCCCAGGCCTCCGTGCTCGTCCTGCTGATCGCCAGCGTCGGCGTGCATCTCGCGCTGAACGGCCTCGGTCTGGTGTTCTTCGGCCCTGAGGGCTTCCGCGCCACCGGCTTCTCCACTGCGCAACTCTCGCTCGGTAACCTGTCTATCCCCGGCCAAGCGCTCTGGATCGTCGGCCTTGCCGTGCTGACCATGGTCGGGCTCGCGCTATTCTTCGGCTTCACGCTCGCCGGCAAGGCGTTGCGCGCCACCGCGGTCAACCGCCTCGGGGCCCGGCTGGTCGGTATCTCGACGGCACTGTCCGGCCGGGTCGCCTTTGCGCTGGCCGGATTGATCGGGGCGGCATCGGGCGTGCTGGTCGTCCCGCTGACGACACTCTACTACGACAGCGGCTTCCTCATCGGCCTCAAGGGCTTCGTCGCCGCGATCATCGCCGGGCTGGCGAGCTACCCGATCGCGGTGGCTGCCGCGCTGCTGGTCGGCTGCGTCGAGAGCTTTTCGTCGTTCTACGCCAGCGCCTTCAAGGAGGTGATCGTGTTCACGATCATCATTCCCGTCCTGCTCTGGCGTTCGCTCCGTTCCACCGCAGGGGAAGAGGAGTGACCCGCGCCCTCCCGATCGCTCTCTTTGTCGCCCTGTTTGCCCTGCCGATGCTGCCCGTCCCAAACTACTGGATCACGCTCGGCGACTACGTCGGCATCGCCGGCATCATCGGCATCGGCCTGGTGGTCCTGACCGGATTTGGCGGCATGACCTCGTTCGCGCAGGCCACTTTCATGGGCTTCGGTGCCTACGCCACCGCCGTGCTCACCACCCGCTACGGCTGGTCCCCCTGGCTGACGCTGCCGGTGTCGCTCGCCGCCTCCGGCCTGCTGGCCCTGGTCGTCGGCGCCGTCACGCTGCGCCTGTCCGGCCATTACCTCGCCCTCGGCACGCTCGCTTGGGGCGTCAGCTTCTACTACGTGTTCGCCAACCTGGACTGGCTCGGCCGCAACGACGGCATCTCCGGGATTCCCGCGCTCCGCTTCTTCGGCACCGCGCTGACCGACAGCCGCAGCTACTTCTACCCGGTCTGGATCGGTGTCGCGCTCTGCATCGTGCTGACCCTCAACCTGCTGGACAGCCGCGCCGGCCGCGCCATCCGGGCATTGCGCGGCGGCACCCGCGCAGCCGCCAGCTTCGGGGTCAATCTCACCGCCACCCGCATGTTGGCCTTCACCTACGCCGCCGTGCTGGCAGGCTTCGCCGGCTGGCTCTACGCGCACATGCAACGCAGCGTGAACCCCACGCCGTTCGGCCTCAACGCCAGCATCGAATACCTGTTGATGGTGGTCATCGGCGGCGCCGGCTCGGTTTGGGGCGCGTTGCTCGGCGCCGGGCTGGTGACGGTGGTCAAAGACAAGCTGCAAGACCTGCTGCCGTATCTGCTGGGCAGCGCCGGTAACTACGAGACGATCGTGTTCGGCGCCCTGCTCGTCGTTGCCCTACAAGCCGCACCCGACGGCCTCTGGCCCTACCTTCGTCGCAAATCCCTGCGCTCCCGCACGATCTCCTCCGCTGCCGCCCTGCCGGCTCGGCCCCTCCCCGCGCTCGGCGCGACGGTTCTGGCCGCCACCGGCCTGCGCAAGCAGTTCGGCGGCCTCGTTGCCGTCGACAAGCTCGACCTCACCCTCTCCGGCCGCGAGATCGTCGCCCTCATCGGCCCCAACGGCGCCGGCAAAAGCACCAGTTTCGACCTGCTCACCGGTGTCACCCGCCCCACCGCCGGCACGCTCAGCCTGCTCGGCCAAGCGCTACCGCACCCGAGCCCGCAGGCCATCGCCCGCCTCGGCCTCGCCCGCACCTTCCAGCATGTCCGCCTCGTGCCCGGCATGTCCGTCTTGGAGAACGTCGCCCTCGGCGCCCACCTCCGCGGCCGCGCGTCGCCCGGCGCCGCCCTGCTCCGGCTCGACCGTGCCGAGGAAGCGCGCCTGTTCGCCGAAGCCGCCCGCCAACTCGCCCGCACCGGCCTGCTCGAGCACGCGGACAAGCCCGCCGACAGCCTGGCGCTCGGCCAACAACGCATCGTCGAGATCGCCCGCGCGCTCTGCCTCGACCCGGCGCTCATCCTGCTCGACGAACCCGCCGCCGGGCTGCGCGCCGGCGAGAAGCAAGCGCTCGCCACCCTGCTGCGCCAACTCCGCGACGAAGGTCACACCGTCCTGCTGGTCGAACATGACATGGGCTTCGTCATGGGCCTGTCCGACCGCATCGTGGTGATGGAGTTCGGCCACAAGATCGCCGAAGGCCCCCCCGACATCATCCGCCACGACCCGGCCGTCATCGCCTCCTACCTCGGCGCCGCCTGATGCTCGAGGTCAGCCACCTCTCGGTCGCCTATAACGGCATCGCCGCGGTCGATGATGTCAGCCTGCGTCTCGAACCCGGCCAGATCGTCACCGTCATCGGCCCCAACGGCGCCGGTAAATCGACCCTGCTGAACGCGGTGATGGGCGTTCATCCCGGCGTCGGCAGCGTCATCCTGCGCGGCGCCGATCTCGGCCGCATGTCGGTCGAGGCACGCGTGAGAGCCGGGCTTTGCCTGGTGCCGGAAAAACGCGAGTTGTTCGGCACGCTGACAGTCGAGGACAACCTCCGCCTCGGCGCCTTCCGCTTCCGCCACGAGGGACGCACCGCCGCCGACCGCGCGCTGGACGAGATTTTTGCGCTATTCCCCCGCCTGCTGGAACGCCGCCGCCAACATGCCGGCACCCTGTCCGGCGGCGAGCGCCAGATGCTGGCCATGGGCCGTGCCCTGATGGCCCGGCCCGAGATCCTGATGCTGGACGAGCCCAGTCTCGGCTTGGCCCCGCTGATCGTGCGCGACATCTTCCGCATCGTCACTGAATTGCGCGCCCGCGGCGTCGCCATCCTCCTGGTCGAACAGAACGCCCGCGCCGCGCTGGACATCGCCGACTACGCCTACGTGCTCGAGATGGGCCGCGTCACCTTGCAAGGCACTGGCGCCGCCCTCTCCGCCGATCCTCGCATCACCCAGGCTTATCTCGGCACGGCCTGAGCGCTACAGCGTCCGCAGGAACAGCTCCAACAACGCCTCCCCGAACGCCCGCATGTTCCCCGCCCGATCCGCCGACCCGGTCTCGATCGTCATGACCGCCTCCCGCGGCCCGGCGATCGCGATGCAGCAATGGCCGGGCCGGTCGCCATAAGAATTGCCGCTCGGCCCCGCCGCCCCGGTCTCGCCCAGCGCCCAGGTCGCCCCGAACTTCTCCCGCGCCGTGGTCGCCAGCAGCTTGGCATACGCCTCGGTCGATGACCGGATCCCCTCCATCGCCTCGGCCGGAATGTCCAGGAGCGAGGCCCGCGCCACCTTGGTGTAAACCACCGCGCTACCCAGGAAATACGCCGACGCCCCCGGCACAGCCAGCAGCGACGCCGACACCAGCCCGCCGGTCGAGGACTCCGCCACCGCCACCGTCGCTCGATCCGTCTTCAACCACGCCGCCACACGCTCGGCCAACGGCAACAATTTCTCCATCGCACCCTCCATTGCGACACCAGCCATAACAGAATACGGGATGAACCCAACGACGGAGG
>JBPBQE010000466.1:0-26778 GCA_050954595.1 Janthinobacterium lividum | reverse complement strand
GACGGGTCGTGAGCCGGGGCGAGATCGGGAAACAGGCCAGCCAAGCCGGCTTGGGTCGGGGCGCAACGACCACGCTCGGTGATGAAGCCGGAGAGCAGACGCGACGGCGTTACGTCGAACGCCGGGTTGGCCGCCGGGCTGCTCGTCGGGATGACGCGAACGGTCGTTACCTTGCCGTCGAGCCCACGGCCGGAGATCGTCGTCACCTCGGCAGCATCGCGCTCCTCGATCGGGATGGTCGAGCCGTCGGTCACGGTCCAGTCGATTGTGCTTGACGGTGCGGCGACCCAGAACGGTATGTCGTTGTCGTGCGCGGCGAGTGCTTTCAGGTAGGTGCCAATCTTGTTGGCAGCATCGCCGTTGCGGCTGACCCGGTCGGCACCGACGATCGCGATGTCGACTTTGCCATGCTGCATCAGGTGACCACCGGCATTGTCCGAGATGACCGTGTGCGGCACCCCGTGTTTGCCGAGTTCCCAGGCGGTTAAGAAGGCGCCCTGATTGCGCGGCCGGGTTTCGTCGACCCAGACATGGATCGGGATGCCGGCATTGTGCGCCTTGTAGATCGGAGCGAGGGCGGTGCCCCAATCGACGGTTGCCAGCCAGCCGGCATTGCAGTGAGTCAGGACGTTGACCGGCTGCTGCGGCTTGCGCCCGGCGATTTCCTCCAGCAGCACCTGGCCGTGGTCACCGATGGCCGAGTTCTGCGCC
Source organism: Janthinobacterium lividum (assembly GCA_050954595.1). Lineage (GTDB taxonomy): Bacteria > Pseudomonadota > Alphaproteobacteria > Acetobacterales > Acetobacteraceae > JAVVHH01. The sequence goes on along the minus strand of JBPBQE010000466.1, from coordinate 26,067 downwards.
ACGTCCTCGTCGGCGATCAGCGCGGCCTCGGCATACGCGACCTGCACTCGATTTGCGGGCGTTGTGTTACGTAGGCGGGTCAGCATACGGTCGAGAGCCCAGCGCAGATTGATCGCCGTCGGCCGTGTTCCGGCCAGCGTCTCCGCCGCCTGTTCCATGGCACCGGTGCTCGGATCTTCGCGCACCGCTAATGCGAGACCATATGCCGCTGTAGCGCCAATCAAAGGCGCCCCGCGAACTTGCATGCTCCGGATGGCATGAGCGGCATCTAGAAGCGACGTAAGCCGCACATACTCGAGCGTCCACGGCAACTTGGTCTGATCGAATACACGGACCGACCAACGATCGGTGTCGTCGACCCAGATCGTCCGATAAACTGTGCCGTCAACCTTCATCGTTGCCTCGAACCGTTCAAGGCGGCCCTTATAGTCAGCCGATGATCGGGAAGCTAATTGTCCTTGCCGACCGGCGGCAACAAATCCAGCAACTGCGCCGGAATCGGCTCGTGCACGGCGCCCTCATGGCAGGTCTTCAGGGCGCGACCAAGCCAGATCGCAAACGCCTGGTTTTCCGGGGAAGCAGCTGCGGATGGGACGAAAGTTGCGTTTTCCATATTGTTGCAATGTCTGACGCTCGAGGGAGTTGCATGCGTCATGAACCCACTGCGCCCCCGTGTGAGGCAGGTCACACATGGGGCGAGTTGATCAATCCCTGAAATAAATCAGGAGCGGGCGCCCCCGAGCACCAACCTGGCAAGTTGCCCGCCAAGGCAGGCATGAAGCTGCTCCACCGCCTGTACTCGACCGGACTTGGGCGTTCTCTCGAGATCAATCTGGCTGTCGTTCACCCAACTTTTCATCAGATCGAAACGTCGGAACACCAGGACGTTGGGCATCGCTCCGACCACCTGGAACGCTTGCTCATAGGGTTCGATGTTGCTGTTCGTTTGGAGGAAGCGGCTATATTGCGGGTCCACCAACACCAGGTCGGCGTCGGCGTGCCCGGCCTTTTCGACGCCGTCGGTGAGAATCTGTGCGAATTCGCTCGGCGGGAAATTGCGCACGGCCTCCACAGTGCCGGTCTGCCACAGCACGAGCTGATATTTACCCTGATCGAGCATCTCCGACATCAGCTTGAGCTGGTCTGTCGCCGACAATCCCCGCCCGCCGCGAATTGTTATCTTCACCGTGAGACCCGGCACCAAACGCTCCAGCGTAGATGCCATTTGCTGCGGAAACGCGGTGCTGGTCGGCGTATCGTGGATGATCTGGGCGGAGGGAACCGTGCTTGTCGCGGCCCCCTCGACCGATTGAGCGATCAGTCCACCCGGCGCGATGCTGCCTTCCGGGCGGAACAGGTTGGCCGAACCGATCGCCAACACATTCAACGTGCCGCCGGCATGGAGCGTGCTCGCGACGTGGGGCAGGGGAGCCAGGGTTCCGGCCGTGTCATCCGGCATCAAGCATTTTGCCGAAACCGGCACGGCGCGAGAGGCACTGGCGGGAACCATCGAGAGCGCAAGAAGAAATGCCAGCCGACGCATCATACCGTTCCCACGTGCGGAGTTGGTGCGGGACGATCGCCGCGCGCGGCGATACCCTTACGGCGGTACCAGGCGGAGAGAGCGCCGACGCCCACGAGTGCCGCGGCGCCGACGATGTTCACCGCCGCTTGAACCATCCAATTAGGTTGCTCTTCCATCGCGAGGCGTCCCAAGAATGAGAGGAATATGCCAGTGCAGAACACCGCTAGCGAGTGCTGACCGCACATCACGAACGGCGCCGCGGCGCGGCTCTGCACCCATTTCGCCCCTTTTGGGACCAGCCGCACCACGATCCATACGAATGCGAAGATCGACAGCAGTCGCATCGGATGCAAGTTTTGTTTATCGACCGAGACGAGAAGTCTCACCGCCCAGAGAGGCATGGACGTATCGATGTCCGCTGCTGGCCACACCCACCAGAGAAGAATCAGTCCGACGAGGACGATCGTCACCGCAGCAACGTCATACAAACGCTTCGGGCCCGGGAGCCGCACCGGCCGGTAGGACAGGACCGCGCCGCAGATGAACAGGAACTGCCACGCGATTGGGTTGAAGTACCAGCCACCCCCCGTCCAGGACGACAGATTATAGCCGGTGATGCGAGCCGCGGCGTATGCCCCGCCGGAGAGCAGCAGCAGTAGCCAGCGCCAACGCAATAGCGGGATGACGAAGGCGAACACGACCAGGAGCGCGATGTACATCGGCAGAATGTCGAGGTAAGCCGGCTGGAAATGCAGCAGCAATGCTTCGAGCATCGCGCGATAGGGCGCATCGGCTAGCGCGTCGATGTGGATTTCTTCCAGATAGTCGGAGCGGTCCAGCGCCGTCGCTGAGTAGGAAACCTGCGCACTGAAGACGACGAACAGGAAGATGTGCGCGATGTAGAGAACCCAGGCTCGACGTAGCACGTCGGCGCCGGCGAATATCCACCCGTTCTTGTCCATGCTGCGCCCATAGGCCAGGCCCGCAGCGTAGCCGGCGAGCAAGACGAACACCTCGGTGGAATCGCACAAGGCGAAGTTGCGAAGACTGAACTGGGCGATCCAGTTGCCAGGAATATGGTCGATGAAGATCAGCCAGAGCGCGACGCCGCGGAAGAAGTCGACCCGAAGGTCGCGATTGGTCGAAATAAGCTGCATCCCGCCCTCCTGCGCCTTCGTCGGCTCGCATGTTGGCGCGAAGCTGCGAGATTACAGGCTAACAGCAATCCGCTCCAAGTCGACGGCCGCCGGGCTGTTAGGATGACGTTGGAGCATGAGGGTCTGCCGGCGTATCGCATCGGACACGTTCGGGTCTCGACGAATAGTTCCAGCGACGTTGGGCGCCCGGCCAAGGAAGCTCATGCACGCTCGGGTCAACGTATCGGCTGTTTGATCGCCGCCACGGTAACTCTCCGCCTGATTGATGACGAGGCGGGCATCACCACCCGGTTTGTCCAGTGAATGAAGCTTGAGCGTGGCATACGCGTCCGTCAGGCTGGTCGGCTCTTCCGTAGCGATCACGAACAGCATGTCGGCCCAAGCTGCCATATGACGAACCGAGCCGCCTACGCCTGCTCCGAGGTCAAGCAGGATGTGGTCGCGGCCCGGCAGCAACGTATCGAGTTCCACCATCAGGTGCTGTAACTGCGCTTCGCTCGAATTTGACAGGTCGCCGCAACCGGATCTGCCCGCGATCACCTCAAACCCGCCTGGTTCGTAGGGGCAGACGATGTCGGCCAGACGCGTGGAACCGGCGATGACCGCGCCTAGGTCAGCGCTCGGCAGCAAGCCAAGCTGAACATCGACATTAGCAAGCCCGAGATCGCCATCGATGAGAAGCACCCGTCGCCCCTGTCTCGCCAGCGCGTGAGCCAAGGTGATGGAAAACCAGGTCTTGCCGACGCCCCCCTTTCCTGACGCGATCGAGATCGTACGCGGACTTGGATTGTTCATGGTTCCGATCTCGGCTGTTTGCCAAACGCTTGCGCCAGAAATGTGAGTGAGCCTGCTTCCGACGCACCGGAGAGCTTCGGCCGCGCATAGGAGAGGCGTTCGGCGAGGAAAGAGGGTGTCATCCTGATCAGGCCCTCCGCAACGGCCGGGCTGACGCCAGCCTCGGTCAGGATCAGGCCGGTGTTGGCAGCGGCGAGCAAGCCGCCCAGGCGCCGCGATTGGTCGAGCCTCGTCGCGATAAGCAGCGTTACCCCGAGCTCCATGAAATCCTGCGCCATATCGGTCGCTTCCGCCGGGTCGAGGCCTGCGGGAAGCACCAGCGCGGCGTTGGCATTAACGGCAGCCTGGCAATCGCGCAGATAGGCACAATCGTCCGGGTCAGTCGGGTTCAGCCCCGGCATGTCCACGAGAACGGGCTCGCCTCCGACCCGGCGATCGACCGCGCGCGCCAGCTGCTTGGGCGTATCCGCCACGATCAGTGTGAGGCCCAATAGCCGGGTGAAGGCGGCCAGCTGCTCCGCTGCGCCGGCACGTCGCCCATCGGTCGTGATCACCATCGAGGATTGACCCGATAATTTGAGCCGGGTGGCGATCCGTGCTGCCGTTAGCGTCTTTCCCGCGCCGGGCGGCCCAGCCAGCAGCAGGGGCGGATCACCGACGCCGCATGGGATCGTGCCAAAGGCCAAGGCCGTTTCGATCCCTCGAGCGAGGTCCCCACGGGCAAGGAGCGCCTCGAGCTCGACCGGAACGCCATGCCATCGTAGCGTGCCGGCGCGGGCCAGATCGGTTGCTGTGAGCGGAATGGCCGGCGTGATCGGTGTCGGACGAATCTGCAGGGCCGACGCTGACATCGCTGCTGCTTCTGGCGTTTCAGCCTCGGTGCTCGGATGTTCGTGCGCCGCTGTTAACTCGACACCGCCATCGACGGTCTTGTGGGCGAGTATCAGCGCGTCAGGCCCCAGCTCTTCGCGGACCATCGCCATCGCCGCGCCTATATTGGGCGCCTGATAGACCTTCAATCTCATTGTGTCAGGAGCTTACTCATCGAAGGTTAGCAGACACTTAAGCTAGATCGTGCCAAGCGTACGTATCCGCGCGCGCGCGTAGATTTCCGTCTGCGCCATGACTGGCGTCGAGGGGCGCAGACGCTCGACGATGGCGCGCACATGAGCGCGGATCGTGCCGGAGCAGAGCAGCACCGGTGCCTCACCGCCGGCGGTTACCGTCTCGAAAACGACGCGAAACCGCTGCATGAACTCGTTCAGCTTGCTCGGTGGTATCGCGAGCTGACGATCTTCTGGTGGGCCAACGAGGCTTTCGCTGAATGCTGCTTCCCATTCCGGGGACAGTGTCACGAGTGGAATGTAACCACCGGGACCGACATGACTATCGCTGATCTGGCGAGCAAGACGGGTGCGGACATGGCCTGCGATCGACTGGATCGCGCGCATTCCACCACCGCACGCCTCCTGAATACCTTCAAGGATCGTGGGTAAGTCGCGCAGCGAAATCCGCTCCGTGAGCAGCGCCTGCAACACGCGCTGTACCGCGCCGGCGGAGATCTGGCTCGGTATTAGGTCGGAGACGAGCTTCTGCTGCTCGCGTGGGAGCTCCTCCAGCAATTTGAGCGTTTCCGCGTAGGACAACAGTTCCGCCATCGAGTCACGAACCACCTCCGTCAGGTGAGTGGTCAGGACGCTTGCCGGGTCGACGACGGTGAGGTTGCGGAGCAGCGCGCTTTCGCGTTGGTCGTCGCTGATCCAAAGCGCAGGGAGACCGAAAGCCGGCTCCACCGTCCGTTCGCCAGGCAGATCGGGAATACTGCCGGAGGGATCCATCGCCAGCAGTTTCGTCGGCCGTAGATCGCCACGCGCAGCCTCGATTTCCTTGACGCGGATCGCATAGGAGTCGGCCGGAAGTTGAAGATTGTCTTGGATGCGGACAGGAGGAAGAACGAAGCCCATTTCCGCCGCGATGGCCCGGCGAAGTCCTTTGATCTGCTCGGTCAACCGTGGTGCGTCCCCGCCAGCCATGGTCAGCAATCCGTAGCCGAGTTCCAGCCGCAACGCGTCGATCCGTAGTGCATCGGCGATCGGCGGTTCCGGCGGCGGCCCCGGAATGGGAACCGCAGCTGCGGTGGCTTCGGATGCGATTTTGTGACGATACCAAGCACCGCCACCGGCAAGCATGCTTATGCCGAGGAACGGCAACATCGGCAGGCCGGGCATTAGGGCCAAGGCCGCCGCCGCCGCCGCCGCCATCGCCAGCGGCTTCGGCGAGCCGGCAAGTTGGCGCATCAAGGCGGCATCTGCCGGGCCTTCGACACCGCCCTTGGTAACGACGATGCCGGCGGCGGTCGAGACGAGCAGGGCAGGGATCTGCGAGACGAGTCCGTCGCCGACGGTCAAGGTCGTGAAGGTCGCGGCGGCCTCCGTGAACGGCATGCCGTGTCGGATCAGTCCAATCGCAAGACCGCCGAAGATGTTGATTACCGTAATCAGCAACCCGGCAATCGCGTCACCGCGGACGAACTTGGCAGCGCCGTCCATGGCACCGTAAAAGCCGCTTTCCTCCTCGAGCTCGCGTCGCCGCACCCGGGCTGTCGCCTCGTTGATGAGTCCGGCGGAAAGATCCGCGTCGATGGCCATCTGCTTTCCAGGCATCGCGTCGAGGCTGAAGCGTGCGGCGACCTCGGCGATTCGACCGGAGCCCTTCGTGATGACCATGAAATTCACGACGAGCAGGATGGCGAACAGGATCACCCCGATGACCACATCCCCGCCCATCAGGAAGCCGCCGAACGCCTCCACGACATGCCCGGCAGCAGCCGGACCCTCGTTGCCGCGGCTGAGGATCAATCGCGTCGTCGCCACGTTCAGGGACAAGCGCAACAGAGTCGTCAGCAGCAACAGGGTCGGGAAGCTGGTGAAATCCAGCGGACGGGCTAGGAATACCGCCACCATCAGAACCAGGACCGACGCCGTCACCGACAGTGCCAAACCGACGTCGAGAAGAGCTGAAGGAAGCGGGACGACCAGCACCGCGAGCAGAGCGATGATGCCGATCGCGAGCCCGACGTCGGTGCCGGGCAGATACGTTTTTGCCTTGTTGCCAAAGCTGAGCACAGTTGGGTTCACGGATCAGGCAGGGTGTGCTGGGGGTGGCACCGCCATGCCGGCACGGCTGTAGTCTCGCAGCTTGTTACGCAGCGCGCGGATCGAGATTCCAAGTATTACGGCCGCGTGTGTCCGGTTGCCGAGCGTATGCCCGAGCGTCTCGAGGATGAGGTCACGTTCAACTCTCTCCATGGTCTGACCCACAAGACCGGTGACGCCACCATTGACCTTGTTGGCGGTCCCGGGCGCACCGCCCGAGGTTTCGACCACGTCGGGGCCGATGGTGTCGCCGCTCGCCAGGAGAACGGCGCGATGGATGGTATTTTCCAACTCGCGGACGTTGCCGCGCCAGCTATGAGCGCTGAGCTTTTGGCAGGCTGTGTTGGTGAGGCGCCGGTGCGGGAGGCCATTCACGTCGGCGTAACGGCGGGCGTAGTGATGCGCGAGCGCCTCGATATCACCGGGGCGCTCGCGCAACGGCGGTAGGCGCAGATTGATGACGTTGAGACGGAAATACAGGTCCTCGCGGAAGCGTCCGGCAGCGACTTCGGCCGGAATGTCGCGATTGCTGGTCGCGAGAATACGGACGTTGATCTTCACGGGCGCGCTGCCGCCGAGGCGATCGATCTCACGCTCCTGAATGGCTCGCAGCAGCTTTGCCTGAAGGCGGACATCCATCTCGGTAATCTCGTCGAGAAGCAGCGTGCCGCCATCGGCGGCCTCGAACTTTCCTGCTCGACGGGCGATCGCTCCGCTGAACGCGCCCTTCTCATGGCCAAACAGCTCGGATTCGAGGAGGTTTTCCGGAATAGCAGCGCAGTTCAACGCCACGAACGGGCCGTTAAGACGGCGCGACCGGCGATGAATGTGCCGTGCGATAACCTCCTTCCCGGTGCCGGACTCGCCCGTGATGAGGATGCTTGCCTCGGACGGTGCGACCTGCTCGGCCCGTCGGACGGTTTCGAGCATGACCGGGTCCCGCGCAATCAACGCATGGGTTTCGCCCGATGCTGCTTCGAGGATTGCGGCAATCAACTCGGGATCGGGAGGCAGCGGCAGGAACTCGCGCGCGCCTTCCCGCATGGCCTGGAGTGCGGACGGAGCCTCCGCATCGGTGCCGCACGCCACGACGGGAGCGGGCATGCGTTCGGCCGACATCGCGCGAACCAGGCTACCCACGTCATAGGGGAGTTCCACCAGCACGAGGTCGACCTTTGCGTCTGCGCGCAGTCGGGCCAAAGCGGACCGCTCGTCGTCGACCTGTTGCAGCTTCGCGCCACGCGCCGTTGCGATACGTGCGGCCTTGCCGAGTTCGCCGCCGAGTGACCCCAGGATCAATACGTGCATCGTTGCCGCCTAAGCCCGGTCACTCTTGACGATTTCAGTCATCGTCACGCCGAGCCGGGTTTCATCGACCAACACGACCTCACCTCGCGCAACCAGACGATTGTTGACGTAGATGTCGATGGCCTCACCCAATTTGCGATCGAGCTCGACAACTGCGCCACGGCCTAATTTCAACAGCTGGCTCACCTGCATCGTGCTCTTTCCCAGCACGGCGCTGACGGTGACCGGAATGTCATAAACGGCTTCGAGGTCCCGGGGACCACGGCCGAGCTCGCTCGAGGCCGCCTCGGCAAGGTCGGTAAGTTCCATTTTAGTCGGCATAGGCCATGGTCCTTTTCATCGGGGCTTCAATTTTTTGATGCAGTCCGAGCTGACCGAGCGCGTCTTGGATCGCCTGCACGATCTGTTGGGTATCGCGCGTCATGGAGCCGTTCTCCCAGGCAACCCTGACGTCGGCCCGGTCTACGGAACCGGCCGTGACGACGACCATGGAGGCAAGATCCGGGTCCAGTTCGCCGACGTCACGTTGCACCAACGGTACGACATCCGGATGGACTCGAACGGTGATCTTGGATTGGGATTGGATAACCGGCAGCAACCGCGCCAGCAGTGCACGAGCCTCGGCCGGCCCGTGCTGACGGCAAAACTCTGGAAGTAACCCGGCGACCAGTGAAAGGATCGTTGTCACCGTACCCTCTGCACAGGCAAGGCTCGTGTGCTCACAGGTGTCCCGGATGCTCGCCAGCGTTGCTCCAATCGTCGCGAGCCTTGTGGCGCGGTTGCGTTCCTCGTCACCCGCCCACTCCAGTCGGGCCTGCTCGACGGCAGCAACACACGCGGCATCGATGTCAGCCTGGGTTAGAGGCGGCCGCTCTGGCTCGCTCGGCTTGGGATCGGCGTTCTGCTGATCGTCATGCGGCTCGTCGAAATCTTCGGCATAGAGAATACCGAGAAAGTTCGTCGGGCTGGGAGACGAGGTCTCTGTTGCGCGATGCTTCATACCTCCCAGCATCAGGGCACCATCTCTTCGTTGGCGCTTTCATTCACGTCGATAAGTCCCTGCGTCGACAGGTCTTTGGCCGTATTGACGATGACGCTTTGTGCTTCGTCGACATCACGCAGCTTGACCGGCCCAAGGGCTTCGATGTCGTCGCGCAGCATGCGCCCGGCTCGTTCGGAGAGGTTGCTGAAGAAGAGTTGGCGCAGCGGCTCCGAGGCGCCTTTGAGTGCAAGCGGAAGCTTATCTTTCTCAACGGCACGAAGCAGCACTTGCATGTGTTCCGACGACAAACGGCGCAAATCGTCAAAGGTGAACATGAGCGACTTGATCCGCTCGGCCGCCTCGTGGTTCCGATCCTCCAGTGCGGATAGAAAGCGCGCTTCGCTTTGCCGATCGAGACTGTTGAAGATCTCCGCCATCATCTCGTGGCTGTCGCGACGGCTGGTGCGCGCCAGATTGGACATGAATTCGGTGCGTAAGGTTTGCTCCACTCCCTCGAGAATGTCGCGTTGCACGCTTTCCATGCGCAGCATGCGCATGACCACTTCGATCGAAAAACCGTCGGGCAGAAGCATGAGCACCCGACCGGCGTGGTCTGCCTTCAGCTTTGACAGAACGACGGCGACGGTCTGCGGGTATTCGTTCTTGAGATAGTTTGCCAGAACGGTCTCGTTCACGTTGCCAAGCTTGTCCCACATGGTGCGACCGGCGGGACCGCGGATTTCTTCCATGATCTGCTGAGCACGATCCTTGGGAAGCGCTTGTTGGAGCAGTAGCTCGGTCGCCTCGAACGAGCCCATGACGTTGCCCTGAGAGCCGATGCCCTCCGCAAACTCGTTACATAGCCGTTCTACCGTCTCGGCCTTGATGACCCCCAGAGTAGACATCGTGCTTGAGACTTCTCGGATTTCGTCCTCATGCAGCATGCCAAGTAACTTGGAGCTATGTTGCGGGCTCAAGGCGAGCATCAGAACGGCGACTTTCTGCCGCCCCGGCATCGAGACTTTAGGCAAGGCAAGTACCATCAGTTAGCCTCCGCTAGCCAGTTGCGCAGCATCGTGACGCTGTCGTCGGCGCGTTCATCCACCAAGGTTGCAACTCGGGTGATCGAGGCCATGCGAAGTTCTCCTTCGACGTTAGCGATGTGAACCATCTGTTCGGCACTGCCGTTCTCGAGCTGCGCGGCTGCACTTGCCGTGCCGGGCAAAGCGGTATCACCACTGCCGGATTTGACCGCCGCCGCCGGCGTCGCCGCGATGGAGAGACGAAGCGCCATCGGCCTGAGCACGAAGAGCAGCGTGGCGAGAACGCCCAGAGCGACCAGTGCGCTTTCACCGACCCGGTAAAGATCGGACTTGTCGAAACGCGACAGTAGCGAGGGAGCGGCCAGTTCGGGGCCCTCATCGGCACCAGCAAACCGCATCGACACCACTTCGACATGGTCGCCACGAGCCTCGTTGAAACCGATCGCGCCACGAACCAGGGAAGCGATATGGTCGAGATCAGTCGCCGAACGCTCAGCCCATGTGGTGGTGCCGTCCGGATTCTTGGTCGTCACGCCGTCGACCATGACGGCCAAGCTGATCCGATGAAGCTGCGGTTGTTCACGGACGAGAGTGCGAACAGTCTTGCCGATCTCGAAGTTGGTGGTTTCTTCCTGCTTCTGCTCCTGGGACCCGGCCGGGTGCGCGCGAGCATCGGCATTGGGGAGGTTGTTCTGCACGGAAACGTTTGTCTGAGCTTCGGTGTTCTTGCTCGTGTTGTTGCTGTTTTGTGTGCTGCGAACAACTTGACCGTCCGGATCGAACTTTTCCTGAGTCTCGCGGACCTGGTCGAAGTCGTATTCCACGGCGGCTTCCGCGCGAACGTGACCTGGGCCAACACTACGTTCGAGCATTTCCTCGACCGCGCGGGACAATTTCAACTCGGAAGCGCGTTTGAGTTCTTCACCGGTCTGGGCCGCTGCCAGGGGGCCGGTCGGTCGACCCGCGCGCGATAGCAGGTTTCCGCGGCTATCGACCATGGCGATGTTGCTTGCGTGTAAGCCGGGCACGGCGGCCGAGATCAGGTTAAGGATGGCCTGGATCCCCTCATTGTCCAGGCGAGCGGCACCGGTCATGGTGAGCACGACGCTTGCCTGCGCTTCCTGGCGCTCTCGAGCGAAAGGCTCACGACGCGGGAGAACAAGGTGCACTCGGGCGGCGCGAACGCCTTGGATGGCCCGGATCGTGCGGGACAGCTCGCCCTCCATGGCACGAGTCTGGGCGATACCCTGCTGGAAGCTGTTCGCCGTCAGGCCGTCGGAACGGTCGAAAATCTCGTAGCCGATCGACCCACCCGATGGCAGGCCTTCTTTAGCGAGAAGAAGACGAGCCTTGTCGACCTGGTCGCTAGCGACCAACACGCGTGTTCCACCGCCTTCAGTCTTATGGGCGATGTGAGCTTTATCGAGCTGATCGTTCAGCTGCGCAGCCTCTCGCAAGTCGAGATCGCCATAAAGCAGGGCCATCGGGCCGTCGGTGTTGCGCATGGCTAGGTAGGAGAGCAACGCCAGGCAGATTGCTGCCACAGCTGCCATAGCTCCCAACCGAAGAATGCCCAACGAGCGTAGACCGGCCATAAGAGAGGTCATCGCCCGATTCCATTTTGCCATCGTGCCATGGTCCCATCATGGTGGGACCGGGTTACCGAACGGTTAACAGCCCGGCAAAATCTGCCTATTTGGAGATGAGCCAAGACCCCAAATAGGCGATGGCAACCCAGATCGGCGCGGAGAATAACACGCCGGCGACAAGCCCGCGCAGAGCAGCCGTTTGGTCGATATCGTCGAGTTCGAACTCGACCGGAGGTTCGGCACCGCGAAGGATCGGGATCAGTTCGGCGTTGACGTCGTCCAGGCGGCCGGGCCGGCGACGATCCTTTACGGCCGCAGTGTTCACTGCTTCGGCAGCAGCTTCCAGTTCAGATAGATCGGTCATGTTGAAGCCTCCGATTTGCTTACCGGCACGTGGCCAGCAAGACCTGAGACAACTGTAGATTGTAAAAGTTAACGAAGTCTCACGAAACGGATTGAAGGCACCAGCAGAGAAAGATTTACTGTAATGGCTCGAAAGGGTGTGTCCGGGAGCGAAAACCGCTCCCGGACGATGGATCAGGAAGTAGGGGTGACGACCGTCTGGATCGTCCCGACTTCGGTCTGCAAGGTGCCAAGCACGGCGTTGACCCCGGTGCTGGACCGCTGCATGCCAGTCACGGTGCCAGTCACGGTGGTCGGCAATGCCGTACCCGTCTGATCGACCACGCTCACCTTGTAAGATCCATCCGCAATGGTTCGGCCATCAGTGTTCTTGCCGTCCCATGACCAATCATTGTTACCGGCGGTTGCCGTCACGTTCGTCTGCAGGATCTGTTCGCCGCTATCCGCCGTCACCGTGATGGTCAACGGTTTGGCGGCGGGGGCATTGAAGTGGATTTGCGACTTGCTGTCCTGCAGCGTCAGATGGTCGTTGGTTGCGGTAACCTGCTTTCCAACCAAAGCGGTCGATTGAAGGATCGTATTGCTTTGCGTCGCTGTGATCAGATTGGTCAGATTGGTATTGGTGTTAATCTGCTGCTCTACGCTGGAATACTGAACCAACTGACTGGTGAACTGGTTGGTGTCCATTGGTGACGTCGGGTCTTGGTTCTTCAACTGAGTCATCAAGAGACTCAGGAAATTGGTCAAGTTACCGCTTAGCGAGCCCAGTGCCGAATTGGTCGGGGCTCCGGACGCTGAGGCGGCCGAAGCGTTGGTCGCGGTCGTCGATGAAACGGTCATTGGTTGTGCTCCTTAGGCCGTGATGTCGATGCCGGAACGGATCGATCGATGTTGGGTGGTTGCGGCTAGCGTCGAGCCGGTGGCGTCGCCGAAATTTTGGTTGGCGTAGCTCCCGCCCCGTTGCTGGCCGTTGTTCGAGAAAGAGCCACCATTCGTGTTGCCACCGGCGAACGACGACGTGGCGCCCGGGTCAGGCGGCGGCGGCGGTGCAAGGCTGAAATCCAGGACGCGGCCAGCCTGCGGCACCCCCGCTTGATCGAGTGCTTGTTGAAGCTGGGATTGGTCGTGAATCAGGCGGGATAGAGTTTCAGGTCGCTCGGCCACCAGCTGGATGGTTGCGGGTCCATCGGTCGGGCGTTCGATCCGGATGTCGACCCGGCCGAGCTCGACCGGGGTGATCTGGATAGTCGTGACATGCGAAGCCGCAGCGGCCTGAGCCGGGTTGCTCATGACGACCTTGACGGGCTCGATGATCGCCTGCGCCACCTGGCTGGCGGGAGAACTTGGGACTGCAGTCCGCTGGACCGATCCGGGCGCAGAAGCGGGCGCGCTGGAAGCGGAGGTTATGGCGGAAGCCATCGAGGTCGTGGCGACGATGGTGGCAAAGGATGGAGTGTTGGAGCCTGCGACGTCGGTCGGGGTAGGGGGCGGTGTTGGGGTCGGAGGTGAAGACGGTGCTGAGGGCGCAGGCGATGCCGTACTACCGGATTCGGAGGCCGTCTTGGCGGCGTGGGATGGCGATGACGATGCGGTCACGCCGGGTTGGATTGGGGCGGGCTGGATCGAGGGAGGCTGGATCGGGGTTTGGACGATCGGATTAGTAGGCGTGGGTATCGATTGTGCTGAAGGCGACGTCAGGGGCGGGTTCGCAGACAAGGCCGGTAGGGTTGCAACGGCTGGAGACGACAGCTGTGAGACGTCGTCTGTCGGGTTTGTCGCTGTCGGCTTGGAGTCGTCGGGATCGGTTCGGCCGCCGGGCCGTGCAGAAATTGGCTTGGACGCGGATTGTGCGACGACGAGAGCGTCGGTTGCCATGTCCGCCGAGCCAGCAATCGGAGAACTCGCGGGCTGAGGCGGGCCATCCGCGGCTGCGGCCGTAGCTGGAGTATCGGTGCTGCCCGTCGGTGCGGGGGTGGACGATATGGTGGTCGATGTTGGTGAGGCTGCGGCTACGACCGGTAGCGGGGCTGAAGGCAGGGGCAGGGGCAGGGGTTGGGGCTGAGCCTCCGGCTGAGCGATTGGCGTTGCGACGAGGGTGGGGTCGATCGGTTCATCCTTGATCGGTTTATCGTCGGTCGAGTCTTTGGCTGCCGTCGTGACGCCGGTGCCGGTGCCGGCCGTTCGGCCCGGGGCGGGAGATGGCGCCGGCACCTGCGGACCCGGGATTGCCGCCTGGGGTATGCAAACAGGGATATTCTGGAGGGTTGCGGACGCAGTCGGCACTGTGGTGGCCACGGGAGGAACCGATGCTGCGCGATCCAAGTGCGAGCCAAAGGTGTCGGTTGCCGTGGCGCCGGGCTGCGTGGGCGTGCCTGTAGGGTCGGCCATGAGGGCGAGCGCCGCGCCGGCGGGCGTGGAGGAGCCGGCAACGGGTCGGTCGGTTCTGGACGCCGGAGAGGGTTGAGTAGTGACCATGGCGGAGCCCTGAGCAAAGAGCGGGCCAACGGTCAAAGCGAACATATCCAGGCTGCAGCGCACTTTGGGATACGGCACAAATTGCCGGTGTGATCAGGAAGCTCGGCTGAAACAGCCGGGTCATCGGTGCAAGAATGCCCGTGTTTCCAGGGTTCGGGCGTTGGCACGAAAGATGCGATCGGAACTGGGACCACATCTGGGACCCAACATGTCGATCTTCGGTGCAATGACCACGGCCATCGCTGGCCTTTCCTCTCAGTCTACCGCGTTCAGCAATGTCGGCGATAACATCGCGAATACGCAGACCGTTGGTTACAAGAGCGTCGATACGACATTCGACAACTACATCACGGTCAGCAACTCCGCGGTCAACGAGTCCGGTTCGGTGGTCGCTCGACCCAGCTACAACAACTCGGTGCAGGGCTCGATCACGACGGCGAGCAACCCGTTGGATCTCGCGATCTCAGGATCCGGGTTCTTCCCTGTGAGTGCGAAGAACGGGACTGTGAATGGTGCGCCGACATTCGACGGCACGCAGCTGTATACACGGGCCGGTGACTTCAAACTCGACAGCAACGGCTACCTGGTCAACAGCTCCGGCAACTTCCTCAACGGTTGGCCGGTGGACGCAACGGGGGCGGTCGATCAGACCAAGCTAACCCAGTTGCAGGTCGGGCAGAGCGGTTATGCGCCGGTTGCGACGTCAACGGCGTCGATCTCGGCCAACCTGCCGGCATCACCCTCCAGCACCCAGCCGTCGTACACGACCGAGCTTCCGGTCGTCGATGCGCAGGGGACATCGCGAAACCTAGAACTGACCTGGACGCAGCCAAACCCCGGCTCGAACAGCTGGAACCTGAACATCACCCAGCAGGGATCGACGGATTCGATTGCCAACGCGACCGTCGCGTTTGGCACGGCCGGCAATCCTGACGCGGCACAGGGGACGCTCGGGGCGGTGACGTCCAACACGGCGGGCGTTACCACAACTCCCTACGTCAAGGGGCAGGATGCGACCATCAAGTTCGCCGCCGATTTCGGTCTCGGCACCCAGCCGATCACTCTCGATCTCGGTAAATTCAGCGGCACTGACGGCATGACGCAGTTTGCGGGCACAAACTACAACCTGGTCAGTTCTTCCCAGAACGGCGTCAAGCCCGGCAGTTTCAGCAGCGTGTCGATCCAGCAAAACGGCAACGTCCAAGTCAACTACGACAATGGGTCCTCCCGCGTGCTGGCCCAGGTGCCGGTGGTCACCTTTGCAAGCCCGGACTCACTGAAGCGGCAAGATGGACAGGCGTTTTCGGCAACCAACGAAAGCGGCACTGCGCGAGTCAATCAGACGGGCGCCAACGGTGCGGGCGCGCTGGTCGTCAGCTCGCTCGAGGGAAGCAACGTCGACATCGCGAGCGAATTCACCAAGTTGATCGTCGCGCAGCGCGCTTATTCGGCCAACACGAAGATGGTGACGACGGCCGATGACTTGCTGCAGCAGACTATCGATATGAAGAGGTAAGTCATGTTCCTCGGCAACACACTCGGCGCGGCAACTTCCGGGCTGGACAGCATCGAACGTCAGCTTGCGACGCTATCCCAGAACGTCGCGAACGCGAGCACTCCGAACTACGTGCGGGAATCAACACCGGTCACCAGCGTGGACAGCGCTGGTGGGCCGGCCGGTGTGCGGACCGGCGGTGCGGTGCGGGAGATCGACGTTCAGCTGCAAGCCAACCTGTTCGCGTCCGTCGGGACCGAGGCGGGCAGCAAGGTGACGAGCGACTCGCTGTCGGGCATCGACGCCGCGTCGGGGGCGCCGGGGAGCGGGCAGGATCTCGCATCGCTGGCGGGCAAGCTGCAGGACAGCTTCTCGGCGCTGGATGCCAATCCATCGGATCAGACGCAGCAGGCGGTGGTGCTCGGGGCGGCGAACTCGTTCGTCCAAGGGATCAACTCGCTCAGCGGTTCTCTGGTGCAGGCGCGGCAGAAGGCTGAGGACTCGTTGAGCGACGGCGCCGACGCCGCCAACGCGGCACTCGGCGCGATCGGCAAGCTGTCGGATCAGATCATCTCCGCACGAGCGCAAGGGCAGAGCACGGCCGGGCTGGAAGACGACCGCGATGGCCAGATGAAAACCCTGGCCACGCTGACCGGGGCGCGCTTCGTTCCCCAATCGTCCGGAGACGTCCAGGTCATCGCCGGCAATACGATTTTGCCGACGCGGGTGACGAGCGGGCCGTTCGCCATTCAAAGCTCCATCATCTCTGCCGCAAGCGGAGCCTCGGTGAATGCTCTGACGATGAATGGTTGGCCGGTGAGCGGCCTAGGCGGCGAGATGGGCGCCAATTTGACACTGCGCGACAAAACGATCCCCGGGATGCAGACCAGCCTCGACACCTTTACCCAGTCGGTCGCGGCGTCGTTCCAGAAAGCAAAAGTGCCGCTACTGACCGACAACACGGGGAATAGTGCCCCGGCGGCGCTGGGATTTTCGGCGACCGTACAGGTTTCAGCGGATATCCAGAAGTTTCCACAGAAATTGCGGGATGGCAGCACCGGGCCAACGCTGCAGGCAGGCGATAACTCGACCGTGCAGAACGTGCTCAATACCGTGTTCCCGTCCACTATGGACGGTGCGGTGTCGCAGGCGTCGACGTTGGTGGCCGGGTTCGCGCAGCAATCGACCCAGGCCACGACGACCGCGACATCAAGCACGGCGCTGCGGACGGGGCTCGACACTCGGCTCGCCGCCCGGAGTGGCGTGTCGGTTGATACCGAACTCGCGCAGATGGTCGCGCTTCAGACGGCCTACGCGGCGAATGCCAAGGTCGTCACCGCGGTTCAATCGATGTGGCAGCAACTGTTGCAGGCAGTCCAATGATCAATAGCGATTACTCGTACATGACGCGGTTGCTGAGCAATAGCAGCACGGTGCGTGATCAACTCGATCAAGCTCAGGAGCAGGTTGCCACCGGGCTCATCTCGGATAGCTATTCCGGACTTGGGACGCAGGCCCGAACGGCGCTCAGCCTGGCGCCGGCCATCGCGCATCAGGCGACCTATAGCCAGAACATCGATGCGGCGCAGGGGCGGCTCGAAATCACGCAGAGTGCGATGACGTCGATCTCGGACATCGCGTCAAAGTTTTACGCTGCCGTCAACACCTACAATCCGAGTGACTCGACGAGCGTCCAGACCTTGGCGGCGAACGCCAAGTCGGCGATCCAGCAGATCGGCGACTTTCTCAACTCCAAGTCTGGCGATGTTTATCTGTTTGCCGGGAAGGATACGGGCAACCCGCCGGTCCCGAATACCGATCCGGACGTGATGAGTGCCGGCTTGTTGAGTGGCACCAGTGGGCCGCCGTTCTCGAGCACGATCGGCACGTCGCCGTTGACGATTCAGGCCGGGCCGGGTCAGACGGTGCAGGTGGGTCTGATCGCCAATGCGAACACGCTGGTGACCTCTGCGTCGCCGACCGGTTCCTACATGCGCGATACGCTCACGGCGTTGGCGAAGATCGCCGCACTTGGCACATCGACGACGCCCGCTGCCGACGTGGCAGGCGCACGAACGACGCTGTCCAACTCGATCTCGGCGATGGCAAGCGAAACCGGTTCCTTGGGCAACATCCAGAGTAACCTCACGACCCGGCAGACGCAGTTGGCGTCGCTGACCACCACGCTCCAGAAGCAATTATCGTCTGCGGAGGACGCCGATGCGGCTGAGGCAATCAGCCGGGCGGCTCTCCTGAAAACGCAGCTTCAGGCATCGTACCAGATCATCGCGGACTCACGGAGCCTGTCGCTGGCCAGCTATCTGTAGGTGAGCGAGGCAGGTGGCGTAGCGCGTTCCGAAGACGCCGCTGCGTCGCCGCGTTCGCGATGACGACGGGCAGACTTCAGATGCGTTGATGGAGGACGCAGACCAATGTGAACAGCCGGCGGGCGGTCTCGTGGTCGATCTCCGCCTTATTTTCCAGCCGGGAGCGCAACAGGTTGGCACCTTCGTCGTGTAAACCGCGACGGCCCATGTCGATGGCCTGAATGCGTTCGGCACGGCCCTCGTCGACCGCCATCATGTGGCTATCGACCAGGAGCTGGTAATCCTTGATCAGGCTGCGGAACGGGCCCAGCGCGAGCACGATCGCGGTTAGTGGCGAGCCGGTGAGGTTCTGCATCTCGAAGACAAGGCGCCCTTCCTGGACGGACAGGTGGAGGACGTATGGGCCGGGCTGGGCCGGACGATCCGCCGTACCTAGCAGGCTGAAATGGTTTTCATGCTCCAGATCAGCAACCGCCTGAGCCCGGTCAGCCTCGAGAATGGGTGAAAGCCTGGTCAGCGATTCGCCCGTCAGGACGACTCGTGCGAGGCGCGAGGCCTCGATCACTCGTCGTCCGAGCGAACCATGCCGAGCTTCAGCATCCAGCCCAACGTGGCGCCTTTGACGGGGCGCAGCAACGCAGCAGCCAGGCCGCAACTGACCGGCAACCAGACGGCGGCCTGCACCCACAGCTCGGGATGATAGGCCGTCTCCACCCAGAACATGAGCGGGATGACGATGTGGCCGACCAGGAACAGTACGAAATAAGGTGGCGCGTCGTCGGCGCGATAGCGGCCGAGCGGGGCGGTGCACACCAGGCATTCCGGCACGACACTCAACCAGCCTTTGAAGGCATGAGTCTGGCCGCAGGCGGGGCAGAGCCCTTTCAGGCCGCGGAACACTGCGGTCTTGAGGGGCGGGATTGGCCAGTCCGGAACCGTTGGACTCCGGTCGGGCTGCCATCGAACGGGCGGTGTACTATCTGGCACGTGGGGCGATCCTTCACGGCTTGGTGGGTAGCGGTCGACGGCTACCCAATCATCGTCAGGTGAGGGCAGGCACGCCAGTGGTCAATTCAATTTCACCTTAGCCGATTGCAACCGATCAGGGTGAAGATCTCGTCTGGCCCTTCATCGGCCGGAAGCCCTCGAGCGGAACGTTGTTGCCGGGGCCGCTGGCGGGGATCTTGCGAACGACTTCCGGCGGAGCGGCGGGTGTGGGCGTGGTCTCGGGCGTCGGGGCGGATGGCGACCCGGACGTGGACGGGGCATCGCTGGTGGGCGTTGGCATGTCCTGGACCGGAATGGGTCCGAGATCGGTGTCCGGAACGGCGGTCTCGCTCGGGGTGACCACGGGGCTGGGGGGAGGCAGTGGCTGGATGATCGGAGGCGGCTGCAACGGGATCGGACCGCCGATCGGCGGGCGGTACTCGGGGCTCGCCCGGTAGGTCATCGGCGGTGGATAGCCCTGGAGCTGGACCGGGCCGGGTTGCACGTAGACCGGCTGAACGCAGCCTGCGACGAGCGACGCTGTTCCCACTATCAAGACGGACCGCACCGTCATCCTCGCCACCCGCATGCCGCCTGCCTTGATGTTCTACGGACGCAACCTTATGAGCGCGGGGACCATGCGCCAACCCCTTCGCATGGTTTGCTCCGATACCCCGTCGTAGAGGCTGCTTTCATGACCGTTCTCAGGTTCTCCATTCTTGGCGCGGCTCTTCTTTGTGGCGCCGGGCTGCAGGTGGCATCGGCGGCGGATCTGCAGGCCCAGATGCGGCTGGCTACGCCCAGCGGCCCGGGCGAGTCGATCGGTACGGTGACGGTGAGCCAGGGTGCTCAGGGTGCCGTGTTCAAGACGGATCTGAAGGGTTTGCCGCCGGGCCCGCATGGGTTCCATCTGCATGAGAACGGCAGCTGCGAGGCGTCGACCGCGAACGGACAAGTCGTGCCGGCCGGTGCAGCTGGAGGGCATCTCGACCCGGCGCATAGCGGGCACCACGAAGGCCCGGAGCATGCCGGCCATCTCGGCGACCTGCCGGTGTTGACGGCCAACGCGAGCGGTGTGGCAGCCGAAACGCTCGCGGCACCGCGGATCACCGATCTGCAGGCGATTAAGGGTCATGCGCTGATGATCCATGCCGGGGGCGACAACTATGCCGATGCGCCGTCCCCGCTCGGCGGCGGCGGAGCACGACTGGCCTGCGGCGTGCTCGAGTGAGCCACGGCTGACATTCAGGATGGGGTTGACTATCTGTAACGCCACAGGAGGACCCCATGCTGAACCAGACCGCCCCGTTGCCGCTTCGCGACCCCAGCCTTTTCCGTCAAGCCTGCGCGGTGGGTGGCAAATGGATCGAAGCGGATAGCGGTCGGACCCTCGAGATCCGCAACCCGGCGACCGGCGACCTCGTCGGGACCGTCCCAGCTCTTGGTGCCGCCGAAACCAGGCGTGCGATCGAGGCGGCAAACCGTGCGTTGCCGGCGTGGCGGGGGATGTTGGCCAAGGAGCGGTCGGCGATCCTGCGCCGCCTGTTCGAGCTGATGATCGCCAACACCGACGATCTGGCGATGATCATGACCGCCGAGCAGGGCAAGCCGTTCAGCGAGAGCAAAGGCGAGATCGCCTATGCGGCGAGCTTCATCGAATGGTTCGCCGAGGAAGCCAAGCGCGTTTATGGCGATACGATCCCGCAGCCGCAGCATGGTCGCCGGATCATCGTGCAGAAGGAGCCGATCGGCGTCTTTGCCGCCATCACGCCGTGGAATTTCCCGGCCGCGATGATCACGCGTAAGGCTGGACCCGGTTGGGCCGCTGGCTGCACCGGGGTAATCCGACCGGCGAGCCAGACGCCGTTTTCGGCGTTGGCGCTGGCCGTGCTGGCGGAACGAGCGGGCATGCCGGCCGGCGTGTGCAACGTCATCACCGGGCCATCACGCGAGACGGGCGGTGAGCTGACCAGCAACCCGATCGTGCGCAAGCTGACGTTCACCGGCTCGACCGAGGTTGGGGCGACGTTGCTGGCGCAGATCGCGCCGACGATCAAGAAGGCCAGCATGGAGCTGGGTGGCAATGCGCCGTTCATCGTGTTCGACGATGCCGACCTCGACGCGGCGGTGATCGGAGCCATGGCCAGCAAATTCCGCAATGCCGGCCAGACCTGCGTCTGCGCCAACCGGATACTGGTGCAGGCGGGAGTCTACGATGCGTTTGCGGCCAAGCTGAAGGAGGCGGTCAGCAAGTTGAAGGTCGGCAACGGCATGGAGGACGGCGTGACCCAGGGGCCGCTGATCAATGCCGATGCGGTCGCCAAGGTCGAGCAGCACATTGCGGATGCCAAGCGGCTCGGAGCCTCCGTGCTGATCGGTGGCGAGCGGCATGAGTTGGCCGGCAACTTCTTCCAGCCGACGATCCTGACCGGCGTGACGCGCGAGGCCGAGATTTTCCGTGACGAGACGTTCGGGCCGGTGGCGCCGTTGTTCCGCTTCGAAACCGAGGCGGAGGCGATCGAGATGTCGAACGATACGCCGTTCGGCCTGGCAGCCTATTTCTACAGCCGTGACGTCGGCCGCATCTTCCGCGTCGCCGAAGCGCTGGAATACGGGATCATCGGCATCAACGAGGGCATCGTCTCGACCGAGGTGGCGCCGTTCGGCGGCATGAAGAGCAGCGGGTTGGGTCGGGAAGGCAGCAAGTACGGCATCGAGGACTACCTCGAGGTCAAGTACCTGGCGATCGGAGGCATCGGCGCGTGAGCGACTACGATTTCGACCTGTTCGTGATCGGCGGCGGCTCGGGCGGTGTTCGCTGCGCCCGCATTGCCGCTGGCCATGGGGCACGGGTCGGGATCGCGGAAGACACGTATTGGGGCGGCACCTGTGTCAACGTCGGCTGTGTGCCGAAGAAGCTGCTTGTCCAGGCGTCGGAGTATGGCGCGCTGGCCGAGGATGCGCACGGGTTCGGGTGGACCGGCCCGGCGCCTACGCCGGGCTGGCCGACGCTGATCGCGCATAAGGATGAGGAGATCGGCCGGCTCAATGCGGTCTATCGCCGCATGCTGGACGGGGCAGGGGTCAAGCTATTCGACGCCCATGCGAAATTCATCGATCCCCACACGCTCGACGTCGGCGGCGAGCGGATCACCTCGGAGCGAATCGTCATCGCCACCGGAGGCACTCCGGCGATCGATCCGCCGATCGAGGGAATGGAACTCGGCATCACGTCGGACAGCGTGTTCGGGTTGCCCGAGCTGCCGAAGCGGATCCTGATCGTCGGTGGCGGGTATATCGGGGTCGAGTTCGCGGGCATCTTCGCCAATTTCGGCGTCGAAACCCACATCGTCATGCGTCAGCATCTGCCGTTGCGCGGTTTCGACCACGACCTGCGGGAGCGGCTGGCGGACGGGATGCGGGAGAACGGCGTCCATTTGCATCCAAGCCAGACGGTGCATCGCGTCGAGCGGGCGGGTGAACGACGTCACGTCACCCTGTCCGGCGGGAAGCAGGTCGAGGTCGATCTGGTGTTCTTCGCCGTCGGGCGTAAGCCGCGCACAGCCGGGATGGGACTGGAGGCGGCGGGCGTTGAGCTCGACGCGAAAGGTGCCATCGTGATCGATGGGACGTTCCAAACCAGCCAACCCGGCATCTATGCGATCGGCGACGTCTCCAACCTGTTGAACCTGACCCCAGTCGCGCTGGCCGAAGGGCATCATCTCGCCGACCGGCTGTTCGGGCAGGGCTCACCGCGCACTTGGTCGTTCGAGGCGGTCGCCACGGCTGTCTTTAGCAACCCGGGACTTGCGACCGTGGGACCAACCGAAGAGGCAGCCGCGGCGCGTGGTCCGGTGGACGTCTACACCACCAGCTTCACGCCGATGCGGCGCGTCATGGCCCGGCGTCCGCGGAAGTCGTTCATGAAGTTGATCGTGGACCAGCCGTCGCAGCGAGTCATCGCGGCGCATATGCTGGGCGACGACGTTGCGGAGATGATGCAAGGCATCGCGGTCGCCATCACGGCTGGTGCGACCAAGCAGGATTTCGACCGTACCATCGGCATTCATCCGACCGGTGGGGAGGAGTTTGTCACGATGCGGTCCCGCACCCGCGTTGCCGGGGAGCGGATCGCCGCCGAGTAGGATTGCTGCACCTGCACAGCCACTGGTTGAAATCCTCGTCGGCGTTAGGGCACGATACCCTCAACAAATGAGGGAGGAGGTCGTCGTGGTCATTGCCGGGATCTTGAAGGAAAAGGGCGGAAAGCTGCTCAGCGTGCCGCCGCATGCGCCGATCACCGACGTTGTGCAGATGCTGGCGACAAATCGGATCGGTGCCGTTCTAGTCGTCTCCGCATCTGGCGCGTTGGAGGGCATCCTCAGCGAGCGCGACGTGGTCCGAAGTCTGGCGGAGAATGGAGCCGGGACACTCGACCGGACCGCGGCCGACCTGATGACCAGCACCGTGACGACGGCGACGCCGCAGACGACGGTCGCCGCGGCGATGGAGCTGATGACGGCGGGACGGTTCCGTCACGTGCCGATCATGGACGAAGGGCGGTTGGTCGGGCTGGTTAGTATCGGCGACGTGGTGAAGGCCAAGATCGCCAATGCCGAGCAGGAGGTGGACAGCCTTCGCGCCTACGTGGTCGGCGCCTAGTCGCCGAACTTACCCACCGGTCTGGCCAGTGAGCGCGTAGATCAGCAGGAACAGCGCGCCGCCGGCGAGGAAACCGACCAGGGTGCCGTTGATGCGGACGAATTGCAGGTCGCGGCCGACCCGCAATTCGAGCTTCTCGGTGACGGTCTTGGCATCCCAACTCGCCACGACGTCGCCGATGAAGCCGGCGAGTTGGGCCTGTGCGCTGGGCAATACGGTCGCGATGATGCTTTCCGCGGCGGCTTGCACGCGGGCACGGCCGGTCGGGTCGTCCTTTATGAAGGTGCCGAGGTTAGCGAGGGCGCTCTCGATGACGCTGAGCGTGTGACCACCGGGCTTGGCGGCATCGGCCTCGAAGGCGAGGCGCATGCGGGACCATACGTCCCATAGCCAGACCTGAACGGTGTCATGCGCCACGATGCGGCGAATGGCATGACCGATCTCGGCGGCTCGGGTCGGATCAGTTTCCATGAGGTCGATCTCGCGCTTGACCCATTCGTCGAAGGCGGCGCGGATGGTGCTGCCTTCCGGGCCTTGGCGGTTCAGCTCGTCGCGCAGTACCGTCATGACACGTTCGGCCACCTGCGCGCCCAGCATCCAGCCAACGAGCCGGCCGCCTTGTGCGCGCACCTTGTCCTGGATAAAGCCGTGCAAGGTCTCGTGCTTGCCCTCGAGCAGCTTGCGGAACTCCTCCAGCAGGAAGCCGAGCACTTCCTGATGCCGGCCACCGGCGACCAGGGAGCGCAGCGCGCGCGCGACGATGCGGCCGGCTCCGGCGCCGCCGACCAGGCGCGGTACTAGGCGCGCCATGGTGCGGCGGGCGCGGCCGTCCTCCACGGTGGCGAGGATGCGCGGCAACATTTCGGCAATGGTGCGGGCAGCCGGGGCGGTGGCTTGTTTGTCGCGGAGGAAGTCGGCCAGGATCGAGGCGATGTCGAGCTGGCCGAGAACGCGGGAGACTTCGGCCGGGGTAATGACGTGTCCGGCGACGAAGCGACCGAGCGAGCGGCCCAGCCGGGCTTTCTGGCGCGGGATGATGGCCGTGTGCGGAATCGGAATGCCGAGCGGATGCCGGAACAGTGCGGTGACGGCGAACCAGTCGGCTACGCCGCCGACCAGGCCGGCCTTGGCGCTCGATTGCAGCAAAGAGGTGCCGAACCCCGGGGGCAGGGCGTAGGCGATACCGACGAGACCGCCCATGCCGGCGAGGATGCCGGTGGCAAAGCCGCGGTAGCGCGCCAAGCCGCGGCGGAGATCGGCGTCTGGATCCGGTTGCATCGCTGGCATGTAGCAACCGGTACCCGCGCGCGAAACCCTGGAACGGCGGAGCGACATGGTATAATATAACGTATGACCGATCCGCTTTCTCCTGCCGCCGGCGTCGGGCCGCGGCTACTATTGGCTGCCGTGCTGAGCGCCGTGGTGTGGATCGGCGTATTGTTGGCGATCAACTCGTGACGGCCGCGATCAGCCTTACCGACGTCACGCTCACGCATGACCGGCACCCCGCGGTGCATCACATCTCCGGCGAGTTCGCGGCGGGCACGCTGACGGCGATCGTCGGGCCGAACGGGGCGGGCAAGACGACGCTGCTGCGGGCGATCGCCGGGCTGCACCCGGTGGCGTCAGGGCGGATCGACGGGGCCGGGCCGGGCCGGGTGGCGCTGCTGCCGCAAGGGACGCAATTGGACCGGAGCTTCCCGATCGGGTGCCTCGATGTGGTGATGCTGGGGTTGTGGGAGCGGTGCGGGGCGTTCCGGGTGGTGGGGCCGGAGGATCGCGGGCGGGCGATGCGGGCCCTCGATGCGGTCGGGTTGAGCGGGTTCGACAAGCGTCCGCTCGACTCGCTGTCGGCCGGGCAGTTCCAGCGGTTGCTGTTCGCGCGGCTGATGGTGCAGGACGCGCCGGTGCTGCTGCTCGACGAACCGTTCAACGCGGTGGATGCGCGCACGGAGGCGGATCTCGTGGCGCTGATGCTGGGGTGGCAGGCAGCGGGGCGGACGGTGATCGTGGTGTCGCATGACCTAGACCTAGTGCGGGAATGCATCCCGCAGACATTGCTGCTGGCGCGGCATCGGCTGGGATGGGGGCCGACCGGTTCCGTGCTGGAGCCCGGCGCGATGCGGCATGCGCGGCTGGAGGCGGAAGCCTGGGCCGAGGCGGCTGCGCCGTGCCGCGTCGCGGCTTGAGCCGATGCTCTATGG
>JBPBQE010000317.1:0-27791 GCA_050954595.1 Janthinobacterium lividum | reverse complement strand
GAGAAGCGGTTCGCGGCTTGGTTCTGCGGCGCATCGGCGGCGACGCTCGGCTTATTCTGGCTCGGTGGGCTGGCGCTGACGGCGTTGTCGCGGCACCTGCCGGCGCCGCGGGCAGCATGGGCACGGTTGGGACTCGCCAACCTGCACCGGCCCGGTGCGTCGACCGGCTTGATGCTGGTATCGCTGGGGCTCGGGTTGTCCACGCTGTCGGCAGTGGCGCTGATCCAGGCCAACATCCGCGCGGAGATCGTGGAACAATTGCCGGCGGCGGCACCAAGCTTCTTCTTTATCGACATCCAGCACGACGAGCTGGGGCGGTTCAGCCAGATCCTCGCCGCGCAACCCGGCGTGGAGAAGGTTGACGAGGTGCCGAGCCTGCGCGCCCGGATCGTCAGCGTGGACGGCATTCCAGCCGAGGAGGTCAAGGCGACGCCGGAGACGCAGTGGGCGCTGCGCGGGGACCGGGGGCTCACCTATAGCAAGACGGTGCCGGAGAGTTCGAAGCTGATCGCCGGGTCATGGTGGCCGGCGGATTACGACGGCAAGCCGTTGGTGTCGTTCGACGCGTCGTTGGCACGCGGCTGGGGCGTCCATCTCGGGAGCGTCATCCGCGTCAACGTGCTGGGGCGCGACATCGACCTGACGGTTGCCAGCCTGCGCGACATCGCGTGGCGGTCGCTCGGGATCAATTTCACGATGGTGGCGTCGCCTGGGCTGCTGGAGCGGGCGCCGCACACGCACATCGCAACCGTGCGCGCCAAGCCGGCCGACGAGGCGGCGATCTTGCGGGCGGTGACGGATGCCTTGCCGAACGTGTCGGGTATCCGGGTGGCGGACGTGCTGGGCACGGTGGCGGCGTTGGTCGGCAAGATCGCGGCGGCGCTGGCGGCGACGGGGTCGGTGACGCTGGCGTCGGGCGCGCTGGTGCTGGCGGGCGCGGTGGCAGCGGGGCAGCGGCGGCGGATGGCGGAAGCGATCGTGCTCAAGACGCTGGGCGCGACGCGGCGGCAGATCCGGGCGGCTTGGCTGGTCGAGTTCGGCGCGATCGGGCTGGCGGCGGGCGTGTTGGCGGCAGTGGTCGGCACGCTGGCGAGTTGGGCGGTGGTGCGATTCGTCATGCACGCCGACTGGATCTTCATGCCGGGATCGTTGGCGGTCACTCTGGTCGGGTGCACCGGGCTGATGCTGGCCTTCGGCTATGCCGGAACCGCGGCGGCGTTGCGGGCGCGGCCGGCGCCGTTCCTGCGTAACGAGTAACTCTCGATTTGTCTTGATCCAGAATAGGTTGTGACCAACATAGCTTCCCGAGGGCATCTCGCCCATTGAAGAGGATTTACGGAGCCATGGCTTTCGTCCCCGACTATCGGGCGTATTCGCCCTCAGCCGCGGACAGCTCGGCGATCGACGCCGGTCTGCGCGGTTATATGTTGCGCGTTTATAACTGGATGGCGTCTGGTCTCGTGCTGACCGGGGCGATTGCCTACGGCGTCGCCAACACGTCGCTGATCAACCTATTCTATCATCAGGTGATGACGCCGCGCGGCATGGCGGTTCAGCCGAGCCTGCTCGGCTATGCCGCGATGTTCGCGCCGCTCGCCTTCGTGATGGCTTTGAGCTTCGGCATCAATCGGATGTCGCGGCAGACGACGCAACTGCTGTTCTGGGCTTTCGCCGCGGCCATGGGCGCGTCGATGGCGAACATTTTCCTGATCTACGCCGGTGGCAGCATCGCGCGCGTGTTCTTCGTCAGCGCCGGCACCTTCGCCGCGATGAGCATCTGGGGCTACACGACCAAGACCGACCTCACGCGGTTCGGCAGCTTCCTGATGATGGGCCTGATCGGCGTCGTGCTGGCCAGCGTGGTCAACATGTTCATCGGTAGCTCCGGCTTGCAGTTCGCCGTCAGCATCATCGGCGTGCTGGTGTTCGTCGGACTGACTGCCTACGACACCCAGCGGATCAAGAACGACTACGTGCAGTATTCCTACGCCGAGGGCACCGATGGCGCCGCGGTTCGTAGCGTCTACGATGCGCTGACGCTGTATCTGAACTTCATCAACCTGTTCATGCTGGCGCTGCAGCTCTTCGGCGTCCGTAACAGCAACAACTAATCTTACAAGCTAGTTGCGGCTTCGGCCGCACCGAACCCCGGGGCGCAATCCCCGGGGTTTTTTGTGCCCGGTGCTAGACCCGTTCGCTGATAGCGATCGCCACCTTGCAACCGGCCTTGATCACCCGCGACATCAGCCGGTAGCCCGGCGTCAGCTCCGCCTCGTTCTCCAGCCCGATGTCGCGATGCTCGAGCTCGTCGGCACGGAACCGCTCAATGGTGTCCCGTAGCGGGCGCTCGTCATCGCCGAGAGTTTCCGCTTGGGCTTGGTAGTGCTCGTCGATTGCTTCCTCCACCGCGACCGTGCAGGCCATCGCGGCGCGTGTCCCGAGTGCAGCCGTCACCGCGCCGAGCGTGAAGCCGGCGATGTTCCACAGCGGCAGTAACGCGGTCGGTCGCACTCGGCGTTCCCCGATCAGGCCGGCGAAGGTCTGGAGATGGACATCTTCCTGCGCCTTCATGTGCCGGATCAGCTCGGCTTTCTCGCCACGCCCCAGCACGGCGAGCTGGCCGGCATAGATGCGCGAGGCGCCGAACTCGCCGGCGTGATCGACGCGGATGATGCGTTCCACGACCTCGGATGCAGTGAGGTCTCCCGGTAAGGTCGGCTTGTCGCTCATGCGGGTTTCCTCGGTCCGGCTGCAGAGATGGCCAGGTATATCGCGAGCGCCAGGGCCAGGAGCAGGTTGGCCATCGCCATGCTGACGGGCAGGCCGGGGATCAGGTAGGTCGGATCGTCGCACGGTTTGGCTGGGAAAAGCGGCATGCGCGCCAGACGTTCGGCGGCGGTGCCATGGCCCAGGTCGGGCGCGGCGCATTCGGGCAGCGGGCTCGGCCACCAGCCTTGTTCGACGCCGACATGGACGGCGCCAGCGCCGGCACCGGCCAGCATCGTGACGGCCATGAGGGCCAGCACGACGCGGCGGCCGCGCGCCCAGACCAGGGCCAGCAGGCCCAGTGCGATGCCGATGCGATAGGGCCAGCGTTCCACCAAGCACAGCGCGCAGGGCACGATGCCGAGGCCCCACTCGGTCGCAAACGCGGCAGCCAGGGCAGCGGCGCTGACCAGGGTGCCTATCAGCGCGGCGCGCCATGCTTCGAACAGCCTCATGCCATTCCTATGCGGCGCTTTGCGGCACCCGGCAACTTCCGTAGCGTGCGGGCGAAATCGGGAGACGAGCCAATGCGGATTCTGTTGGGGCGAGCCAATTCCAGCAACGTCATGAAGGTGATCTGGCTGTTGGAGGAAATGCGGCTGCCGTACGAGCGGCAGGATGTCGGCGGCGCGTTCGGCGGCACCGACACGCCGGAGTATCGGGCCTTGAACCCGAACGGCGTGGTGCCGACGCTGGTGGAGGACGAGTTCTCGCTGTGGGAAAGTAACGCCATCCTTCGCTACCTCGCTGCCGCCAACGAGGGCGGCGAGGCGTTCTGGCCGGGCGATCTGCGCGCCCGCGCTAATGTCGACCGCTGGATGGACTGGTTGCAGACGACACTGGGGCCGCAGATGACGCCGGTGTTCTGGGGCCTAGTGCGTCACACGCCGGAGCAGCGGGACTGGACGGCGATCAACAAGGCCACCGGTCGACTTCGCGAGCTCTACGGGATCCTCGATGGCGTGTTGGCCGGCTCCCCGTACATCGCCGGGCCTGGATTGACGCTGTGCGACATCAGCATCGGCGTTCATGCCCATCGGTGGTTCAGCTTCGAGGGTATCGACCGCCCCGAGTTGCCGCATCTGCGCGCATGGTACGACCGTCTGCTCGCGCGCCCGGCGTTCCGGGCCCATGTGGCCCGACCGCTGACCTAATAGGCTGCGCAGACTGGGATCGTGAGTCTTAGCGCAAAGGTGCCCAGTCTTCCGCGCCAGCGTCGAGCCGGTCGGCACTGCGGCGCAGCCACTCTCGCACCCCGGCTGAGGTGCCAAAGGCGTGGTCCACGCGGAGCCCGGCGCCGCCCATCGCGTCGGCTACCCGGATGCCGTCTTCGTCGGTCACGTCGTCGCCAATGAAGATCGGCAAGCGGCCGGCGAACGGGGCGCGGGCACAGAGACGCTCGACGGCGACGCCCTTGTCGATGCCGCGCGGGCGGATCTCCCAGGCCATGGAGGCTTCCAGCACCTGGAACGAGGCAGCATGGGGCGCGATCATCGCGTCGGCCGCTGCGCGCAAGGCCGGGCCGGCTTCGGGGGCCAGGCGGTAATGCAGCACCACCCCGCGACGTTTGCGTTCCAGGAGGCTGCCCGGATGTGCCGCGACCATTGCCGCCGCTTGCTCGAGCCATGCTTCGGGCAGGTCGGGCAGCGCCGCGCGTTCGATTTCAGCGCCCGGCGCATGACGGATCGCGCCGCCATGCTCGCCGGCGGCGGCGTAGGGCGTGTTCGCCAGCAAGGCATCGGCCTGGTCGAGCGGGCGGCCGGTAATGACCGCAAGCGCGTCGCCGAGATGCCGGCGCAACCGGGTCAGCGCGTCGAGCAAGCCGTCGGGCACGACCACCGCGTCAGGCGTCGGCGCGAGGTCGAGCAGCGTGCCGTCGATGTCCAGGAGCAGGGCCGAGCGACCCGGCGGTGGCAGGGTCAATGGCATCCGAGCAGCCGGACGTCGTAAACCGGATGTTCCATCTGCGAGGCCCCGGGTGTCTTGGCGAGCAGCCAGCCGTGGAACACGTCGTTATTGCCGTGAGTGTCGGTCACCTCGAGATAGGCGGCGGCATCGGCAGGCTGGTCGACGGGGCGGACCACGCAGCTTTTCACGCGAACGGTGAGGGAGCCGATGACGGTGCTTTCGCCCACGCGGACGGCAACGGTGTTGGGCTGCGCGCGGATCTTGTCGAGAAGCGCGAGATCGGCGGTGCCTTTCGGGATCCAGCTCTCCTGTGCGGCGGCTGGCGTGGCGAGCAGCAACAGCAACAGCGCGCGCTTCAAATGCCGACCTTCGGCGAGCGCAGGCCGGCGATCATGGCGGTGAACGCGTCGCGAACCGCCTGCTCGTCGACGCCCATCAGGATTGCGTCCTCGAACGCGTCCTGCAGCACCTGGCGCGCTTCGGCCTCATTATCGGCCAGGGTGCGCAACTTCTCGCGGCACGAGATCGGCTGGCCGTCGGCGCCGGGCCAGATACGCTCGCTCATGGCGACGGCGGCGATTTCTGCTGCAGCGTCTTCTGTGTCGCGTCCGCCAGGCTGCCGACGTTGAAGATGAACTTGCCGAGCAGGTCTTCGAGATTGGTTGCGGACTGGGTCAGGCGGATGGTGCCGCCATCGGCGAGGTCGGCCGAAGCGCCGCCGGGCGAGAGGGTGACGAACTGGCCGCCGAGTAGGCCACCGGTCGAGATGACGGCGCTGGTGTCGGTCGGCAGCTTGAGGTCGGGGCGCACCGTCAGCCCCAGAATGGCCTGGAACGTGCGCGGATCGATCGTCACGTCGGAGACGTTGCCGACCTTTACGCCAGCGAGCCGCACGTCGGCCCCGCTGGTGATGCCGCCGATGTTGTCGAATTGGGCATTCAGGTGCAGGCCGCCCGTCTTGTCGCGGCCGGTGTTGATGAGCGCGTAGCCGAGGAAACCCAGCGCGAGCACGATGATGACGGCGCCGGTCGCGACCTCGGCGACGCCCCGTTTGGCGGTGGCCACCACCTAACTCCCCGGCGTCCAGGACTCGTAATCGCCGGTGGCCGACGGGGTCTGCCCCCCGCGATAATCGTGACCCGGTGGGTGATAGGCCTGGGCGGTGCCGGTCAGGTTCGGCTGGTGCGGTGTCTGCCAGGAGCGGCGCGCCGCAATCGGGATCGGCTGGTCGATCATGTAGTGCAGCCAACCGTGCCACTCGGGCGCGACCATGCTGGCCTCGGGCTCGCCGGCATAGATGACCCAGCGGCGGGCGCGAGCGCCTTTGCGGGCCCGGCGCTCTTCATAATAGGTGTTGCCAGCCGGGTCGCTGCCGACGGCGCGCCCCGACAACCAGGTAAACAAGCGGGTGCCGATCGTCATGGCGCCAATCATACGTGTCTGCGACATGTTAAGCCATCCCCGGTTCCCGAAGCCGGCAAACCGCTCTAGCATCGAGTCATGACCTTTACGAAGATCTGGCGCGGCGTGCGCATGCGCGACATCGAGGCGGGAGCGGATCCGGACGCGGCGCCGCGTCCGCTGACGATCCCGGCCAGCTGGGACGATCGGGCGGCGGCGGCGCTGGCGTTTCTAGCGCCCGGCGACGGCAAGGCGAGCCTGCCGCGCGCGGCCGAGAGCTGGATCCGTCCGTTGGCCAGCAGCGCCCGCCTCGAGGGTGACCCGGCGCTTGCGGACCGATTGCACGGGCTGTTGCTGCTGCGACAGGCCGCGCCGACGGCGCCGCTGTGGGGCGGCACCGACGAGGGGACGCCACCGGGCTTCGTGATGAATTTGCCGGCGTTCTACGACGAGGCGACCGGCTTCGATGTGGACGCCTTCATTGATGCGGTTCGCACCGCGGCGACGGCGCTGCGCCTGAGCGAACCGTCCGCGGGCCGGGTCGCGATCGGGTTCACCGATCTGGACGGGCTGTTGGCGCGGATCGGCGTGGCCTACGAGTCGCTCGAGGCGCGGGACCTGGCGGCCACCCTCGCGGCGCTGCTGCGCGGGACGGCCGACGTCACCTTGGCCGGCGAACAGCCGGACCTGTTGTCCCGCCTGCCGAGCTGGCCGGAGCCGCCGAAGCTGCGGCGGCTGCCGAAGCTGGCCGCGGCCGCGGTGCTCGCCCGCACGGAGGCGTTGCGCGGCTCGGCCTCCATGCCGAGTACGGCCATTTCCGCGCCGGGTCCGGCCGACGCGCTGCTCGGTGCCGAGACCAGCGGGATCGCGCCGGCCTTCTCGGCCGTGGACGCCGACGGCAAACTGACGCTGGCGGCGCAGTCGCGGCTGGTGACGTTGGGGCTGTCGGCCGAGGCCGCGCTGGCGCGCATTCTGGATGGCGAGGCGTTGTTGGCACCCCCCAGCCTGCAAGCGCACCAGGCGATGCACGACGCGGTCGCGCCCTACATGCATGCGATGCCGGCCCGGCCGGTGAGCGCTGCCGCTGTGACGCCGCCGTCGCGCCGCGCACTGCCGGCGCGGTGCCGGGGCTACACGCAGCGCGTGGCGATCGGTGGGCACCGCGTCTACGTGCGGACGGAAGAGTATGCCGATGGCACGCTCGGCGAACTTCACGTCACGTTGCCCCGCGAAGGGGCGATGATGCGGCACATGATGGAGAGTGTCACCGCCGCGGTGAGCCTGGGGTTGCAGCATGGCGTACCACTGGAAGAATATGTGCGGACCTTTACGCTGACGCGGTTCGGACCGGCGGGCGCGGTCGAGGGCGATGCGGATATCGGCCATGCGACATCGGTGCTCGATTACGTGTTCCGCAACCTGGCGCTGAATTATCTTGGCGGCTGTTCGGTCCCGGAGGGCATCCCGGATGCTCGGCCGGACCCGATGCCGCTTCTCCCGCTCGATCTACCGGTGCAGATGCGCATCCGGCGGACGGGCCTTCGATTGGTGGCCAACGGATGACCGACTACAATGCTCGCCTGCGCGATCTCGGGATCGAATTGCCGACGCCGATGGCGCCGATCGCCAACTACGTGCCATTCGTCCGCACCGGGGATCTGATCGTCGTATCGGGCCAGATCCCAGCGCGAGACGGCAAGATTGCCTTCACCGGCAAGCTCGGCGGTGGGGTCAGCCTCGAGACCGGCACCGAGGCGGCCGCTTTGTGCTTCGTCAATCTGCTGGCGCAATTGCGGGCGGCGATCGGCGATCTCGGCAAGCTCAAGCGGGTGGTCCGACTCGGCGGCTTCATCGCCTGCACGCCGGACTTCACCCAGCACGCGGTCGTGATGAACGGTGCGTCCGACCTTGCGGTTAGCGTTTTCGGCGATGCCGGGCGGCATGCACGCAGCACGATCGGGGTGCCGTCATTGCCCGGCGATGCGTCGGTCGAGGTCGAGGGCATATTTGAGGTTATGGCGTAGGTTTCTCGGAGACAGGTTTTCAGGACGCCGCCGGGCTCCCATATCGGCTTTCATGCCTGACGGGATGCCCAACTTCACGCTCACGCTGCACCAGCGGATCGCCGATATCCCACCTGACGAGTGGAATGCCTGCGCCGGCACCCTGGGCGGGACCGGCAATCCGTTCGTGAGCCATGCTTTTCTATCTGCGCTCGAGGATAGCGGGTCGGCCAACGACCGCACCGGCTGGCTACCGCAGCACGCGGCGCTGCGGCAGGACGATGCGGTGGTCGCGGTGGCGCCGATGTATGCCAAGTCGCACAGCTACGGCGAATACGTGTTCGACCATGGCTGGGCACAGGCGTTCGAGCGTGCGGGTGGCGAGTACTACCCGAAATTATTAGTCGGCGTGCCGTTCAGTCCGGTGCCGGGGCCACGGCTGCTGGCCCGGCCCGGTGTGTCCACCGCGGCGTTGGGCCAGGCGTTGAAGCAGGCGTGCCAGGAGTTGGGTCTGTCGTCGGTGCATACGACGTTCTGCACTGAGGCGGAGTGGGAGACGCTGGCCGAGGCCGGGTGGTTACGCCGGCAGGGTAAGCAGTTCCATTGGGAAAACGACGGCTACGCGGATTTCGAGGGCTTCCTGGGCGCGCTGAGTTCGCGCAAGCGGAAGAGCATCCGGCGCGAGCGTCGCGACGCCAATGATTGCGGGCTGACCTACCTGACGCTGCGCGGCGCGGAGATCACTAAGCGGCATTGGGACGCCTTCTACGGCTTTTACCATTCCACCGTGGATCGGAAGTGGGGCAGCGCCTACCTGACCAAATCGTTCTTTCCACTGCTGTCGGAGCGGTTGGGCGACCAGGTGGTGCTGATGATGGCCGAGCATGACGGCAAGCTGGTGGCCGGGGCGCTCAATCTGCTCGGGGATGACGCGCTGTATGGGCGCAACTGGGGCTGCCGCGGCGACTGGCCGTTTCTGCACTTCGAGCTCTGCTATTACCGCGCGATCGATTTTGCCATCGAGCACGGGCTGAAGCGGGTCGAGGCGGGGGCGCAGGGCGAGCACAAGATCCAGCGCGGATATCTGCCGAAGCCGACCTATAGCGCGCACTGGATCGAGCATCCCGGGCTGCGCAAGGCGGTGGCCGGCTACCTCGAGCAGGAGCGGCGGGCGATCGAGCAGGAGATGGAAGCCTTGGAGGAATACTCGCCGTTCAAGCAAGGCGAGTAGCGGGCGTAACCTCCTGTAAATCATCTCGTGCGAGGGTGCGGGATGAAATTGCCCCTGGAGGATCATCCGACCTGGCGGGTCGTTACCGCGCCCAAGTTGTGGCGGCCCGGGGCGACCTTGGATCAGGTCGTGGTGACGGATCGGGCGGTGCTGGCGATCACGTCGCGCCCTGGGGCAACCCGGGCGGCGGCCGAGGATGCCGCGCTCGATCTGGCCGATTTCCATGAGGGGTGCCGGGGCGTGCCGGTGATTCCGATCCTGCTGCGACCGGTCAGCACGGCCGTACGGCCGCAATTCCCGTTGCCCCTGGCTGGCGCCGCGCCGGTAGTGGAGGCGACGTTGCTCACCTTGCCGGGATTGTTCTGTCAGATCGCCCGGTTTCCGCCACTCGGGCTCGACCCGGCTGCCTGGTCGCCGACTGCGTATGCGCCAATGCCGGGTCTGTTGGCGGCGGCGTGCGCGCTATATGCGGATCACGATGTCGCGGCGCTGCGGCTGACATCGGCCAGCCCGGCGGCATTGGAGCAAACTCAGGCAACGATCCGGGCGGCGATAGCGGAAGCTTGGGCGCGGGACGGCAAGACGATCGTCTTCGTCACCGGGTCGCCTGGAGCAGGCAAGACGCTGTGTGGCCTCGATCTCGCGTTCACGCCCGGTTCAGGCGCGGCGTTCCTCACCGGCAACCCGGCTTTGGTGCATATCCTGCGGGACGCCCTGGCGCGGGATGCGGCAGCGCGGCAGCTCGAGCCCCGAGCGGCACGTCGCCGCATCGATGCGGTGATCCAGGCGCTGCCGCGGTTCCGCGACGATTACGCGCAGGAGGGGCTGGCGCCGGAACGCCTGCTGGTCATCGACGAGGCGCAGCGGTGCTGGACGGCGTCCCACGCCAGTCATGCGACACGCAAGGGAGCGGTTCCGCTGTGGGATTCCGAGCCGGCGCACATCCTTTCCATCATGGAGCGCCGGCCGGGCTGGGGCGCGATCATCTGCCTGCTCGGCGGCGGGCAGGAGATCTACGACGGCGAAGGCGGGCTCGCGGGGTGGGGCGAGGCGCTGGTCAGGCATCCCGGCTGGGAGGTGCATGCGCCGGCGACCGTTTCCAGCGATCCCCGGCAATGCCTGCCGGCCGACCTTCCGGCCACACGCTGCGAGGCGCTGCATCTGGCGGCGCCGCTTCGCGCGGTGCGGGCGCCCGGCACGGCGGATTGGGTCGATGCGGTGCTCGCGGACGATCCCGGGCGGGCCGCCGCGATCGCCGCTGACGGTATCCCGTTCCTCCTAACCCGGTCGCTCGAGGATCTCCGGGTCGCCTTGCGCCAACGCGGGAGCCGCACGGCAGCCCTGATCGCGTCGTCGACGGCCCGGCGGCTCCGGGCAGAAGGGCTGGGCGCCGTGTTGCCGCACCAGGATGATGGTGCGGTGTCGCATTGGGTGCTGTCCCGCTGGCCGGACATCCGCAGCAGCGACGCGCTTGAAGTAGTCGGAACTGAGTTCGCGGTGCAGGGGC
Source organism: Janthinobacterium lividum (assembly GCA_050954595.1). GTDB lineage: Bacteria > Pseudomonadota > Alphaproteobacteria > Acetobacterales > Acetobacteraceae > JAVVHH01. Next base: position 16,975 of record JBPBQE010000317.1, on the reverse strand, counting down.
TTGAGTTCGATCGTGTCGGGTTATGCTGGAATGGGGATCTGGTGCGGGGCGGCACGTCATGGGAGGCGCGGCGCTTCCGGGCCAGTGCCTGGACACGCGCCTCGGCGGCAGCGCGGGCCAACCGGCTCAACGCCTATCGCGTGCTGCTGACGCGCGCCCGGCATGGCACGATCATCTGGGTGCCCACCGGCTCCGGGCGCGACCCGAGCCGTGACCCGGCGCGGTACGATGCGATCGCTGCATATCTCCATTCCTGCGGCGTGCTGCCCCTGGACGCCGCACGGCGGACCGAACAGGATGCGCCGGCGCCTGAGGAGCCCGCTTTGTTGTGATCCGTTCAGCCCTGGTCCGTTCGCTGCTCGCTGCCCTGGCTATCGCGTGGATCCAACCGGCCAATGCCCGCCTTCTCAAGATCGCGACCTGGAACCTGGAATGGCTTACCCTGCGCCCAGCCGGTGATCCGGAACTGCCGGAGAACGTGGTGCCCAAGCGCGCCGAGGACCGGGCGCTGTTGCGGCGGTATGCCGCGGCGCTCGATGCCGATGTGGTGGCGCTCGAGGAAGTCGATGGGCCCGAAGTCGCCGCCGAGGTGTTTCCGCCCGACCGCTACGCGCTGTTCTTCACGCACGACCAGGTGGTTCAGCGCGTCGGCTTCGCGGTCCGACGCGGTATTGCCGTCACGCAGAATCCCGATCTGGCCGCTCTCGACATCTACCCGAACGCTCATTTCCGGCTGCGGACCGGGGCGGACATCACGCTGGATGTCGACGGCAACAAGCTGCGGCTGCTCGGCGTACATCTGAAATCAGGCTGTCACTATGCCGCCTTGACCAGTTCCGGCCGGGTTTGCGAGACGCTGCGCCGACAGGTGCCGCCGCTGCAAGGATGGATCACCCAGCGCCGCGAGGAAGGCGTGCCGTTCGCGCTACTTGGTGACTTCAATCGGCGAATGGATGGCCGCGACGACATGATGGCCGCGCTCAACCAGGCCGCGCCGCTGCTGCGGGTCACCGAAGGGCACTCCACCCCGTGCTGGGGCGGCAACAGCTTCATCGATCACATCATGCTCGGTGGCGCCGCGCGCGGTTGGCTCGAGGCCAATTCGATGCGCGTGATGGTGTATCGCGAGGGGGAGGACGCCAAGGAGCGGCTTTCCGATCATTGCCCCGTCTCGGTTCGGCTCGATCTGCCAAACTGACAACCACAACAGGAATTCGCATGGTGAAGACAGTCTTGGTGACCGGCGCGACGGCCGGGTTTGGGCAAGCGGTGGCACGCCGCTTCGTGCGGGACGGGCATCGGGTGATCGCGACGGGGCGGCGGGCCGATCGGCTGGAGGCATTGCGGGCGGAGTTGGGCGCTTCGCTGCTGCCATTCCCGCTCGACGTGACCGATGCCAAAGCGGTGGCCGGGTTGCCGGGGGGCCTGCCGGCGACGTGGCAGGAGATCGACGTGCTGGTCAACAATGCCGGGCTGGCGCTTGGCACGGCGCCGGCGCAATCGACCTCGCTGCAGGATTGGGAGACGATGGTCGGCACCAACGTCGTCGGCCTCATGCGGATGACGCATGCGCTGCTGCCCGGCATGGTGGAGCGGGATCACGGGCACATCGTCAACGTCAGCAGCACGGCCGCGCGGTTTCCATATCCCGGCGGCAACGTCTATGGCGCCAGCAAGGCGTTCGTGACGCAACTCAGTGCCAATCTGAAGGCCGATCTGGTCGGCACCGGCGTGCGGATTACTGACCTGGAGCCTGGCCTGGTCGGCGGCAGCGAGTTCAGCACGGTGCGTTTCGGCGGCGATGGCGAGAAAGCCAAGGCCGTTTACGCCGGCACGACACCGCTCTCGCCGGAAGACATTGCCGAAGCGGTGGCTTGGGTGGTGGGGCTACCAGGGCACGTCAACATCAACCGGCTGGAAATGATGCCAACTTGTCAGGGGCCGGGCCCGCTCACCATCAAGCGCGCGGGCTGATGTTCTAAGGCCCGCGTCGAGCGGGCCTTTCTTTATTCCTCGACGTCGTCGTCGATCGGCTCGGGCTCGGCGGCGGCGCCGGTCTTGACGATCGTCTTCAGGTAATCCGACAGCTTGGTCAGCGCGGTGCCCTTGTCGGTATTGTCGAGGGCTGCGAGTTCGGCGGCCAGGCGGTCCATCGCGGCTTCGTAGATCTGCCGCTCGCTGAAGCTCTGGTCCGGTTGACCCGCGTTGCGATGGAGGTCGCGCACCACTTCGGCGATCTGCATCGGGTCGCCGGAGTTGATCTTCTGCTCGTATTCCTGCGCCCGGCGCGACCACATGGTGCGCTTGATGCGCGCGCGCCCCTTGAGCAGCGCCAGCGCTTCGTCGAACACCTTGCGGGTCGCCAGCTTGCGCAGCCCGGCGGTTCGCGCCTTGGCCACCGGCACGCGCAGCGTCATCCGGTTCTCTTCAAAGGTGATATGGATCAGCTCGAGCTTGTGCCCGGCGATCTCCTCCGTGGCGATCCGCTCGACCTTGCCGACGCCGTGGGTCGGATAAACGACGTAGTCACCCTCGACGAAGTTCTCCTTGGCGGCCATCGCGCGCGGCACGATCTGCGGACGACCGTGCATGGCCGGCATGTGGCCCGGCATCTTCGGCGGCGAACGGAACGGCGGATCGATCACGGCGACCGGGGCAGGAGCCTGAGCCTCTTCCACCGGTGCGTCGACCGTCTCGGCTGTCATCGTTTGAGCGTCGTCCATCATCACTTCCTCCGCGTCGGGCGCGTTTGTATCTGACACGGTCTGTCCAGTGCGTTGCGGTTCCAGTCCGGTCCGGGTAAGGACGCTAGTCTGCTCGATCGAACTTGTCGGCTTTGGTAAAAGTAGATGAACCAATTGCGGACAAACGACACGAGGCGGGCCGGCTCCTAAACTCGGAACGAACGCTCAACGGCCGCCAACATGACTGCCAGTGACACGCTGCACACGAGCAGATGCTACGTGAGATAGTAGTTATACCAAGAAAAAACGCCAAAGTCACGCATTCCAGGAATGCCCGGAACGCGTGTTGGCAAAAGTGACCGTTTGATGGTGCGGTCGTGACCTAGGGCTGGCCGGGCTCCGCGGAGAACAAGGCTTCCTTGCCGGGCTTGTCCTTCCACTCGTCGGCATCGGCGGGAGCATCGCCCTTGCGGGTGATGTTCGGCCACGTCGTCGCAAAGATGCGGTTGCGCTCGAGCCAAGCATTGGACTTGTCGTCGCTATCCGGGACGATGGCCTCGGCCGGGCATTCCGGTTCGCAAACGCCACAGTCGATGCACTCGTCGGGATGGATCACGAGCATGTTCTCGCCGACGTAGAAGCAGTCCACCGGACAAACCTCCACGCAGTCCATATACTTGCATTTAATGCAGTTCTCGGTGACCACGTAGGTCATCGCCAATCCTCTTCCAAGACCAGTTTTCGGGCAACCGGTCGCAACACGGGAGGCATCCCGCGCGAACGATAAGCTGCGGTATGCAAGCGATTCAACTGTCGTGCAACCCGCTGATGTCGCATTCCACGCGCTCGCGATACAGCCCTTGCGCTTCCGGCGCGGGCCCCCTGCGCGTCGCCAACGCCACGACTTCGAGCACTCGGACCTGGCCGCGTAGCGGCAGTGTGAGCACATCGCCGGGTCGTAGCCGGGCATGAGGCTTGTCCGTGGGCTGCCGGTTGATGCGCACGGAGCCGTCGGCGACCAGGCGGGCGCAGTCCGAGCGCGCTTTCATGAAGCGGGCGCACCACAGCCATTTGTCCAGTCGCTGCCATTCCCGGTCTTCGATCTCAGCCACTCAGCGCCTCATCGTCGCCAATGCCGCGAACGGGCTGTCCGGCCGAAGCACGGGCGGGGCAGGGGCGGCCATGGGCTTGGCGGGGCGACGGACCTGCATCATGGCCGGGGCCGGCGGGCCGTATAGGTCAGCCTGCAAGGCACTGGCCGGCACAAGGCGCATGCCCAACTCGCGCAACACGGCTGGCACCATCTCGCGCGAGATCGCCAAGCGGGAGGCGAGCGTGTCCGGCACGGCGGCGGGCCGATGCCGCGCCGACCAGGCCAGCTCGGCGGCGACGCGTTCGGCGATGTCCAGGCGGATGAAGGTCGGTCCCGCATCGATCCAGCCCAGCATGCCAGCGAACGCGGCGGGCCAACCCGGCGCCGTGATCGACACCTTGCCAGGGCCAGGCAGCTCGGGTGTCGGCATGCCTGCCCGCAGCGCCAGGAGGGCGGCGCGAACGCCTGCAGGTGCTGGCTTCAGCAAGGCGGGCAGAAATAGCGCGAACCGCCCCATCTTGATCCCAAGCGCCTTCAGGGCAGCGCGTACTTCCGGCTCGGCACCGACCACCCCCGGTAGAACGCCGCCGGCTTCGATCAGGCGGTGCAACAGGCCGCGCAGCGCCGGCGCGGTGGCAGCTCGTGCCTCGGCGGCGAACAGGGGCGCGAAAGCGGCCTCGATCCGCGTGGTGACGAAACGCTGCAGGCGGACGCGTACCCGCTCGCGGCGGGGACCGTCCAAGAACTCGCTGTCGAAGACGTCAACCGTGGGGCGCAGTAGCCCGGTGCCGGGTCGCAGGCGAGCGATCGGGATGCCGGCCCAACTCAGCTTGTGGTCCGTCTCCCACGCCAAGTCGGCATCGCCAGCCGCCTCGATCGCCTCGACCCGGCGCGGCATCCATTCCCGCAGCGCGCGCCGTGCTGCCCGTAACACCAGGCGACGCTCCGGCCCTTCGGTCGAGGGGTCCGGCAGGAATTCGAAGCCGCTGACATGGCCCACGGGATGGCCCTCGACCACGACCTCGCCGCGCAGGGTGACGGCGGAGAACAACTCCGGGCTCTCGTCGAGCCGGCGCATCAGATGTGCGGCGCGGCGATCGACGAAGCGGGCGGTGAGCTTCTCGTGTAGCGAGTCGGACAGCAGGTCCTCGACCTGGCGAGTGCGGGATTGCCACGCCGCCGCATCCTTCAGCCAGTCCGGCCGGGCGGCAATGTAGGCCCAGACGCGCACCCCGGACAGGCGGGCCATCAGCGTGTCGATGTCGCCCTCCGCACGGGCTAGCGAGCCGATGCCCTGCTCGAGCCACGCTTCCGGCAACACGCCGTCGCGCACGAGATGTTGAAACACGCGGGCGCAGAGCTTGGTGTGGGTATCGTCGCTCAGCTTGCGGAAATCCGGGATGCCGCAGGTCTCCCACAGCAGGCGGACCCGGCGGCGACCGATCGCGAGGCTACGAACTTCGGTGTCGCGGGCCAGCGTGCCAAGCGTTTCCAGGTCAACGGCATCGTTGCCGCGGACCAGGCCAGGCAGCGGCGGCGCGGTCTGCAAGCTGGCGAGCAAGGCGTCGACGCTGGTGTAGTCCAGCTTGTCGTTGCGCCAGTAAAGTTGGTCCAGCGGCTCGAAATGATGGTTCTCGACCGCGTTGACGAGGTCGTCCTCGAGCGGGACACAATCGGCAGTGGTGCCAAAGGTGCCGTCGCGCATGCCACGTCCGGCGCGGCCGGCGATCTGAGCGATCTCGGGCGCGGTGAGGCGGCGTGGCCGATGGCCGTCGAACTTCGAGAGGCGGGCAAAGGCGACGTGATCGACGTCCATGTTGAGGCCCATGCCGATCGCGTCGGTGGCGACGAGGAAGTCGACCTCCTTGTTCTGGTACAGCTGCACCTGTGCGTTGCGGGTGCGCGGCGACAGGCGGCCCATGACGACGGCGCAGCCCCCGCGGCGGCGGCGGATCAGCTCGGCGATGGCATAGACCTCGCTGGCGCTGAATGCGACCACGGCGGTGCGCGGCGGCAGGCGTGGTAGTTTCGCCGGCCCGACATAGGAAAGCTGCGACAGGCGGGGCCGGGTGTCGATCTCAGCTTGCGGGATCAGCCGCTGCAACAACGGCCGGATGGTCTCGGCGCCGAGGAACATGGTCTCCACCAGGCCGCGGGCATGGAGCAGGCGATCGGTGAAGACGTGGCCGCGATCGGGGTCGGCGCAGAGCTGAATCTCGTCAACGGCGACGAACTCGGCCGGCATGTCGAGCGGCATGGCCTCGACGGTGCACGAGAACCAACGGGCGTTGGCAGGGACGATCTTCTCCTCGCCGGTGATGAGCGCCACGTTACGGACGCCCTTTTGCGCGACCATGCGATCGTAGTTCTCACGGGCGAGGAGGCGCAGCGGAAAGCCGATGACCCCGCTGGAATGCGCGAGCATGCGTTCCATCGCCAGATGGGTTTTGCCGGTGTTGGTCGGCCCGAGCACCGCTTTGACCCGCGAGGGGAAACCCAGCATGCCGAGATGGTTGGGCCGATCGTCACATTTTGCAACCCGGCACGACCATCAGCATCCTCGCTTGCAATAGTTTAATTTTCGATTGATTCGGAAACCGACTAGAGATCGGTTCGATGCCAGCTATTTCCGACATTCCCCATTTTCCCCTCCATTGCCTTGCTCCGCCCGAGAGCCCGGGCGTGTTGCCGTTGATCTCGGTTCGCCCGGGCGGGCTCGAGTCGGTGCTGACCGGATTGCCGGCCGGGGTGGCGGCGTTCGTGCGTGCCGCCGGATTTGCCGCTGAAGCGGGCAGGGTGATGCTCCTGCCGGGGGAGGACGGGCTGAGCGGTGCGCTGATCGGCCTTGGCCTGGATCAATCGCCCTGGGCGTATGGCGGCCTGGCGACCGCGCTGCCGGCCGGGTCGGTATGGCAATTGGTCGAAGGCGATTTCGACCGCGACTCGGCGATCCTGGGCTTCTGCCTCGGGGCTTATCGCTACGGCGCCATGAGTTCGGCCAAGCGCGACACTGCAAAGCTGGCGGGCGCCGATGGGTCGCCGGCGCTGGCGATCGTGCGGGGGATCTGGTTGGCGCGCGACCTGATCAACACGCCGCCCAATCATCTGGGGCCGGCCGAGTTGGCCGATGCGGCGGTGGGGCTCGGCGAGCGCCACGGTGCCGTGACGGAGCGGATCGAGGGTGGGGCGCTCGAGAAGGGGTATCCGGCGTTGGCCGCGGTCGGCCGTGGTTCGTCGCGGCCGCCGGTGGTCGCCGCGTTCACGTGGCGCGGCAGCACCGCCGGGCCGGACGCGATGCACCTATCGCTATGCGGCAAGGGCGTTTGTTTCGACTCGGGCGGCTACGACCTGAAGCCGTCGGCGGCGATGTTGCGCATGAAGAAGGACATGGGCGGTGCGGCGTTGTTGCTCGGGCTGGCCAGCGCCATCATGGAGCAGGATCTGCCGCTCCGCCTGTCGGTTCGGATCGGGTGCGCGGAGAACATGGTATCGGGCAATGCGATGCGGCCGCTCGACGTGCTGCAAACCCGGCGCGGCCTGACCGTGGAAGTCGGCAATACCGACGCCGAAGGCCGCCTGCTGCTCTGCGACCTGCTGGCCGTGGCGTCCGACGAACGCCCGGACCTCGTGATCGATGCGGCGACGTTGACGGGGGCGGCCCGGGTGGCGCTCGGGCCCGACATCCCGGCGATCTTCACCCCCGATGACGGGATCGCCACCCTGCTGACCGAGTGCGCCGCCGAGACGCATGATCCGGTGTGGCGGTTGCCGTTGCATTCCGACTACGACGCATGGTTGTCGAGTCCCATTGCCGACATCGCAAACGTTTCGTCAAAGCCGCACGCAGGTGCGGTATTGGCAGCGTTGTTCTTGAAACGATTCGTCGCTTCCGGTGTAAGATGGCTGCATATCGATACTTACGCATGGAACGATTCGACTCGATCCGGCCGTCCCGAAGGAGGAGATGCGCAAAGCCTGAGAACTTTGCTTTCGGCGGTGACAAAATTAACTTTGCTTAAGGTCTAAAATTTGTTGCGTATGCCTGATGACACGACCCTTGGCTGTCATATATTCATGCGTGAAGGTGGTTGATACTCACTCGTTATGCCGGCGACGTAGCCGGCAATAACGGGATCAGCGCCTTGAATTTTAAGACCTAGAAAGGAACTACCAGTGCCCGCAAACCCCAGTGCCGACCAGATGGTTGCCATTCTGCGTGACACCATCGTCTCACTCGTTCGGCGTGATGGACCCGATTTGTCGGCACGTCAGCTTGGCGTCTTTTTGACCTGCTACCTGCAGGAAGGCCCGCATACCGTTCGTGGCTTGGCGGCGGATCTGAACGTCTCAAAACCGGCGATTACCCGTGCGCTCGACCGGCTCGGCGAACTCGAGCTCGCCCGCCGCAAGGTCGATCCGGCCGATCGTCGCTCCGTGCTCGTGCAAAAGACCATCAAGGGTCAAGCATTCCTCAAGGATCTGCGCAGCATCATGGGCGAAGCGGCCAAAGCGCCGGCTCCCGTGCCGCAGGAGCCGGCAAACCGTGCCGGCAAGCGAGCCGCCGCGCACGCCTGAACCAACCATGCGGGGACTGCGATGGCACCCCCGCACCACGGTGTCAGGGCAGTTTCAGATCGACGACCTGGCAAAGATTGACTCGGCGTCTTTCGTTGGCATCGCCGTTGGCGAATACCACCCGGTAATCATACAGGCAGTCGCCGGCCGGTAGGCGGATCGTTCGCGTCGAACCCGGCGCGAGGAAGCCATCGCCGAGCCGGTCCTCTCCCCACGAATCATTGCCGCTCGGGCTGAGATACAGCTCGTTCATTGCCGTTCGACCTCGGTTGACCAGCAAGAACGACGGTATCTCGACCCGGCGTACCGGCCGTACGGTGGTGGCGCCATGTGGAAAGACGAGGTTGTCGACCGCGCAGGTATCCACGTCGCGCCGCTCGTCGCTGACGCCGGAGGCATAAACGATCCTGACGTCGTAGATGCAGGTTCCGTCGGCGGCCAGCCGGATCGGGGCGTTGTCGCCAGGCGCGATGGCACCGGTGAGTTTGTTGGCACCCCAATTCGGCACGCCCGCTGGCGAAACATAGACCCGGCCGATCGCGCTGCTGCCCCGGTTGACCAGGTAGAACGACGGATTGGGTGGGCTGTCGGCGGCCCCCGACAGCACCGCGATTATGGTGACCAGGGCGATCCAACGCCGTTTCAGCATCCCGTCCCATCCCTCGGCGCGCGCCGGCGCAGGTCTAGACTAGCGCTCGTAACCCGCGATCTACCATCGCCGAATGTCGGCCCGCCGGGCCATCCGCCACACCGCCGCCGTCCAGGCCAGTTGCGGCAGCAGCACCAGCGGCAAGGCGAGCGGCTTGCCCAAGCCGGTGGCGCGCAGGAACACCGCGCAGCAGCCGGCGCCCCACAGCGCGAAGCTCCAGTGCAGCAACGTGATCAGAACCGCCGGCATGCCGGACCGGTGCGCCACCTGGTAGAGATGCGAACGGTGCGGCTGGGTCAGGCGATCGCCAGCGACGGCGCGGCGCACCAGGGTGAACGCCACGTCGTAGAGCACGCCGAACAGCAGCAGCGGCACCAGCAGAACCGAAAGCTCGACCTGCTCGAAGCGTCCTGCCACCACGCCGAGCACGGCGAGCACGAAGCCGCAGAACTGGCTGCCGACATCGCCCATGAAGATACGGGCGCGGGGAAAGTTGAACGGGAGGAAGCCGAGTAGCCCGGCCGCCAGCAGCAGCCCGGCGAAATACACGAACCAGGCGTTCATCCCCGCCGCCACGACCGCCAGCGCGATCGCCGCGATGCAGGACACGCCGGAGGCCAGCCCGTTCAGCCCGTCGATGAAGTTCATGGCGTTGGTCGCGAACACGATCCAGGCGAGGGTGCCGACGACGCCGACCCAGCCGAGCGGCACCGTGCCCAACACCGGCAGGTTGAGCGTGCTCACCACCAGCCCGCTCGCCACCGCTACCAGCGCGGCGCCGACCTGGGCACCGAGTTTCACGGTGAACGGCCAATCCACCAGATCGTCGAGCCAGGCCACCACGGCGATGGCAGTGGCGGCCAGGATCACGCCAAGGAAATAGCCGTCCGCGACGCGCGCGAAGCCGGCCACGGCGTAGAGCGCGGCGGTGCCGATCAGGAAAGCCGCGACGACGCCGACGCCGCCGCCTTTCGGCACCGGCCGGGTGTGCGCCTTGCGCTGATCCGGCTGATCGAGCACGCCGACGCCGATCATCGCGCGGACCACGGCCGCCGAGAGCCCGGTCAGTGCGGCGCAGAATGCCAGATGTCGAAGAAAGGCTTGGATCGTCACGGCACTGTCGCTGCTGGAAATCGCGGCCTATAGGGTTCCGACGATGGCTCTGCAACGGCCCAGCCCGGATAACCCCCCGCCCGTTCATCAGCGTAACTTCTCCAATCGCGCGATGAAGCGGATCTTTCTCAACGTCCTGCTCGATGGCGCGCTGGCTGCCGTCGCGACGCCGCTTGCCCGTTTCCTGGCGGACCCGACGGGTGGGTTGCTGCATCCGCTGTGGTTCATCGCGGGCGGGGCGATCACGCTGCTGGTCGCCGGGCTGCCGTTTCGGATGCCGCAGCAATATTGGCGGTTCTCCGGCATCGCGGACCTGGTCGGCGTGGTCGGCAGCTCGATCATCTCGGCGGCGCTGTTCGCCATTCTGTTGTTCGTGTCCGGTTTTCCGAGCCCCTCGGCGACCTTCCCGATCATCCATGCCCTGACCCTGATCGTGGCGCTCGGCACGCCGCGGGTGATCTACCGGCTGCGCCGCGGACGAGGCCCGTCCGGCGATGGGGCCCAGGCCGTGCTGCTGGCGGGCGCCGGGGAGAATGCCGACGTGTTCCTGCGCGCGCTCGACACGCGGGAGGGGCGGGCGGCGTATCGGGTCGTGGGCTTGTTGAGCCATGGCAGCAGCAGCGTCGGGCGGCGGATGCATGGGCGGCCGATCCTCGGCGCGCTCGAGCAGGCCGGGGCGATCCTGGCGCGGTTGCGCGCGGAGGGACGACCGATCTCGGCGATCGTGGTGACGGAGCCGGATCTGGACGGGGCGCGGCTGGCCGATCTGGTCGCGCAGGCGGAGGCGGAGGGTGGCACGGTGCGTCGCATGCCGCCGCCGATGCGGCTGCTCGGCTCGGGCGACGAGGCCGCGCCGCTGGCGCCGGTGGCGATCGAGGATCTGCTGAACCGGCCGCAAGTGCCGCTGGATCGGGACGGGATGGCGCGGCTGGTGCGCGGGCGCCGGGTGCTGGTGACGGGCGCGGGCGGGACCATCGGGTCGGAACTGGCGCGCCAGATCGCCTCGCTCGACCCGGCGGCGCTGGTGCTGCTCGACAACGGCGAATACGCCCTGTGGCAGATCGATACCGAGCTGGCGGAATCCCATCCTGCCGTGGCGCGGCAGATTTGCCTGGCCGACGTGCGGGACGAGGCACGGATCCGCTCCGTGTGCGACGGCATCCGGCCCGAACTGGTGTTTCACGCCGCGGCGCTGAAGCATGTGCCGATGGTGGAGGCCAACCCGCTCGAAGGGCTAATGACCAACGCGGTCGGCACCCGCATCGTGGCCGACGCGGCGCGGGCGGCGGGTGCGGCGCAGATGGTGTTCATCTCGACTGACAAGGCGGTGAACCCGTCCAGCGTCATGGGCGCTAGCAAGCGGCTGGCCGAGATGTATGTCCAGGCGCTGGATCGCACCGGCGGGGTGGGCGGGATGCGCTACGTCACCGTGCGGTTCGGCAACGTGCTGGGCAGTACCGGCTCCGTGGTGCCGCTGTTCCGGCGCCAACTCGAGCGCGGTGGCCCGCTGACCGTCACGCATCCGGACATGCAGCGCTATTTCATGACGGTGCGCGAAGCCGTCGGCCTGGTGTTGCAGGCCAGCGTGGTGGGTGCGCAGGCGGACCATGACGGGGGCGGCATCTTCGTGCTCGACATGGGGCCACCGGTGCGCATCGTCGATCTCGCGCGGCAGATGATCCGGCTGACCGGGCTCACGGTCGCACCCGATGAGGGCCCTGCGCCGGCTGACAGCATAGCGATCCGCTTCACCGGGCTGCGGCCGGGCGAAAAGCTGTTCGAGGAGCTGTTCCACGGCAAGGAGCCGCCGCAGCCGACCGGACATCCCGGCCTGCTGACCGCCACGCCCCGCACCGCCGACCCGGCCATCGTCGGCCGTTGTCTCGACGAGATCGCCGCCGCCTGCCGCGCCGGCCAGCCCGCCACCGCCCTTTCCGCCCTCGGCCGCATGGTCCCAGAATACGAGCCGGATCTGCCGGCCGCCGCGACGTCAGGAGTTCATCCGTGATCCCGTTCCTCGACCTCAAAGCCCAGCAAGCCCGCCTGATGCCAACGCTGCGGCCTCGGCTGGAGGCGGTGTTGGCGCATTGCCAGTTCATCCTTGGGCCGGAAGTGGTTGAGCTGGAGGAGCGGCTGGCGGCCTATTGCGGGGCCAAGCACTGCGTCGGGGTGAGTTCCGGGACGGATGCGCTGCAGATCGCGATGATGGCCGAAGGCATCGGCGCCGGCGATGCTGTGTATCTGCCGGCGTTCACCTATACCGCGACGGCCGAGGTGCCGCTGTTGCTCGGCGCCACGCCGGTGTTCGTTGACGTCGATCCGCGCACGTTCCAGATCGACCCGGCGCATCTGGAGCACCGGATCGACACCACGCCAAGGCACCTCAAGCCGCGCGCGGTCATCGGGGTGGATTTGTTCGGCCAGCCGGCGGACTGGCCGGCGCTGCAGCGGATCGCCGGGTCGCGGGGGTTGTTCCTGCTCGACGATCTGGCGCAGTCGTTCGGGGCAAGCCTGCACGGGGCCAAGCTCGGGACCCAGGCCCAAGCGACGGCTACCAGCTTCTTCCCTAGCAAGCCGTTCGGCGCCTATGGCGATGGCGGCGCGTTGTTCACCGATGACGACGACCGCGCGGCGCTGTTCCGCAGCCTGCGCACGCATGGCGAGGGGACCACCCGCTACGACGTGCTGCGGATCGGCATGAACGGCCGGCTCGATACGCTCCAGGCGGCGATCCTGCTGGCCAAGCTCGACATGTTCGACGACGAGCTGGCCCGGCGTGAAGCGATCGCGCGGCACTATGACCGGCGGCTGGCCAACGTGGTGCAGATCCCGGCCCGGGTGCCGGACAGCACCAGCGCCTGGGCGATCTATGCCGTTCTGCTGGAGTCCGAGGCCGGGCGGACCGCGCTACAGACCTCGTTGCGGGAGGCCGGGGTTCCCAGCGCGATCTACTACCCGCGCCCGCTGCATCTGCAGCCCGCTTATGCCGGGGCGCATGACGGCACGGCGCTGCCGGTGTCGGAGGATCTCTCGCGGCGCATCATGGCGCTGCCGATCCACCCGGACCTGTCGGACGAACAGCTCGACCAGATTTGCGACGCGGTGGAGTCGGCGATGGCGCAACCGGCAATTCCGGCCAGCGTTGCAGGACCATGACACAACCAGCAAAGCCAGCCGATCATCCGGCGCCCGAAGACGCCTCCAAAAGCGCAAACGATCATGCGCCGAACGGGGTTCCGCCTGCAGCGGCCGATGCTGTGGCCAAAGGCGTGCCGACCAGCGATCGGCAAGCGACCGAGACCGCGGCGCACCCCGGGGAACAAAAGCCCTAATCGGCATCGTCCAGGGCGAGCAGGGCATAGGTCGCCAGCCAATGCTCGCCCATGTAGTGGCCGGACAGATGCGGAATGGCAGCAGCCAGATGATGGTCGGCCGCTTGTAGAAGTGTGTCGCCACCGAAACGGGCGAGCGATCGTAGGCACCAGGCACGGCTCAGGTTGAGGCCGTCGAGATGCGCAATCTTGCCATCGGTCCGATCGCTCGGACGCGCCGGTGCGAACAGCACGGCGGGGTGACTGGAGGCGATATCCGGCAGAAACCGCTCGAACCAGGCGGGGAAATCGGCGCCGTGAAGTCGGCGCATGCATTCGGCTTCGACGAGTGCTGGCGAGAGGAAATCGTCGCCGCCGGGTTCGTCCCAGGCAGGGCAGGCGGCATCGGCACCGTACCAGCGGATGGCCGTGTCGCTGAGCAGGGCGAACAGGTCGGCGTCGGCGTAGTCGGCAGCTAGACGGAGCGCAAAGGCGGTGTTGCCGTGTGTTCCGGCACGAACCGGATAGGTCGCGATCGGTAGAAAGGCTTTGAACCGGTCGGTGATCACCGTCGCGAGCGGCGCGATTGCATCGGCCCAGCGCGGTTCCGGCAGCAGGGCGAGTTCGGCGGCGAGCTTGAGGAGCCAGGCCCAGCCGTAGGGCCGCTCGTACCCTCGGGCGCCGAGTCGGGCAAAGTAGTCACATTCGCCGGCGATCTTCTCGGCTACGAGCTGCCGGTCGAACAGATCCCTGATGGTGTCAGCGGTGGCGCCTTGAGGAAAGCGTTGCAGGACTCGCGCCAACAACCAATAGCTGTGGACGCAGGAATGCCAATCGAAGCTGCCATAGAAGACCGGATGCAGCTCGGCGGGGGTTCTGGCATCGGCCGGTCCGTCGAGGACATGGCCGGGTTTGTTGGGGTATTCGCGCTCGACATGCCCGAGGGCGATGGCGGCGAAACTGTCGGCGAGCGTGGCGGTCAGGGCGATCATCGCCCCAACCTAGCCGAATTTCAGATCGGCATCGTCTGGGTCAGCACCGCCACCGGCGCGGAACTGGCGACCCGGCCAGCCGCATCGACGGCAGCGACGGTGAAGACATAGCCCGTCGCCTCCCGCAGCCCGGCGACCGTGAAATCGGTGCCGGCCGTGCGCCCGATCGGGATGCCGTTTCGGAACACGGCATAAAGGTCGGCGGGGCTCTGCCCTGGCGCCACGGACCAGTTCAGCACCGCCGTCGTGGCATCCGCGCGGGCGGCCAAGCCGGTCGGTGCGGCGGGGACATGCTCGTTGATCGAAACCATCACCCTGCTCATCCTTGCTGAACAAGCATCGAACGTCGCAGACGGTAATCGATATTGCAATCATAGATTGTGTGTGGGTCGAAATACTCGCGGTCCGAGTCTGCCGTGCCAGCCTCGGTCGGTGCGCAGCTGATGGTCGGTGCCGTCGAGCGCGAGCCACGGATTGTAATACGGGTCGGTGCCGGTGAAGAAATCCGGCCAGCGGGTTTGCAGACGGCGGTCGTCGTCGGTCGGGTCGGCGAGGGCCTTGTCGGCGGCGCGGGTCGCGGATTCGTAGTGCCGCAATCTGGTATGGCCGTCGTAGAGCACGGCCAACCCGGCCTCCCGCAAGCGGAGACACAGGTCGGTGTCGTTGAAGCCGACGGCGAAGGCTTCGTCGAAGCCGCCAACCTGGTCGAAGACCGAGCGCCGCATCATCAGGCAGGCGGCAGTGACCGCGCTGAAGTCGCGCAGGCTGGTGAGGCTCGCATTGTAGCCGGGGTTGCTGACGCCGCCGGGCGAAGTCGGTTCGGCGAACCGCATCGCATGATCCGCCGTGCCGCCGAAGCCGACGATGACGCCGGCATGCTGCACGCGGCCGTTGCCGTAGAGCAGCATCGGGCCGACGGCGCCGACTTCGGGGCGGCTCGCAAGGCTTCGGAGGCGGGGCAGCCAGCCGGCGTCGATCGCCTCGACGTCGTTGTTGAGGAAAAGCAGGTAGGGTGCCGTGCCGCCATGCGTGCGGATCGCGGCGTTGTTCATGGCGGCGAAGTTGAACGGGCCGTCATAGGGCAACACGACATGCGGAACCCCGGCGAGGTAGGCGAGGGTAGCCGGGTCGGTGGAGTGGTGGTCGACGACGACGATGCGATAGCGTTCGCCGGCTGCGGTCGCCGCGATGCTGTCGATGCAGTGCCGGAGGAGATGCACGCGATCCCTGGTCGGGATGACGATCAACACCTCGCCGCCATCGTCCGGCCAGTCGAGCCGGAACTGATTAAAGCCTTGGCCGGCACTGACGGAGGCGGGGCGGTTCGTGCGGACCAGGTGACGGCCGATGGCGGCTTGCGTGGCGGCCATCACGGCCCCGCGCTGGCGATGACCGGCGCTGTCTGGATGGGTGCGCCAACGGTAGAGAGCGCGAGGAATGTGGGCGACCGCCGAGGCTCGCTCGACCACGCGCAGCACGAAGTCGACGTCGGCGGAGATCGACATCGTCTCGTCCCAGCCGCCGAGCGCCAGGGCCAGGGAGCGGCGAACCGCGACGAGATGCACGAAATAAGGGTGCGACAGGTAGTAGTCGTGGCTCCAGGCCGGGCGGGCGCGATGCTGGATGACCTGATCGAGCGACGGACCGGTCAGCACCTCGTCGCTGTAGAGCAGCCCGGCGCCCGTCGCCCGCGCGGCATCGGCGAGGTGGAACACGGCGTCCGGTTCGAGCGCGTCGTCATGGTCGAGCACTGCGACGTAGTCGCCGCGCGCGGCTCGGATGCCGTCGTTCACCGCCCGCGCGATGCCGCCGCACTCGAGGCGATGGACCATTGTGATCCGCCGGTCCGCCGCAGCTGCTTGCAGGATGGCGCCGACATGCGGCGCGCGCGAGCCGTCATCGACGCAGATCAACTCCCAATTATCGGACCATTGGGCGGTCACGCTCGCGATCGCCTGCCGCAGCCAGTCCTCCCGCGTCTCGTGCACCGGCATCACGATGGAGATGGTGGTGCCGGCGGAGCGATGGGTCAGGCGGCGCCGCAGCCGGGTCAGCACGGCAGGGCTTGGACGCTTGCGCTCGAGAAATGCCGCAACGTTCGGGTTCAGCACGACCGCGCGCGGCGAGCCCGCCAATGCCAGTCCAGTGCCGGCGATGCTCGCCACCACCTCGCGCCCGACCAAGGCGCCAGCCGGCCGGTCCAGCAGCACATGGAAGCCACAGCGCCCGCTCGGGAGCCCGGCCTCCAGCACGTCGCCACGATGGAGGTCGGCGCGGCCACTGCCGACGATCTCCCCATCGCACAGCAAATCGACCTGCACCGGGACGTCCATCGCCGCGATGTCGATCGCCCATCCGCCGCCCGAGAAGCCGTCGACCCCGTCGAAATAGCCGACGTAGCGGGGCGCCGCCGGCCGTACGAACGGGCTGCCGCCGAGACTGGGTCCGCCCACGATGCGCACGTCAATGGACACGGCACGATCGAGCGGCGCCGGGACCGCTTCGTCGAACCCGGCATGATCGCCGAAACCGAGCGCGCCCACGTCTTCCCGCGGCCG
>JBPBQE010000315.1:0-28112 GCA_050954595.1 Janthinobacterium lividum | reverse complement strand
CTGCCGGTAAGCGTCACGCCCGGGGACGGGCTGCATGTGACGGCGAATGCGACCTGGCTGGTGTGCCAGAAGATCTGCGTGCCGGAGGAGGGGCATTTCAGCCTCGATCTGCCGGCCGGAACGCCGTCGCCTTCCGCGGAAGCGCCGTTATTCGCTGCGGCCGCGACGCAGACACCACGGCCGTCGCCATTCGCCGCGCATATCGCCGCGGACGGAACGCTGTCCCTGAGCGGAGCCGAACTCTCGCCCGATACGGTCAAGGAAGCGTGGTTCATCCCCGACGAGGGCGTGAACGCGTCTCGCGGCTTCGAGGTCGAGGACGGCGCGGTGCTGATCCGTCTCGCTACCCCGAAGACGGCGCCGACCTCGCTGACCGGCACAGTGGTGTTGCGCGACGCTCGCGGCGAGGAAAGCATCCTGGCGGTGCAGGCTACGCCGGGCTCGGCGCCGACGTTCAACACCGGCGTGCTACCGCTGGCTGAGGCGCTGCTGTTCGCGGTGCTCGGAGGCTTCATCCTGAACCTGATGCCCTGCGTGTTCCCGATTCTGGCGATGAAGGCGATGGGGCTGGCGCGGCTGTCGGGCAGCGAGCGCCGGGTCGTGCGGTGGCATGCGGCGTCGTACACGGCGGGCGTGGTATCAGCGTTCGCGGCGCTGGGTGGGATCTTGCTGGCGCTGCGCGGCGCAGGTGCCGCCGTCGGGTGGGGGTTCCAGTTCCAGTCCCCGCTCGGGGTTACGCTGCTCGCGTGGTTGTTGTTCCTGGTCGGACTGAACCTGTCAGGCGTGTTCGCCGTCGGCGGGCGGTTGGCCGGTGTGGGCGCCGGACTCACCAGAGGCGGCGGGCACCTCGGCAGCTTCGGCACTGGCGTGCTGGCAGTGCTGGTCGCGACGCCATGCACGGCGCCGTTCATGGGGGCGGCCATCGCGGCGGCGCTCGCCGCGCCGGGGCCGTTGCCGATCCTGGTATTCGTGGCAATGGGGCTGGGGCTCGCGTCGCCCTATGCGCTGCTCGGCATTGCGCCGGGCCTGGCGCGCCTGCTGCCGCGGCCCGGCGCTTGGATGGACCTGCTGCGCGGCGCGTTGGCGTTCCCGATGTATGGCGCCTTCGTCTGGCTGCTATGGGTGGCGAGCCTGGAAGCCGGGGAGGCGGGCGTGCTGACGGTCGCTGGCGGGGCGTTGCTGCTGGCGCTTGGGGCATGGGCACTCGGCTTGGCGCAGCGGTCGAACGGGCGCCTGCGCAGCCTGGGGCGGTCCGTCGCGGTCCTGGCCTGCGTCGGCGCGGGGGCGACCCTGCTCCGGCTCGACGTCGCTCCCAGGTCGGAGGCCAGCGCGCGTGCGGAGTCGGTCGAGCATTACACGCCGGCACGCCTGGCCGAATTGCGCGCCGAGGGGCGACCGGTCTTCGTGAACATGACGGCCGCGTGGTGCGTCACGTGCCTCGTCAACGAACGGATTGCGCTGACGCCGGAGCGGGTGCGGGCTGCCTTCACCAAATATGGCGTCGCCTATCTCAAGGGCGACTGGACCGGCGGCGACCCGGCCATCACCAGCTTCCTGCGCGAACACGCGCGTGATGGTGTGCCACTCTACGTGCTGTTCCCGGCCGGCAACGCCAAGCCCACCGTCCTGCCGCAGATCCTGACCGAAGCGACCATGCTGTCGGAACTCGGCAAGCTGGGAAGCTAGCGGAAGCCGATCTCGACGCTGCCGGCTCCGCCGGCCTCAAACCACGAGCGCCAGGCCTGCGCGATGCGTTGACGTTCGGCCTGAGGCAGCGGCGGGCGGCCCGGGCTGTCGTCGCGACCGAACCCGAATACCCGAACCGCAGCCCCGCCCAGTGCGGCCGTGACACCCTCGGTCTTGAGCCGCTGGACGATCGCGGCGGGCGGGAGGCGCTTCAACTCGCGCTCCGGCAGCAACGGCGAATTTTCGATCAGGTCGGAAAACACGAACAACGTTTGCAGCTTTTGCGCTCCCGCCGTGTAAGGACGGATCGCGTCGGCGACGGTGCGGAACAGGTCGGAGAACTTGGTCTCCTCGGGCCGTTCCAGCAGCCCGGCCAGCGTGGTCGCCAACTCACGCGTGAACCCCAGCGCGTCGGCACGCGCGATGACCGGCCGGCACGAGGCGAACAGATCGGTCAGGAACCCCGCCTCTGGGCAGGCCGGCTTGCAGCGGTCGAACAGCTTGCGGCTCTCGGTGTAAGCGCCGGTCATCGTGTAGAGCACCAGCCGGTCGCCCGCCCCGAGCCCGGCGATCATGCCGTCCAGCGCCTGGAGGAACACCGTCTTGTCGGTCGTGTCGAACGCCGTCGTGCGGTCCACCATCAGCACGGCGGTGCCGTGGCCGTAGCCGCAGTAATCCGTCGCCGCTCGCGCCGAGCCGGCCGACACCAGCAACGCCACCGCGGCGACCAGAAGCCTCACCCGGCTTCGCCAATCCGCTGCCGGATCTCGGCTTCCGACGTCGCGCGAACGGCGTCGAGCGATCCGGTGACGTCGCCCTTGATCTCTCCGATTGCTCCTTCGAGGAACGCCATTGAGCGGTTTCGCACCGTGTTGGCCATGCGCGCGATCGTCTCCTTGCGGAACGGCTCGACTCGGCTTTCCTCCGACACCAACCCGTCATGTTTGGCCTCAGTTTCGCGAAGCAA
Organism: Janthinobacterium lividum; assembly: GCA_050954595.1. Classification (GTDB taxonomy): domain Bacteria; phylum Pseudomonadota; class Alphaproteobacteria; order Acetobacterales; family Acetobacteraceae; genus JAVVHH01. The sequence continues at coordinate 25,459 of JBPBQE010000315.1, read as the reverse complement.
TTGATCGAGCGAGGCTAGCTGCTCGTCGAAGACACGGCCTTTCGCGCCGGAAGCCCGGTCGTAGCGGCTCCGCAGCCGGGTCATGCGACGGCGCGCACGCTCCTGTTGCCGCCAGGCCGCCTCGTAATCCGGATGCGGATCGTGACGCAGAAAGGCAGCCGTCGCGCCGAAGACGAAGATGACGACGTTGAGCACGAGGAGCGTCCAGCCAGCTGTCCCCAGTTGCTCGTTGGCGACCTTGGCGATGGTCTGTGCCGCGCCGCCACCGGTCAGTCCTTGCACCATGGACGAGAGTGAACTGCCCTGCTCGCTTTCCAGTAGCCGCACGTAGAGCTGCCGCATGCCAGCCAGCAGATACATCAGCACGCCGGTGAGCCCGACGAACAGGGCAATGCCGACGCCACGCTTGACCTGCAGCGACAAGCGCGAGGGCGCGTCCATCCGCCGCACCAGCGTGCCGACCATGTGGGCGAAGAACACCAGCACCGCGCCGACTACGAAGGCGAGCGCCAGCGACACCGCCGGCTGCTCCTGGAAGAACAACTCGAACGCCAGGCGATTGACCGGTACCTCGACCAAGGCCAGCAACAGCATGACCGGCAGGTAGAAGCCGACCAGGCTGCGGCGCAGCGGGCGCCCGTTGACCTCGGCGCGTACGGTGCGATGCGCCTTTTCGGCTTCCTCACCGGCCAGTCCGGCGCGGACGTATTTGGCCGATTGCGGGCCACGCGCGACGTCGATGCCGTGCAGCACGCGCTGCCTTTCCTCGCGGAGATCGGTCATGCGCTGGGCGATATGGTCGTCGCGTTCGCGGGAAAGGTCGTCGATCTGGCGTCGAAGGTCGCGCGCGTGGATCGCGATGTCGCTGCTCAGCGCGAGGGCAGCCGCCTTGGCGCGGCCAAGTAGCCCATCCTCGAAATCGGCGTGCCGCCGGGCCAGCAACGCGGTGTCACCGGTCGCGGCCCGTTGCCCCGCTGCCCGTGCAGCACGGATCTCCGCTTCCCGCGACTCCAGCCACGGGCCGGCAGTCCGGTTAGCGATCTGCTTTAGGCTCTGGTCCATCCGTGTCGGGCTCGTCGGCTTCCAGGTCGCGGGCGACCTCCGGCCGGTTCAGCAACGCGCCAATGTGCATTGCATATTCCAGTGCCGTGTCGGCCTGGAACGACAGCGTCGGCGCGATGCGCAGCCGCATCTCGTGTGCGACTTGGCCACGCAAATACGGCGCCGCCCGCTTCAGCGCGGGCAGCAACGCGTCGATGTCGGAACGCCCGAGACGGGCGACGAAGGCGGTGGCGGCCTTCAGATCCGGGCTGACCCGGACCTCCGTGACGGTGATGGTCTCACCGGCAAGGTCTGGGTCACGGATGTCATGGCGGGTGAACACGGCAGACAGCACGTGACGGACTTCTTCCGCCACGCGCAGCTGCCGCTGGCTCGGTGCCTTGGATGGTTGCCGGCTCATGAGGAACTACCCAAGCGGGTGAGCGCAATGCTCACCCGGGGACCATTTCCACTTCGAAGCACTCGACCACGTCGCCTTCCTTGAGGTCGTTGTAGCCGGCGAAGCTCAGGCCGCACTCATACCCGCGTGCCACTTCACGGACATCGTCCTTGAAGCGCTTGAGTTGGCTGAGCTGGCCGTTGTGGATGACAACGCCCTCGCGCAGCAGCCGCACGCCGGCACCGCGCTTGACCAAGCCCTCGGTGATGTAACAACCCGCGACCTTGCCGGTCTTGGTGATGTCGAACACCTTGCGGATTTCGGCATAGCCCAGGAAGTTCTCGCGGGCCTTGGGGGCAACCTTGCCCTTGACCATGGCAGTGACGTCGTCGGCCACGTCGTAGATGATCGAGTAGTATCGAATATCCACGCCGTCCCGTGACGCCATCTCACGCGCCTGCGACGTCGCACGGACGTTGAAGGCGATGATAACGCCGCTGCTCGCCTTGGCCAGCTGCACGTCACTCTCGGTGATCTGCCCTACGGCCGATGTCAGCACACGGACGTTGACCTCCTCGTGCGACAGCTTCTGCACCGCGCCGGTCAGGGCCTCGGCGCTGCCTTGCACGTCGGACTTGATGACGAGGGCGACTTCCTTCAGCTCGCCTGCGACTGCACGGGCCAGCATCTCTTCGAGCGTGCCGCGTGCTGCCGTTGCACCGGCCGCGTTGCGCGTCCGGATTTTGGCCTGCCGGAACTCGCTGATCTCGCGTGCCCGGCTTTCGTTCTCGACCACCACGAACGGCTCGCCGGCCGTCGGGACGCTAGACAGACCCAGGATCTCGACCGGGGTCGATGGGCCCGCGATCTTCACCGGCTTGCCCTTGTCGTCGAGCATGGCGCGGATCTTGCCCCACTCGGCGCCGGCCACGACGATCTCGCCCTGACGCAGCGTGCCCTTCTGGACCAGCATCGTCGCCACCGGGCCGCGACCGCGGTCCAGCCGGCTTTCGATAACGGCGCCTTCGGCGGCACGGTCCGGGTTGGCCCGCAACTCGAGGATCTCGCTCTGCAGCATGATCGCCTCCTCGAGCTTCTCGAGGCCGGTGCGCTTGGTGGCCGAGACTTCGACGTCCTGCGTGTCGCCGCCCATCTCTTCGACCACGACGTCATGGCTCAACAATTCCTGACGCACTCGGCCCGGATTGGCGCCGACCTTGTCGCTCTTGTTAATCGCCACGATGATCGGCGCGTCCGCTGCCTTGGCATGGCGGATGGCTTCGATCGTCTGCGGCATGACGCCGTCATCGGCAGCCACCACCAGCACGACGATGTCGGTCACGGATGCACCACGGCTCCGCATGGCGGTAAACGCCTCGTGACCCGGCGTGTCGATGAAGGTGATCTTGTTGCCGGCCTTGGTCGACACCGTGTAGGCGCCGATATGCTGGGTGATGCCACCGGCCTCGCCAGCAGCAACGTCCGTGCTCCGCAGAGCATCGAGCAGGCTGGTTTTGCCGTGGTCGACGTGGCCCATGATGGTCACCACCGGTGGACGCGGCATCAACTCGACGTCGACGTCCTCTTCGCCATCGATGCCGATTTCGACATCGGAGTCGGCAACGCGGCGGACGCGATGGCCGAATTCCTGCACGACCAGTTCGGCCGTATCGGCATCGATGATCGCGGCCGGATTGGTCATGACCCCCATACGCATGAGCGCCTTGATCACGTCCGGCATCCGGGCGGCCATACGGGCCGCGAGGTCCTGCACCGTCAGCGTCTCGGGCAGCACGACGTCGCGGACGACCTTGACCTGGTCGCTCCGCAGCGCTTCGAGCTCGGCCTGGCGACGCTCGCGCTCCCGCTGACGACGCACGGAGGCGAGGCTGCGGGACTTGTCGTCGTCACCCTCGATCGCGGCCATGACGTCGACGCGGCCGCTCCCGCGGCGTTGACCGTCGCCGACCCTCTTCGGTGCGGCCACGCCGGGCTTGCGGCCGGGCAGCACGGCACCGGGACGGCGACGCTCTTCTTCCTCGCCGGGACGGCCGGTTCCAGTCTTGAGGCGTAGTGTCTCGCCAGGCGTAGCCGGGCGGGCCGGCGCTGCCGACGTGCCGGGACGAGCCGGAGCCGGACGCGGCGCCTGTGCCGCGGGCTGGACGGTGGCGTTTTGCGTGGCCGCGGGTGCCGGAGCCTGGGCGGCAGGGACGGCGGCTTGTGCCGCAGCGGCAGCAGCGGCCTCTTCGTCGCGAAGACGCTGGGCCTCCTCGCGCTTGGCCTCCTCGGCAGCGCGCTTGCTCTCCTCCTCTGCTGCCTTGGCAGCCTCGGCCTCGCGGCGCCGGGCTTCCTCGGCGGCCGAAAGGATAGAGATCTTCTCCTGTTCGCGGCGCTCCTGTTCGCGGCGAGCCGAGTCGCGCTGCTGCTCCTGCAACACGCGTGCGCGGACGGCGAGTTCGGTCGCAGTCAGCGCACGGCCACCGGGCCGAGGCCCGGCCACCGGCGCGCGCGGCACCGGCGTGACGATCGTCGGCCCGGTGGAGGAGGGCGGCGGCGTCACGACCGGCGGCAACGGCGGCGGCGTGGTGGTCGCGCGCTTCTTGCGGACCTCGACCTGGACCACTTTGGAGCGGCCATGGCTGAAGCTTTGCCGGACCGATCCGGCATCCACGGTGCGGCCCACATCGGAGCGGGTAGCCGGTCGTAGGGACAACCGGCCCTTGCCGGCGTCAGTGTCGTTGGTATCGCTCATTCTGCCTGTTCCATTCCCCCGCCAGGACCGGCAATGCCGGCGAGGCGGTCAGTCTCCAATTTCAACGCATCGGCGAGCCGGCCGGGCGCCACTACCACATGAACGACATGGTCGCGTCCGAAGACCGCTCCAAGCGCTGCAGCCGACAGTGGCGCTGCTACGGCCACATGTCGTCGTCCACTCAGAAATCGCGTCCGTTCCTCGACGCTGCCGTCACGTGCCTGGATGACGATCCCGACACGACCTTTCTGTAGCCACTCACGCGAGCGTTCAAACCCGTAATTCGCCTGTCCGGCACGTCGCGCCAGACCGACCAATTCCGTCACCCGTCGCGTCAATCCGGTTTGAACGAGATCGAGAAGGTTCGGAGGAACGACGACCGGCGCGCGGGCCGCCCGCGCAAAGGCATTCTTCATTCGCGCGGCTTCTATCACATCCCGCCGCGCGCTCAACCAAATTCCCCGTCCTGGCAGCTTTGCAGCCAAATCCGGCAACACCTGTCGCTCCGGCCCCACGACGAACCGCAACATCCGCTCGCGGTCGCCGTGCTCGCGTGTAACGATGCACCGACGCTGCGGGCCGGTCTCCGGTGCATCGTCGGGCGCATCGTCCGTATCGTCGAGTGCCTCCGCGTGGGCCGAGACTGCTGCGGGATCAGTCGTGGTGCGCCTCCTCGGCCGGCGCGGGGGCGCCCGTCTCGGTGCCGTCGGTCTCAGCGCTCTCACCATCGAACCAATGCGCGCGCGCCGCCATGATGATGTCGTTGGCGACTTCCTCGTCCATCTGGTCGGCGCCCACGATCTCGATCAACTCGTCGGACGCGAGATCGGCCAGATCGTCGAGCGACTTGATGCCTTTCTCCCCCAGGGCCACCAGCATCTGTGGCGACAACACCTCGAGCGAGGCGATCTCGTCCGTGACGCCCAACTCGCGCCGCTTGACGTCGAACTTCTCGTCGCGGTCGTTCAGCGAGCTTTGCGCCCGCCGGATCAGCTCTTCAGCCACGCTCTCGTCAAACCCTTCAATTTCGGACAACTCGTCGAGCGGCACGAACGCCAGCTCCTCGATCGTCGTGAACCCTTCCGTGACCAGCAACCCGGCGATCACGTCATCGACGTCCAGCGCCTCGACGAACAGCCCGGTCCGGCGGCGGAACTCTTCCTGCCGGCGCTCGCTTTCTTCCGCCTCGGTCAGGATGTCGATATCCCACCGGGTCAGCTGACTGGCCAGGCGGACGTTCTGGCCGCGGCGGCCGATGGCCAGGCTGAGCTGGTCGTCCGGCACCACGACTTCGACGCGACCGGCTTCCTCATCCATCACCACCTTGGTGACTTCGGCCGGGGCCAGCGCGTTGACCACGAAGGTCGCATGCTGTGCCGACCACGGAATGATGTCGATTTTCTCGCCCTGCAGTTCCTGCACGACGGCCTGGACGCGGCTGCCGCGCATACCGACGCAGGCACCGACCGGGTCGATCGACTGGTCGCGGCTGATGACGGCCATCTTGGCGCGGCTACCGGGGTCGCGGGCGACGGCCTTGATCTCGATGATGCCGTCGTAGATCTCCGGCACTTCCTGGGCGAACAGCTTGGCGAGGAAGGCGGGATGCGTGCGCGACAGGAAGATCTGCGGTCCCCGCGGCTCCTCGCGCACGTCGTAGATATAGGCCCGTACCCGGTCGCCGTTGCGGAAATTCTCGCGCGGGATTAGCTCGTCGCGGCGTAGCAGGGCTTCGGCGCGGCCCAGTTCGACCATGATGTTGCCGTACTCGGTGCGCTTGACGACGCCGTTGACGATCTCGCCGACCCGGTCCTTGAACTCGTCATACTGCTTCTTGCGCTCGTACTCGCGCACGCGCTGCACGATGACCTGCTTGGCCGTCTGTGCGGCAATGCGGCCGAAATCGATGGGCGGCAGCGGGTCGACCAAGTAGCCGCCAATTTCGATCTGCGGATCGAACTTCTTAGCGATGTGGATCGGCATCTGGGTTTCGTCGTTCTCGACTTCCGCAACCGCCTGGGTCCACCGGGTCAGCCGCACGTCGCCATTGCGCTTGTCGATCGTCGCCCGGATGTCTTTCTCGTGGCCGTATTTGGCGCGGCCGGCCTTCTGGATGGCCTGCTCCATCGCTTCGAGCACTTCGTCACGGTCGATTGCCTTTTCGCGCGCGACAGCGTCGGCGACGAGCAGCAGTTCGGGGCGGGATACGGCGGTGTCCATTGCGATGGTTCCTAATTCGCCAGCTTGGCCGGAGAAGAATTGGAAGAAGGGTCGGGTTGGGCGGTGGCGTCGATCAAGGCGTCGGTCAGCAGCAGCTTCGCGCGGCGCAGGTCCCTGAGCGGGAGCACCACGTCCGTACCGTCATCGAGGCGGACGGTCGCGGTATCGTTCTCGGCACCGACGATGATGCCGGTGAAGCGGCGGCGGCCATCGACGGGGGCGAGCATCTCAACCCGTGCCTGATGACCGGCGAACCGCACCCAATCCTTGAGCCGGGTCAGCGGGCGATCAATACCAGCCGAGCTGACCTCCAAGTTCCAGGCACCGGGGATCGGATCATCGACGTCCAGCATGGCCGAGACGGCATGACTGATCTCCGTGCAATCCTCGACAGTGATGAGCGAGCCATCGGCCCGGTCGGCCATGATCTGCACCGTCGGACGCTCGCGCCCAAGGATCAACACGCGCACCAACTCGAAGCCCATGGTCTCCAGCGAGGCCCGGATCGTGGTGGCGATCCGCGTCTCCAGCGGACCGCTCTGGTCGGTATCGTCGGCGCCGGGCCGAGAAGTCATGCGAGTTTCCAACAAAAAGGGCGGCCCGTGAAGGCCACCCCGGTTCAGCGTGGGAGTGTCGAAGAAGCCTCAAGATAAGCCGGCCTGTGGTTGCCTGCAAGTGCTCTGCATCTACTGAGGCAAGCCCTCAACTACATGGCAGGCGGGCGTGGTTGGCCGGGTCAGCGGTATCTTGCCGGCATACAGCCGAATCACGAGTGCCAACACGGTTGCGTGAACGTTAACGGATCGCTAGGTTGAGGTTAACACCCGCGATGGTTGCGAAAATCGATGCCGAGCGTCACGATCCAAGGGGCTGGGAGCGTCTACCCGACGCTGACAGCCGGCACGAATGTCGCCATTGCGCGGCAGGCCGGTGCCATTATCAGCGCCGCCATTGCCAGCGGCTCGACGGTTGTCACCGTGACGGGGGGCGGCACGGCGCCGACTCCGCCCACCAACCCGGCCGTGCTGGTCGTGAAGACCAGTTCACAGCTGAATCTCGCGATCCCGGCAGCTTACCCCTACATCGTCGTCGGCGATAATCCGGCCCCGGTCACGCTCAGCGGCGGTGGCGCCAGCAACGAGGCCATCGTCATCGGCACCGGCAGCGCGCAAGTTTTTACTGGCGGCGGCAGCGGCACCATCGCCGGCGGGGACGGCGACAAGGGTATCAACCTGGGGGCGACGACCGGCTTTGCCGTCTACACCGGCGGCGGCCACGACACGATCGATCTCCGCCAGAGCCAAACCGGCGGCCGTAGCACCGTCGAGGCCGGGGCCGGCATCAACGTCTTCGGCAACGCCGGCGCCATCGTCCAGCCAGGCAACACCGTCCTGCTCGGGGCCGGCACGACGCAGGTGAGGTCCACCGGCTCGGACTCCATCACCGCCGGCGCGGGCAGCGCCACCATCCAGGTTGTCGGCCCGGTGCAGGACACGGTCGTAGGCGCCGCCGGCACGTTGACGGTGGTCAACGGAACCGTCGCCTCGCAGGTCAATTATTCCAGCGCCACCACCACGCCGCTCTCCACCGGCAGCGTAACGGCGATCGGTGGAGCCGGCGGCGGCAACTATCGCGGCGGTTCGGACGGCAACAACCTGCTCGTCGGCGGGGTTGGCGCCGTCACGTTGCAGGGGGCGGGCAACGGCGACGTTCTGCTCGCGATGGGCACGAGCGGCATGCAGCTGCTCTACGCCGGGTCGGGCAACGAGACACTGCTCGGGTCGCTGTCGACCACGAGCAACCTGTTCGTCGCCGGCAGCGGCAACGACGTCATCTTCGGCGGCAGCGGCGCGGACACGTTCGTCGCCGGGACGGGTGCCGCGACCATCACCGCCGGCACCGGCGCGGATCAGTTTTTCTTCAACGCATCCAGCTCGGCTGGCGCACAGATCACCATCACCGACTTCAACCCGGGCGTCGATTTCGTGCACCTGACCAATTACGGCGGCAGCAACAACCCGGGCTCGCTGGCCGCAGCGGCGAGCCGCCTGGGTTCCGGATCGCGGGTTACCCTGTCGGACGGCACCACCATCACGTTCCAAGGCGTCTCGAGCGTGACGGGCGGCTTCTTCTCCTAAATCCTATTTGGTAGGCGCGTAGGAGCCGGTTCCCTCGTCCACCAGATCCGGTCGGGTTGCGACGATCGTTGCGCGCTCGTTGGCGTCCGCGGTGTAGAAATGCGTGCCGTATTTGGTGTCGGAGAAGCGGTAAACCGCGGTGTCCCCGGATTGCTGGGCGACGTGCTCGATGAAGCCGGTGCCCTCGTAGACGAGGTCCGGCCGAGAGCTGATCACAGCGTCCCGCTCCGATGCGCTGGCAGTAAAGAAATGCGTGCCATAGGTCGTGTCGAAGAAGCGGTAGACTGGCGAGGCATTCGGGTCGGACGCCGCCGGATCGATGGATTGCAGGCCGACGCCCTCGTAGACCAGGTCAGGCCGGGTCGCGAGGATGGTGTTCTTCTCGTCGCCGCTGGCGCTGAAGAAATGGGTTCCGTAGTTGCTGTCGAAGAAGCGGTAGACCCCGACCGTATCGGCCGTGAGCGCGATGAGGGTGCCGCCGGCGCCGTCGTTGCTCAGCGCGTAGTGTGACCCGGTGGGCGCCGCGCTCAAGGCAATCGTTCCGGTGGTCGTGGTCACGACGGTGTCGTTGAGGCGAACACTGGTGTTGCCGACCAGATCGATCCCGTCGCCGGTCTGCATGGAGGAAATGGTGTTGCCGCCGACCACGCCATGCAGCCGCACCGTCGCGGTGGCTGCGGTGAATGCCAGCGTCGCCGAGGCCAACCCGGCCGAGCCGAGCGTGCCGATGTCGGCGATACCGCCGCCGATCTGGATGAGGCCGCCGCCATACACCGCGCCGCCGATCCCCAGCGTCCCGGCGCTGGACAACGAGCCGGACACGTTGAGGTCGCCCGACATGAGCATCTGGCTCGATCGATCGATCGAGGCGGTGGAGCCCGACAGGAGGGTCATCGTCACCGTCTGGAACAGCGCGCCGCCGGTGACCGAGAGCGAGCCGGCGCCTCCAACCATCAGTCCGCTGCCGCGGTTGTCGCCGCCGAGGATGGTCGCGCCCGAGGCGATGAACGACGTGCCGCTGCCATCGACGACGACGGCGCCGGATCCCCCGCTGGCGCCGATCGCCAACGCGGCCTGGCCCGCCACGAAGGCTGCACTGGTCACGCTCGCGCCGGATTGCACGCGCAACACGCCCTGGCCGGAACCGCCGACGATGATGGAGCCGCCGGCCGCGACGAGGGAGTTGGCGCTGGCAACCGTGACCGTGCCGATCCCGAAGCGTCCAATGGTCAGCGCCGGGTTGAGCGCGTTGTTGCTGCTGTTGGCGCTGGCGTTGAAGCGGGCCTGGCCGCCATTGGTCACCGTCAGCGTGCCGGTGCCGAGATAGCCGATGGCGCCGCTATTGTTGGCCAGCAGCAGGATCGACGTCGCACCATCCACGGATAGCGAGCCGGAGCCGCCGTTGACGGCGCCCAGTTTGAGGTAGGGCGTGCTGGTATCGGTCGGCGCACTAAGGACGACTTGCCCACCGCCGGAGATCGCCAGGCCGCTCGTCGCCCCGCCGGCGCTGGCGCCGATCTGAAACACGCCGCCGACCGTCATGGCGGCACCGGTCACCACGGCGGTGGTGGCTGTCGAATTGAATCCGAAATTCAGCCCGCCGCCGAAGCTCGCGAGCCCACGGCCGGCGACATACAACGTGGCCGCGCCGAAATTGCTGACCGGTCCGGTCGCGCTGCTGGCGACGGCGACCACGCCGCTATTGACGACGGCAAGGGTTGCCGCCGATCCCAGCCCGACCTGCAGCGCACCGTTGACGACCAACTGCCCGCCGACCGTGCCCGCCGTGATGGACGTGCCGTTCAGCGTGACAGTGGAAGCGGTGATTTGTCCAACAATGGACCAGGCGGCGGAGGTGAATGCGATGGTGTCGACGGCACCGCCCCCGGTGATCGAGCCTCCACCGGCGGCGAAAAATGCCGTATCCCCGGCAGTAGGGACCGTGGTGGAAACGGATTCGTTCGGGTTGCCCCAGTTGCTGGCAACACCGAACGCGCCACCGCCGCCGTTATTGGCATTTCGCCACGAATAAGTTGCCATCAGCTTTTGATCGCGAGTTTTATCGAGGCCGCATTTTGCACGTAGGCTGTCAAGACGCAAGCATGATTAACAACCAAAAGTTGAGTAAAGCTGATCTATGCTGCCGTTATGTTAATATTGACCTGATGGCAGGAAGTCGATCGTGGTGAGCCTGCCGTTTTTCGATCGGCCGGTGGATGAAGTCGCGGCCGCGCTCATCGGCACCGTGCTCCTGGTCGACGGCGTCGGCGGTGCCATCGTGGAGACCGAGGCTTATGACCGGCTCGACCCGGCGTCGCACACCTTTCGCGGCCCCACTCTCCGCAACCGCGCGATGTTCGGCCCGCCCGCGCATGCTTACGTCTATCGTTCCTATGGCATCCACTGGTGCCTCAACCTGGTCTGCGGTCCGGAGCCCGGGGGTGCGGTGCTGATCCGCGCGCTCCGGCCGACCGCCGGGTTGGAAATCATGCGTGCCCGGCGCGGACTGGAGCCGGAGCGTCTGCTCTGCGGCGGGCCGGGGCGGCTGTGTCAGGCGCTCGGGATCACGGTCGCGCTCGACGGTCGTTCGCTGTTTGCGCCACCGTTCGAGCTGCATCCGGGTGAGCCGGCCGACGTGATCGCCGGCCGGCGGATCGGCATCACGCGCGGCGTCGAGACGCCGTGGCGCTTCGGCGATCGCGGCTCCCCCTTTCTCAGCCGCCCCTTCCGCCCCTAATTGCCGTCTATGGCCCCGCCTACCGAAAGTCTCGCCCTCTACATCCATTGGCCATTCTGCCTGGCCAAGTGCCCGTACTGCGACTTCAACAGTCATGTCCGCGAGCGCATCGACCAGACCCGCTTCGCCGCCGCCCTGCGCGCGGAACTGGCATGGGAAGCCGCCCGCCTCGGCCGCCGCCGGCTCGGCTCGATCTTCTTCGGCGGCGGCACGCCCAGCCTGATGGAACCGGAGACCGCCGCCCAACTGATTGAGGATGCGACCCGCTTCTTCGACCCGGCGCCCGACCTCGAGATCACGCTCGAGGCCAATCCCACCAGCGTCGAAGCCGCCCGTCTCGCCGCTTTCCGCGACGCCGGCATCGGCCGCATCTCGCTCGGCATCCAGAGCCTCGACGAGACGGCACTCCGTTTCCTCGGCCGCGAGCACTCCGTCCCGCAGGCGATCGCGGCGCTAGAGACGGCCCGCGCCCTGTTCCCGCGCATCTCGTTCGACCTGATCTATGCCCGTCCCGGCCAGGACATCGCGGCCTGGCGTGCCGAGCTCGACCGAGCGCTGTCGCTCTGCGCCGACCATCTCTCGCTATACCAACTCACCATCGAGCCCGGCACCGTGTTCGAGGGCATGCATCGTCGCGGCGAGATCGCGCTGCTGGACGACGACGAGGCCGCGGCGCTCTACGCCGAGACCGAAGCCGTGTGCGCCAGGCACGGCCTCGAACCCTACGAGGTCAGCAACCTCGCCCGACCCGGCGGCGAAAGCCGGCATAATCTCGCCTACTGGCGCTACAGCGACTACGCCGGCATCGGCCCGGGCGCGCACGGCCGGGTCATGCTGGGCGACGATCTGGTCGCGACCCGGCGGCATCGTGCGCCCGAACCCTGGGCGGAGCGCGTCGAGCGACAGGGGCATGGCAGCACCGCCGAGGAGATCATCTCGCCAGCGGACCGGGCGCGGGAGATGCTGCTCATGGGGCTGCGGCTGCGCGAAGGCATCGACACCAGCCGTTTCGCCGCCCGAACCGGCCTGGCGCTGGCCGACGCGCTCGACGCGCATACGCTCGAGCGCGCGCTGGACGCCGGCTATCTTGTCCAGGACACCGGTCGTCTGGCCGCGACGGGGGAGGGACGCATGCGGCTCGATGCATTGCTGGCAGCTTTGCTGCTGTGACCGCTTGTTCCCGCGCCGCCTCTCACTTACCTGTGCGTTCATGAGCACCGACCCCATTTCCGAACCGGGGCTTGACCCCGATTCCAGCGCTCCGGCTGCCGAACCGGCCGCCGAAGCCGAGCCCGTCACCATCGAACAGGTCACCCGCGAGCGCGACGAGATGCGCGACCGCTGGATGCGCGCGGAGGCCGAGATGGCCAACGTACGCACCCGCGCCAAACGCGACGTCGATGACACGCGGCAGTATGCCGTACAGAAATTCGCCACCGACGTCGTGGAAGCCGCCGAGAACCTGCGCCGCGGCATCACCAGCCTACCGGTGCCCGAGGCGAACGAGCCCGACATCGTCACCAAGCTGCGCGAGGGCCTTGAAGGCGTCGAACGCAACTTCGTCGGCATCCTCGAGCGGCACGGCATCAAGCGGACGGACCCGACCGGTCAGCCCTATGATGCGAACTTCCACCAGGCGATGTCCGAGCAGCCATCCACCGAGCATGAGCCCGGCACGGTCATGCAGGCATGGACGCAGGCATGGACGCTGAACGGCCGGTTGCTGAAGCCGGCCATGGTGGTGGTCGCCAAGCGCGACGGCCAGGACGCCGCATCGTAGGTAGAAAAGCCGCGGCGACCCTTGTCCGCGGCCATCACGAATAATACATCCTGCCTCGCGACCTCTAAGGGCGTCTTGCGGTGCTTCGGGCTGCAACTCGCCGCTACCTAGGAGAGACTAATGAGCAAAGTTATCGGTATCGACCTCGGCACGACCAACTCGTGCGTGGCCGTCATGGAAGGCCCAGCCGCCAGCGACGCGCGCGTCATCGAAAACGCCGAGGGTGCACGCACCACGCCGAGCATGGTGGCCTTCTCGGACGGCGGTGAGCGCCTCGTCGGCCAGAGCGCCAAGCGTCAGGCCGTCACCAATCCGACCAACACCCTGTATGCCGTCAAGCGCCTGATCGGCCGCCGGTTCGACGACCCGATCGTCAACAAGGACAAGGGCATGGTTCCCTATACCATCGCTCGCGGCGACAACGGCGACGCATGGGTCGAGGCCCGCGGCCAGAAGTATTCGCCGAGCCAGGTCAGCGCCTTTGTGCTCGGCAAGATGAAAGAAACCGCCGAGGCCTATCTCGGTGAGACCGTGACGCAGGCCGTGATCACCGTTCCGGCTTACTTCAACGACGCTCAGCGCCAGGCCACCAAGGATGCCGGGCGCATTGCCGGCCTCGAAGTGCTGCGGATCATCAACGAGCCGACTGCCGCTGCCCTGGCCTACGGCATGGACAAGAAGCACACCGGCACCATCGCGGTGTACGACCTCGGCGGTGGCACGTTCGACGTGTCCGTGCTCGAGATCGGTGACGGCGTGTTCGAGGTGAAGTCCACCAACGGCGACACTTTCCTCGGCGGCGAGGACTTCGACAACCGCGTCATCGATTACCTGGCCGACGAGTTCAAGCGCGAGCAGGGCATCGATCTCCGCAAGGACAAGCTGGCCCTCCAGCGCCTGAAGGAAGCGGCCGAGAAGGCCAAGATCGAGCTATCCTCCTCCAAGGAGACCGAGATCAACCTGCCGTTCATCACGGCGGATGCCAGCGGCCCGAAGCACCTCGTCATGAAGCTGTCGCGCGCCAAGCTTGAGAGCTTGGTCGACGACCTGATCAGCCGCACGCTCGAGCCCTGCAAGGCAGCGCTGAAGGATGCCGGCGTATCGGCCGCCGAGATCGGCGAAGTGATCCTGGTCGGCGGCATGACCCGCATGCCCAAGGTCATCGAGATCGTTAAGCAGTTCTTCGGCCGCGAGCCCGCCCGCAACGTCAACCCAGACGAGGTCGTCGCCATCGGCGCCGCGGTTCAGGGCGCGGTGTTGCGCGGTGACGTCAAGGACGTGCTGTTGCTCGACGTGACTCCGCTCAGCCTCGGCATCGAGACGCTCGGCGGCGTGTTCACTCGCTTGATCGACCGCAACACGACGATCCCGACCAAGAAGAGCCAGGTGTTCTCGACGGCCGACGACAGCCAGAGCGCGGTCACCATCAAGGTGATGCAGGGCGAGCGCGAGATGGCGGCCGACAACAAGGTGCTTGGCAACTTCGACCTGACCGGCATCCCTGCCGCCCCGCGTGGCGTGCCGCAGATCGAGGTGACGTTCGACATCGACGCCAACGGCATCGTGTCGGTCAGCGCCAAGGACAAGGCGACCGGCAAGGAGCAGCAGATCCGCATCCAGGCTTCGGGTGGCCTGTCTGACGCCGACATCCAGAAGATGGTCAAGGACGCCGAAGCCAACGCCGACGCCGACAAGGCCCGCCGGGCTCAGGTCGAGGCACGCAACTCGACCGAGGCCATGGTGCATCAGCTCGAGAAGACCCTGGCCGACGGTGGCGACAAGGTGCCGGCGGCGCAGAAGACCGAGGCGGAGGCGGCCATTGCCGAAGCCCGCACCGCACTGGGCGGCGAGGATGCCGAGGCGCTGAAGAAGGCGAACGATCGCCTGACGCAGGCTGCGATGCAGGTCGGTCAGACCATGTATCAGGCTGAGCAGGCGGCCGGCGCTGCGGGCCCTGGTGGCCCCGGCGCATCGGGCGGCGAGCCGCCGCACGCTGGTGGCGAGAAGGTGGTTGACGCCGAGTTCGAGGACGTCAGCGACAAGAAGAAAGCGTCCTAACGGGCGCCTTCAGGTCGGGTTTAGACTAACCGGGGCGTCCGGGCTGCTCGTCAGCCGGACGCCTTTTCTTTTTTCCAGCCGGAGTTGGCTGCCTTGTCATCCAAGCAAGATTTCTACGCGACGCTGGGCGTCCAGCGCGAGGCAACGGCGGAGGACCTGAAGAAGGCCTACCGCAAGCTCGCCATGCAGTATCATCCGGATCGCAACCCGGGCGATAAGAGCGCCGAAGGTAAGTTCCGCGAAGTCAGTGATGCCTACGAGATCCTGAAAGACGATCAGAAGCGTGCTGCTTATGACCGTTATGGCCATGCGGCGTTCGAACAAGGTGGTGGCGGCGGACCCGGCGGTTTTGCGGGCGGATTCAACTTCGAAGGTGGCTTGGGCGACATCTTCGAGGGGCTGTTCGGCGACATGTCCGGCCGTGGCCGCGGTCGTGGCCGCAGCGGCGCCGATCTGCGCACGCAGGTCGAGATCGACATGGTCGAAGCCTTTGCCGGCGTGAAGAAGCAGATCCGGGTGCCGACGCGCGTCAAATGCGAAGTTTGCGAGGGCACCGGCTCCGAGACCCGGTCTCGCGAGAACTCCACCTGCGGCACGTGTCGCGGCGCCGGCAAGGTGCGGGCGCAGCAGGGCTTCTTCCTGGTCGAGCGTGCTTGCCCGACCTGTGGCGGTAGCGGCCGGGTCATCCGTAACCCGTGTAAGGTCTGCCAGGGCGTCGGAACGGTGACAGGCGAGCGCACCCTCCAGGTGGCAGTTCCCGCCGGAGTCGAGGACGGTACCCGGATCCGCTTGACCGGCGAGGGGGAGGCGGGTCCGCAAGGCACCCCGCCCGGTGACCTCTACGTCGTCGTCGCCATCCGCCAGCACGAAATCTTCCAGCGCGACGGCGCCAACGTCTATTGCCGGGTCCCGCTGCCGTTCTCACGCGCCGCGCTTGGTGGCGAAGTCGAGGTGCCCTCGATCGATGGCACCCGCGCCAAGGTCAAGATCCCGGCCGGCACGCAGACCGGCGAGCAGTTCCGCCTGCGCTCGAAAGGCTTCTCCGTGCTGCAGAGCAACGAGCGCGGCGACATGTACATCCAGGTCGCGGTCGAGACGCCTCAGCACCTGACCCGGCGGCAGCGCGAGTTGTTAGAGGAGTTCGAGCGGGAGGCCGAAGGCAACGCCAAGGGAAGTCCCGAGAGCGATGGCTTCTTCGCCAAGGTCGCGAAGTTCTTCGAGACCTAGTCGTTCAGCGCTGCCTCGTTCCTCACTGCGAGGACGAGGCGGCGTCTTTCGCCCAGGTGAACGTCAGCTCGTGCTTGTTGTGGGCGAGATGCATCAGCCGACCGCCCGGGACCGACGCAAACAGATCCTGAGCCTCGAAATCCGTGTCGCCCTGGAACTTGACGGTGCAGACGATCCGGCGCGGCGCATCCGCCGCGATCCAACTCGTCATCAACGCATGCAGCCGCGCCGGATAGGCGATGACGTCGCACACCAGCCAGTCCACCGGCCGTGGCTCCATCGCGAACGCGCTTTCCTGCAAGGTCTCGACCCCGGGGAGTGCCGCCACGGCCGGGTCGAGAGCGGCCTTGTCGACGGCGGTGACCTGTGCGCCGAGTTGGGCCAGGGCCCACGTCCATCCACCCGGTGACGCCCCGAGGTCGAGACAGGTCTCGCCGGCCACCGGCCAGGTGCCGAGCCGCGTTAGCGCTTCCCACAATTTGAGGTAGGCGCGGCTGGGTGGTCCCACCCGGTCCTCCTCGAAACTGCATTCTCCGCCAGCGAACGGGCTGGTCTTGGTCGGGCTCATCAACATCCGGTCCGGCGCCAGCAGCGTCCAGGCGCCAAGATGCGAGGAGGGCGGTGCTTCGGGAAAGCGCAACTTGCGTGGCTTGATCGGCGGTAGCCGCTCGCCGATTAAAGCCATGCGCCGATGGTGCCCGGCCGCATAGGCGCTCCAATTGCGTTGCACCGCGCGCAGTGCGTCCGCCGCCGTCTTGACCGAAGCGACCGCCACATCCTGCGGCGCGGTCCAGACATCCAGCGCCCAGGCGGAGTCGTAAGGCGGGCTGGACGACAGCGCCAGCCGCCCATGCCACGCATCCACGGCGACGCCCGCCCGCTCCAGTTCCTGCAGCAGCGGCTGCTCGAAGCCGTCGGCCGCCAGGTATACGCTGCCGATCACCTGACCAGGGCCGACGCGGCGAAGGCCAGCCAGCCCAGCATCAGCAACCCGCCACCCACCGGCGCCGTCATGCCCAGGTTGGGTCCGCCAACGGTGGGCGAGTAGACCGCCGCGCAGAACAACGCCAAGCCGAGCGTGAACAACCCGCCCGCCGCGTTGGTCAGCCAGCCGCCCTGCGCGCCCCAGAACCCGACGGCGATGATCGCCAGCGCATGCCAGCCCAACATCTGCGCCGCACTCGAGCGCGCCCGCATCACACCGGCATCGGCGCTCCCATGCGCCGAACCTGCCGCCGCGATCACCGCAAGCAGCCCCACGATCGCGCCAAGCGCGATCCATCCACGATATGCTTGCATCAACCCCTCCAAATCCGAGCGCAGGCGTGTACATTGTTTTCATGCCGCGCGGCGACCTGTTTCCTGAGATCGGACCCTATGAAACCGGCTATATGCCGCTCGGTGGCGGACACGTCATGTACTGGGAGCAGGTTGGCGCCCCGCGTGGCTCCCCCGTGCTGTTCCTGCACGGCGGTCCCGGCGCCGGCGCCGGCGCCGTGCATCGCCGCTTCTTCGACCCGCATTACTGGCGGGTCGTCATCTTCGACCAGCGCGGTGCCGGCCGCTCGCGGCCCTTGGGCAGCCTGGTCAACAACACCACGCAGGATCTGGTCGACGATATCGAGACGCTCCGCCGTCATCTCGGCATCGAGCGCTGGCTGCTGTTCGGGGGCTCATGGGGCAGCACGCTTGCGCTGGCATATGCCCAGGCGCACCCCGACCGGATTCGCGGCCTGGTTCTGCGTGGCGTCTTCCTCGGTCGCCCCTCGGAGGTCGATTGGTTCCTGCACGGACTGGCCGCCGTGTTCCCCGACGCGCATGCCAACTTCGTCGGTCATCTCACGGCCGAGGAGCGGCAAGACATCCTAGGCTCCTACCTTCGCCGCCTGACCAGCGGCGACCCGGCGATCCACATGATGGCCGCTCGTGCCTGGTCGGTCTACGAGGGCTCCTGCAGCACGCTGCTGCCCAGCCCGGACACCGTCACCTCGTTTGCGCAGGACCGTAGCGCGCTCGGCCTGGCACGAATCGAAGCGCATTACTTCGCCCACGACCTGTTCCTGCCGCCGGAGGGACTCCTCGGCAACATGGGCCGGATCGGCCATCTGCCGGGCGAGATCGTGCAGGGCCGCTACGACATGATCTGCCCCGCCCGCACTGCGTTCGAACTGGCTGCCAGCTGGCCCGCCGCCCGCTTGACCGTCATTCCGGACGCCGGTCACTCCGCGCTCGAGCCCGGTGTCCGCCGGGCGCTGGTCTCCGCCGTGGAGCGGTTCCGGACGGTGCGCTAGAGCTCCAGGGCGGCGTTCAGCTTCATCGCTTCCAGCTCGGCAAGCCGTTCCGTGTGCTTGGTGATCCTCGTCCGGATCTCCCGCATGCCCACGTCGCTGGTGAACATGTAATCGAGGTACTCCCGCGTCGGCTGCGCCCCGCTTTCCAGCAGTTGGATCGCCTCACGGCAGGCGTCGCGCAGTTTGATGCGCTCCCAGCGGATGAAGTTCTCCACCGTCAGGCTAGAATTGCCCCGGACCGCCTCGTAATCGGCGTCATTGCCGGCCAATGGATCGCGCATCGCTAAGCCTCGGGTTGCAGCTCGACAACCTAGCGATGCATCGGCATTGGCTACAAGGTCCAGCCACCATCGATGATCATGGCCTGCCCGGTGACGAACCGGCTTTCGTCGGCACCCAGATACACCGCCAGTGCTGCGATCTCTTCCGGCGTGCCCAGCCGCCCCATAGCTTGGCGAGCGATAAAGGCCGCCCGCGCCTGATCCAGCCCGCCCGAGGCGGTCGCGTTGGCAGCGATGCGGTCCTGCAGGCTCGGTGTCTCCACCGTGCCCGGGCAGATCGCGTTGCAGCGCACGCCCGATTTGACGAAATCCGCTGCCACCGACTTGGTCAGCCCGATCACCGCAGCCTTGGTCGTTCCATACACGCAGCGGCCCGGCGCGCCCTTGATGCTGCTGGCGCCACTGGAGATGTTGATGATGCTGCCGGCACCACGTTCGATCATGCCGGGCAGCACCGCGCGGATCGTCTGCGTCATGCTGCGGACGTTCAGCGTCCAGGCGAACTCCCATTCCGCGTCAGTCGCGTCCAGGATGGTTCCCTGGTGAACGAAGCCGGCGCAGTTGAATAGGATGTCGAGCGCACCCGCCGCCTGTATTGCCGTGCGCACCGCGGCGCCGTCGGTCGCGTCGAGCACATGGGTTTCGATCCCGTTGCCCAACTCGGCCAGGCGCTCGGCATTGAGGTCGGTTGCGACCACCCGCGCCCCCTCGGCGGCGTAGGCCAGAGCGGTTGCCCGCCCGATTCCCTGCGCAGCGGCGGTGATGAAGGCGGTCTTGCCGGCGAGACGGTTGCTCATATCAGTGGCTATGCCGACTTTCGCCGCGCTCCTCGACGATGTTGAGATACAGCGTGGCCGGCTCGAGGCAGGCTCCGGTGGACATCTGGCCGACCATGCTGCGGAAGATCTCCTCCCACGGCGTCTTGTGCTCCATCGGCGGTGCGACCCAGTCCTTGCGCCGGGTCGCCAGCTCGGCTTCCGGGATCAGCACGTTAACGCTGCGCTCGTTCAGGTCGATGCGCAGACGATCGCCGTTCTGCAACAGGCCGAGCCCGCCGCCGACGACGGCTTCCGGCGAAATGTTCAGGATGCTGGGGCTGCCCGACGTGCCGGACTGGCGCCCGTCGCCCATGGTCGGCAGGTCAGTGATGCCGCGTTTGAGCAGGGCAGCCGGGGGCTGCATGTTCACCACCTCGGCGCTACCGGGGTAGCCGACCGGGCCGCAGTTGCGGATCACCAGGATGCTGTGCTCGTCGATGCCGAGCGCCGGGTCCTCGATGCGGTCGTGGTAGTCCTCGGGACCCTCGAAGATCACGGCGGTGCCTTCGAACATGTTGGGATGCTCGGGATCCGCGAGGAAGCGGTTGCGAAACGCCTCGTCCACGACGCTGATCTTCATGATGCCGGCGTCGAACAGGTTGCCGGACAACACGACAAAGCCGGCGCGTTCCTTCATCGGCTTGTCGTAGGCGCGGATGACCTCGCGATCGACGTCGACGTCGGAAGCCAGCACCTCGCCGAGCGTCTTCCCGGTGCAGGTCATGGCATCGAGCTGCAGCTTGCCCGCCGATTTCAGCTCGCGGAGCACTGCCGGCACACCGCCACCGCGGAAGAAGCCCTCGCCCAGGAACCGCCCGGCAGGCTGCACGTCGGTCAACAACGGGATGTCCGCGCCCAGCCGCTGCCAGTCGTCCAGCGTGTGATCAACGCCCATATGCCGCGCAATGGCGATCATGCTGATTGGGCAGTTGCTGCTCGCGCCCAGTGCGGCCGCGGCCACCACCGCGTTCTCGAACGCCTTCTTGGTCATGATGTCCGATGGGCGCAGGTTCTCCGCCACCATCTCCACGATCCGCTTACCGGTCTCGTAGGCCATCCAGCCGCGCTCCTTGTGGGGCCCGGGAATCGCCGCGCAGCCCGGCAGCGACATGCCTAGCGCCTCGGCCAAGCTGTTCATGCTCAGCGCCGTGCCCATGGTGTTGCAATGCCCTACCGAGGAAGCGGAGGCGGCCACCATGTCGAGGAATTTCTCGTAGTCGATCTTGCCCTCAGCCAGCAGCTTGCGGCCTTCCCACACGATCGTGCCGGACCCGGCCAGCCGTCCCTTGAACCAGCCGTCCAGCATCGGCCCGCCGGAGAGGAGGATCGACGGAATGTTGACCGTCGCCGCCCCCATCAGCACCGCGGGCACCGTCTTGTCGCAGCCCGCGGTCAGCACGACGCCGTCGAGCGGATAGCCGTGCAACACCTCGACCAGGCTCAAATAGGCCAGGTTGCGATCCAGCCCGGCCGTGGGACGCTTGCCCGTTTCCTGGATCGGATGGATCGGGAACTCGAGTGGAATACCGCCAGCATCGCGGATACCGTCGCGCACGCGCTCGGCCAGCACCAGGTGATGGCGGTTGCACGGCGACAGGTCCGATCCGGTCTGCGCGATGCCGATGATCGGCTTGCCCGAGCGCAATTCGCCGGGTGTCAGACCCCAGTTCATGTAGCGCTCGAGGTAGAGGGCGGTCATGCCGGGGTTCGATTTGTCGTCGAACCAGCCGCGGCTGCGGAGCCGGCGGGTCGGTGTTTGGTCAGGCATCAAGGGACGTCCCGGTTATCTCGTTTTACCCAGCCTGAGCGGGCCGGGGAGGGGTGTCAACGCAGGATGGTCAGTAGCTCTCCGGCGCGATGACGTTCTGTGGCCGGTTGCTGAACAGCGCCGCCCTCATCGTCTCGGCCGACTTGATGCGGATGTCTTGGTACGCTTCCGGCGTCAGGAACGCCGAGTGTGGCGTGATGATCAACCGTCCGATGGTCCACTCCGCCCGCTCGCGATACGCCTTCAACAGCCCGGGGATCGGCTCCACCGGCGGCTCCACCGGCAAGACGTCCAGCCCGGCACCGGCGAGATGGCCGCTCCGCAGCGCTGCCTCGAGCGCGTCGATATCGATGGCCGTGCCGCGCGCGGTGCTGACCACCACGGCGTTGGGCGGCAACAGCGCCAACGCCGCAGCGTTGATCATGCCGGTCGTCTCCGGCGTATGGGGCGTGTGCAGGCTCAACACGTCGGCTTCGGCCAGCAACGCCTCCAGCGACGGCGCCCGGCGCACCCCGATTGCGAGGTCTGACCCATTCGAGCGGTAGGGGTCGAAGAACACCACGTCGAACCCGAACGCCTTGGCCCGCAGCGCCACCGCGGTGCCGATCCGCCCCAGTCCCACGATGCCGAACACCTGCGACGACATGCGCCGCAGCAGCGGGCTATTATTGGCCGTCCACCCAGCCGGCGGCTGCGCCCGCTGGGCGTCGTGATGCATCAGCAGCCCGCGGCGCAGCGCCATCATCAGCGCGATGGCGTGATCGGCCACCTCCGTCGTGCCGTAATCTGGCACGTTGCAGACCACGATGCCCCGCGCCGCCGCAGCAGCACGGTCGATCCGGTCGTAGCCGACGCCCATCCGGACGATCGCCCGCAGCTTCGGCATACGCGCCATGTCCTCGGCCCGCACCCATTGGCGGAACACCATCAATCCGTCGACTTCAGCGCAATCGGCGTCCGTCATTTCTGATAGCACGCTCGTGTCGCGCATCAGGATCGTGGCATCGGGCGGGAAGATGCCCCGCTCCTCCGCATCGTTCGGGTACATTCGCTCGGGGTATAGGATCGTCGCCATGCCCTTGGATAACCCAGTCGAGCCCGGTTGTCGCGGGCGCGAATCGGCTTATCGTCCGGCTCCTGGCTCAAAGGGATGTCGCGAATGAACGGTGCGGAAAGTCTGGTCCATACGCTGCTCGGGTGCGGTGTCGACACGTGTTTCACCAATCCGGGCACGTCGGAGATGCATTTCGTGGCGGCGCTGGATCGGGTGCCCGGCATGCGCTGCGTGTTGGGGCTGCAGGAGAACGTCGTCACCGGCGCGGCGGACGGCTATGCCCGTATGCAGGACCGACCGGCCGCGACCTTGCTGCATTGCGGGCCCGGGCTGGCGAACGGCTTGGCCAATCTGCACAACGCCCGCCGGGCGCTGTCGCCGATCGTCAACCTCGTCGGTGACCAGGCGACACATCACCGCGGCTACGACGCGCCGCTGACGGCCGATACCGAGGGCTGGGCGCGCCCGGTCTCCGTCTGGACCCGCACCGCCCGCTCGGCGCCGACCGTGGGCGCGGATGCCGCAGCCTGCGTCCAGGCCGCCGTGAGCGGCGTCGCCACCCTGATCCTGCCGTCCGACACGTGCTGGGACGATGGCGGCGTGGTCGCGGCGCCGGTGCCACCAGCCACACAGGCCGATGTGTCGCCGGATGCGGTGGATCAGGCTGCCCGCATTCTCCGCGCCGGTGGCAATACGATGCTGATCCTCAGCGGCACCGCGCTCCGGGCCGATGCGTTGGCGCTGGCCCAAGGCATCCTGGAAGCGACCGGCGCGCGCATGCTGGCGCAGACGAGCAACGCCCGGATCGAGCACGGCGCCGGCCGGGTCGCGATCGAGCGGGTGCCGTATCCGGTCGATCAGGCGCTTCAGGC
The DNA here is from genome assembly GCA_050954595.1 of Janthinobacterium lividum. Classification (GTDB taxonomy): domain Bacteria; phylum Pseudomonadota; class Alphaproteobacteria; order Acetobacterales; family Acetobacteraceae; genus JAVVHH01. Next base: position 2,022 of record JBPBQE010000315.1, on the reverse strand, counting down.
GTTATCGGGCGTGCAGACCGTGATCCTGATCGGTGCCAAGGAGCCGGTAGGTTTCTTTGCCTATCCCGGCAAGCCCGGTCGCATGTGCCCGGACGACTGCGTGGTCCACGTTCTCGCGCGGCCGGAGCAGGATGGCCGGGTCGCGCTTCAACGCCTGGCTGCCGCCCTCGGCACCGGCCCGTCCGCGACCGTTGCCGTTCGCACGGCCACGGAACCGGCACGTGGCGCCATCGATCCGGAAGCGTTCGCCCAGAGCGTGGCGGCATTGCTGCCGGAGCACGCGATCGTGGTGGACGAAAGCGTCACCTTCGGGCGGAGCATCTACTCCGCCTGCGGCAGGGCGGCGGCGCATGATTGGTTGCAGTTGACCGGCGGCGCGATCGGGGACGGCATCCCGCTGGCGACGGGAGCGGCGATCGGTGCGCCGGGTCGCCGGGTCGTGGGCCTGCAGGCGGACGGGTCCGCGATGTATACGTTGCAGGGGCTATGGACCCAGGCGCGGGAACGGCTGGACGTCACAACGGTGATCCTGTCGAACCGCAGCTACGCCATCCTGCTGGGAGAATACCGCAACGTCGGTGCCAATCCCGGCCGGACCGCGATGGACATGCTGGATCTGTCCAATCCCGATCTCGACTGGGTTCGTCTGGCCGGCGGCATGGGTGTCGATGCCGCGCGAGCCGAGACGATGGATGAGTTCAACCTGCTATTTCAGCAGGCCAATGCCCGGCCGGGGCCGTTCGTCATCGAATTGGTGATCTAACGGCCCGGGCTGTTTAGCCCCAATGACCCGGGATGAAGCGCCCAAACCGATCGTAGTGCGGCCGTACCCATAAGGCGTATGGCCTGCGCACGATCGGGGCGTAGATTGGCGGCGGCGGAACCACCAGCACGGAGCGGCGGTAATCGGGGTGCCAGCGACCCCAGTGATCCCACCACGCCTTCGCCTCATGCATGGGAAGGAGGGCGGCGCCGGCTGCACCAAGTGCCAGCGTGAATAGTAGTGCGCGCATCTTGAACTCCGCGAACGTTGATCCAGAGCATATTACGTCGTCGCGTAACGGAGCCCATGTGACGAGCGCAGTCACATGGGCTGGGACGGTGTCTTACTTGGCGGGTGCGGGGGCCGGTGCGGGTGCGGCCGCCGGGGCAGGGGCCGGGGGAGCGACACCGCCTGGTCCGACCGTGGTGGTGGAGCCGCCGCGCGGTTCGTGCGTGTAGTCGAAGTAAGCCCGGCCGAGCGAGCGGAACGGATTACCGGTCAGCAGGGTGGCCAGGATGATGGCCACAACGAAGGAGCCGATGATGGCCCACAGCGTTTCGCGTGATCCGGTTTTGGGTGTTGCTGGGTTGATTGCCATGTCGAAGCCTTCTGGTCGGAGAGCGTGTTCCATATAACGGTGCCTGCCGCTCGCAGGAAAGGGCCGCTCTGTTTCGGCCGGCGAAGGCAAGTGCGAAAAGGCTGGACGGAACGTGCTGGCTTCGCTATAGGCCCGCGCTCACCTATTGGAACGCGGGAGACCCGGCTGCTTGATTGCGGCGGTGTCGCTATGACCGTGGTTCCTCTGCCTTTGGAGGGGCTGAGGAAATGGCAAAGAAGATCGTTGGTTACATCAAGCTGCAGATTCCGGCAGGCAAGGCGAACCCGTCGCCGCCAGTTGGTCCGGCGCTAGGTCAGCGCGGCCTGAACATCATGTCGTTCGTCAAGGAATTCAATGCGGTGACGCAGGGCATGGAGCCCGGCATGCCGATCCCGGTCGTGATCACCGCGTTCGCCGACCGTACGTTTACCTTTATCATGAAGACTCCGCCGAACACCTACTTCCTCAAGAAGGCGGCCGGCATCCAGAAGGGCACCACGACGCCCGGCAAGGGCAACGCCGTTGGTCGCGTGACGACAGCGCAGCTGCGCGAGATTGCCGAGACCAAGATGAAGGACATGAACGCCAACGACATGGACGCTGCCGTCAGCATGTTGACTGGCTCCGCCCGTTCGATGGGCATCACCGTGGTGGAGGGCTG
>JBPBQE010000294.1:0-28213 GCA_050954595.1 Janthinobacterium lividum | reverse complement strand
TTCTGTGGCGGAGGCTGTGGTGCAGCTGTTGATGGAAACCGACGTGGATGGCCTGATCGGCGCCGGACGGCACGAGCGCACCGGCGAACGCACGACCTGTCGCAACGGCTATCGCGATCGCACGCTCGACACACGGCTGGGCAGCCTGCAGCTGCGGATCCCCAAACTGCGCCAGGGAAGTTACTTTCCGCCGTTCCTCGAACTCCGCCGCACGTCCGGGCCGGTGCCGTGCTGCCGTTTCGACGCACGCGCCGGACCAGCTTGGTCGTCGTAGGCTGGCTCAGGGTGAAACGCCGCACCGCCTCGCCGGCTGGACTAACCTGTTTTACCGCCTGCGCCAGACGGCAACGTAGGTCCTGCGACAACGATGCGGCCATTCCATCCCTCGCTGCTCGATCAGCAACTTGGAAGCAGAACCAGCAAGGCAACGGTCCCGACCGGATTGGCCGCCAGTGCTGGTCTGACGACGCCGGAGCTGGACTGCAACGCGGCGGCCGGACGGAGACGACCGGGTATGTGTTCGCCGTCGCGGCGTTCGGTGCAGCAGGGCGACTGGCGATTTCGCCGCCAGTCACCCTGCTGACACAATCCGCCTCAGTGTGAGATCTGCTCGAGTTCGCGGTCGTTGACCTTCGGGCCGAGAAAGCCGATCGAGAGCACGACCATCGTCATCGCAAACGCGATTAGGCCGAACACGCCCTTGGTGCCCGCGGTGTGCAGCGAAAAGCCGATGATGAAGCTGGCAAACACGGTGCTAATGCGGCTGAACGAATAGGTGAAGCCGACAGCGCGGGCGCGGATACGGGTGGGAAACAGCTCGGTCTGGTAGCCGTGGAACGTGTTGGACATGATGTTGTTGCTGAGCGTGATCAGCACGCCGAAGACGATCAGCATGGGGATGGTGGTCTGGAACGAGAATAGCATCCCGAACACGCCGACGCCGATGGCGGCGCCGACGAGCTGCCATTTGCGCTCGAATCGGTCGGCAAAGGCGATGGCCAGCATCGGGCCGAACGGGGCAGCGATGGCGATCACGAAGGAGTAGAGCAGGCTGCCGGACAGATTGATGCCGAGCTGCTGAGCGATCAGAGTCGGGACCCAGGCGGAGAAGCCGTAGAAACCGAAGGTCTGGAAGAATTGGAAAATCATCAGCATGATCGTGCGTGACCGGTAAGGCGGCTGCCAGATCTCGGCAAAGCTGCCGGTGCCCTCGGAGCGGTCGATCGCGTGAGCGAGCGGGGGCGGCAAGGCGGTGCCACCGAGATCGGCTTGGACGCGCTGTTCGAGACGAGCGGTGACCGCTTCGGCTTCGGCCAAGCGGCCGTGCTGGATCAACCAGCGGGGGCTCTCGGGCACGCCGAGGCGGAGAAACCAAACAAAGAGCGCGCCGAATGATCCGATGCCGACCACCCAGCGCCAGCCATCGATGCCGAACGGCTGCTGTGGGACCAGCATGTAGGCGAGCAGGGCGACGACGGGGACAGCGGAGAACTGGATCACCTGGTTAAAGGCAAACGCACGGCCGCGGACGTGCTTGGGCACCAGCTCGGCGATGTAAGTGTCGATGGTCACCAGCTCGACGCCGATGCCGATGCCGGCGATCAAGCGCCACAGGCATACGCCGCCACCGGTGGTCTGCAACGCCATGACGAGCGTGGCGGCGCAGTAGCACAGCAAAGAGACCGTGAAAACGGCGCGACGGCCGAACCGGTCGGCGACGAAGCCGAACACGAAGGTGCCGATGAACAATCCCGTGAAGGTCGCGGCAACGAACAGAGCGGGGCCGGAGAAGATCGCAACCGACACGTTAGCGAGCAGCCCGGCCTTCACCAATCCCGGGATGATGTAGCCAGTCAGGAAGAGGTCGTAGAACTCGAACATGCCGCCCAACGACAGCAGGGTGACGAGCGTCCAGATGGAGCGCGTGGCCGGGAGGCGCTCGAGACGTGCGAGCAGCGCGGCGGCTTGGGTTTGTGCTACCGTTTGGTCCAACATCAACTCCTCCCATTGCCGACGTTTCCGCGGCTTCCCGCACGGACCCTGCCGTGGTGTCGGCCCAGTATGCAAGGGGGTAGGTTAGGGCCGGATGAAGACCACCCTCTCCGGTGACCTAGCCGAAGCCCTTACCGCGATCGCGCATGTCGAGCGGGAATATCTGAACATGCAAGCCAGCACCTGGCACGACACGACGATCCCATGGTGACGACGAGCGATGCAGCAACGCGGTCGGAATTAGCCAAGAGCCTCGGCCTTGGTCGGAAGGTTGCAATCAAGGCTGGCGAGCGTGAGACCAACGAAGTGAAAGAGGCCGATGTAACCCAGGTGCCTGCTCGGCGGGCTCGCCGTTCGAAAGGTTAAAGGCGGTCGCGAACTTTGAGCGACGGCCGCTATCGACCTCATCACGGACTGCCAGCTATTTACCTGACGTGCTCCAAACCGGACATGAGGCGGCCATCTACCTCCTGATCGTCACCGCCAAGCTGAACGGCGTCGACCCGCGCGTCTGGCTCGCCGACATCCTCCGCCGCATCGCCGACTACCCGGCTGCACGGCTGCACGACCTGTTACCGTGCAACGGGCGAGCGAACGGGTTTGCATGATTGTGGCCGTATGTCTTCCACGGTGCTGGTGATGAACGCCGGTAGATACAGGACCGATCATGGATTTCGGGCCAAAGTGCATGCCGAGATCCTACGAACGGTCGAGGAGTTTAGGAGCGGCAAGGTAGGAGTAATTGCAGCGTCGAGAACATTGGGAAAGCATGAATACGTCATTGAGAACAGTTGGCCGGAGTTAGCTACAGCTTTGAGGGTATTTGTCGGCATCAACAGTGAGACCGACGCTCTGCCGATTGGTCGCGTGCGCGATATGTGGCACCCCGACACCGCCCACTCCGAAGATCAGAAAGTTGAGCAAGCTGAGCGGTGCTGGATGCCGCAAGCTTGGAAGCTTGTGATGAGATCACGCGTCTGCTGGCCAGGTAACGCGCTCCTGGCCGGAAACTTACATTCGTATGCGCGAACAGCTCCACTCGAGCCTGATCGGTCTGCACGTCCTCGATGACTCACGGTCCACCGTCTCGCGGGTTACGCGGGCCGGGTCCGTGCGCATGTGCCCGATCCCGCGGTGGTCGCCGCACAGGCTTCGAAGCTGCTGTCTGGCGCGATCATCGTGCAGGTAGACGTTCTCGCCTATGCCGACCGCTTCGGGGCTGCCGCGCTCGGCGCTTTCGGATGCCCCATCCCCGTCGCCCTGATGCACCGCGAACCACCCTCGGTCTTCTGAGTGTTCGTCAGGTCAGCGCCAACGCCGCTGGCATTTCCGACATATTCCGAGCGCGGCGGGTGGCGATCCAGTCGGTGATTCGGGCGTCATCGGCGCCGAGCGCCTCCAGCACCGCAACCGCGAGCGCCACGCCGGGCGCCGGGTCGCCGTCGATGACCGGCGTGATCCCGATCGCGGCAAATTCCGCTGCCGTTTGCGTATCCGCGACGGCAGCGAACCGGTGCAGGTCCGGATACAACGTTCTGGCGAACCGGCTGACTTGGGTGGAGGCCTCCAACAACGGCGCCGTCAGAACGCTGATCCGGCGACCCTCCATGGTGACGGCGGACCAGAGACGGCTGTCGCCTGCGTCGCCGAACATGACCTGATATCCATCGGCGACGGCCTCGCGCAGGCGACGTTCGTCACGCTCGACAGCTGCATACCCGATCCCGAACTCGGTCATCGCATCCGCCACCGCCCGGCCTCGCCGTCCCATGCCCACGATGAGCACCGGGCCGGGCAACTCGCGCGGCAGCAACTCGGAGTCGATTGCCGCAGAACTGCGGCGGCGTAGGCGGCCGGCGAGTTGTCGACCCGCGTCGGCCACCGCCGGCGTCGCGGCCAGGGTCAGCGCGACGGCGGCGACCAGGACGGAGCATTCGCGCTGGCCGATCAGTGCTCTCACACTGCCGATGCTCAGGATGACAAACGCGAACTCGGAGCCCTGCGCAAGCAGGAAGCCAAGTTGGGCCGAGCCCGGCACCGACCAGCGGAAGATGAGGCTGGCGCTGGCGTTCAGCATGATCTTCACGCCGAACAACAAAAGAGCCACCGCGATGATCGCGATCCAGTGCTCGACTAGGACGGTTCGGTCAAGAGAAAGGCCGACGCTGATGAAAAAGAAGCCGAGCAGTAAGCCACGGAACGGCTTGATCTCGGCTTTGATTACCGCGGTGTAGGGCGTATCGGCCAGGATCATGCCCCCCAGAAACGCTCCAAGCGTTAGAGATAGGCCAATCCGGCCGGACGCCCAGGCGGTTGAGAGGGCGACGAGTAGCGCGATCGCCGTGAATACTTCCTCATTTCGCGTGCGTGCAATCAACCCGAACAATGGCCGGACGGCGAAGCGCGCCAGGAGCAGGGCCATGGCGAACGCACCACCCGCCTTGACCAGAGCAACGCCAACCGCCGGTAGCACGGCCTCCCCGCTTCCCATCGCATTCGCGACAATCAGGATGAGAATGGCCGCAAGATCCTGGAAAATGAGGATCGCAGTGCCGGTCAAGCCGACTGGGCAATTCTGCTGATGTCGCTCTGCGATCACCCCAGCGACGACGGCGGTTGACGACAGGGCCAAGGTCGCGCCGACCAGCAACGCCGCTCCGGTCGGCAAACCCCATAGTAGTCCTAGGGCGCCCAACCCGATCGCACCGAGCACGACTTGCGCTGGCCCAAAGGCGAAGATGTCCTTGGCTTGGGCGCCCACGTGGGCGAACGAGAAATGCAGCCCGATGTCGAACAGCAGGAACACGACGCCTAGTTCGGCCAGCGTCTCGATCGAACCAGTTCCCATCACCCGATCCAGCCCGGTGGCAGAGAGCGCTATGCCTAGCCCGATATAGCCCACGATTGGACTCAGGCGCAGCAAGCGGGAGACTATGACGGCTAGAACGCCAAACATCAGCAGCGCAATGATCGGGACCAACGCGTCGAGGATCGAGCCGGTCGTCGCGTCAGCGTTCATCGTGGAGCGATCGGCATTCTAGACCTCGTTGTTGGGAACATGACGACGCCGCCGGCCGACGAAGCACAGCGCAAGGGTCGCCGGATCGGTGCAAGGCTGCAAAGGTGCAGAGACGAGCGGTTCAGGAACAAGGGATTCTCGCCATGAGAACCATCCAAACTCGGCGGGAGCAGATGTTCCCTCGACTCTCGGAACTACAAACGGCAACAAACTCCGGATTCTTCCAGGCCAGTCTGGGATTGCAATCCATGGTGAAGAAATAGCTCTGGTTATAGACTGGCAGCTTGTACGGCCGACCACCCTCAAACGCCAAGTCGACTAAGACTGTCCGCTCCGGAGAAGGTTGGTGCAGGAAGCGGAAACTGGCTTTCCGGGGGTGCAATCAACCGAGGTCGATCCTGGGCAGGCGCATGCGCGACGATGCGCATGGGCTTGGTGTAGCGGAGACCCTGGCGGCCTGACCACATCCCAAACCAAGCTTGTCCGTCCACCGGACTGTCTGATTAGGCAGGATTGCTTCATTCGTCTCCGTTGCCTAGGTCAGTCGTAGTAGAATTGGTTCTGCCGGGCCCACGAGCTGGCCGGGTAGCGGCTTTTAAGAAGCATGAAGGCCCGTCTGCCGGAATGGTTGTGACCTTGCCCGTAATGTCCGACGTGAATCACCCAATGCAACGCTTCCGGCACGCGGGGATCTCGCGGATGTTGGTTCGCGTAGTCCAAGATGAAGTCCCAGACGTAGGTGGCGCCCGTCGGGGTCGGGACCGGCTTGGCGTCGATGTCAGCTAGGTTCGGGAATGCGTCGCGACGGTCGGCAGTGTAGCCGCCCTTGTCCACGTAACGGCCCGGCGGCGGCAGCAGCCGGCGCTCCGCCGTGGCCCGGGCCGCGGTGGCGGACAGGAACGATGGAGGGCGGGGCACAAAGCCGCCCGCACCACAGATAGTCTTGCACACCACGTCCGGGAGGCGCACCTGGCCTTCACCGAGGTCGGTTCCGGCAGGGACGTCCACCTGCTGGTAGCCATTGTTGCCATACAACACCGGGGCAGGCGGGATGATGTCCGGGTCCGGCCGGCCCAGCACCACCCAGTTCGGCCAATTGCCACCGAACTCCGCCACCGTGCCAGTCGGCCTGGTGTAGTCCAGCAGGTCCGTCCGCAGACCCGGGAGCTTGGCGAACACCAGGAACTCCGCAAACTGCCGATCTGCCCCGGCAGGTGCTGCGGGAATGGCGGCGAACTCCGCCGACATCACCGGCAACAGGAGTTGCAGCTGCCGCGACAACGCGTCCACGGCGGCCGTGTCGTGCACCAGCACGGCGCGGGCGAAGCTGGTGAGCGCCAGGTCGAGGCGGATGGGTGCGGGCAGCGACGGGTCGTTACCCAGCACCATCCGACTGGACAGGGCCATGCGGTCTATCAGGTAGCTGGCGTCATCGCCCAAACCCCTGGTGGCGGCTTCCACCGGTGCGTCGAACAGGCCGGTGGCCGTGCTGCCGTAACCCCAATCCTGACTTTTGCAGCCGTCCGCGTCGGTGGCGCAGATGCGAGCGCGCAGGGCAAAGCGGGCTACCTCGCCGGTATCCGTGGCAACCAGCATCCGTTCTGCCAGGAACAGGTTGCGACTGGTGCCAATCAGGTCCGTGCGGGCCAGCACGGGATCGAGCAGGGCACGGATTGCATCCGGGTCGGCGGTCGCGACTGTTAGACGGACGCGATGGTACAGGGCGGTCAGGTAGGCCGGGGCGCCGGGATCCAGTGCCGCGGCAGCCTGCAACTCGGTGACGGAGGCAGGATCGTCCGGCTGGCTGAGCGCTAGACTGGCCAGCAGCCAGGCGACGTCCTGAGTGGCGGCGTAGCGGTTGCGCGCATGCGCCAGGGCACCGGCGCGGCGTGCATCCGCCGCCCGGGCGCGTTCCAAGGGTGTACCGCGATCGTCGGGTGCCATGGGTGGGGCGCCGGCCCCGGTCTTGAATGTGTTGATCCAGTCCAGGAACTCCGGGGCCGGCACCCCGGCGCCGAGGGACTGCAAGTCCTTCAGGTCCACGGCTGCTTGTCCGGTCAGCGTGGGCTGGGCCAGGTCCATGGTCAGACGAGCGGACGCGGCAGCGGGATCGCCGCGCAGCTGTGCCATGTTGCCCAGGCTGACCGCCGCCTCGTGCAGGACGGCGCCGGGTGGGATGGCCGCCGCCGCCGCCCGCGCCGCCGCCAGGTCCGGCGCAGCCTTGGAGGCCAGGCCCCGGCGCAGCAACGCCCGCACCCGCAGATAGGGCGCCATCGTCTGCCAGGGTGACCCGGCATCGGCGGCGATCGCCTCGAATGCCACCGCTGCCGCCGGGTAGTTCGCCCCGTAGAAGGCCAAGGCCGCTTCCTGGTAGCGGTGGTCGGCTGCCAGCCAGGCCGGAGCGGCGTTCGGCAAGGCCGGCAGTGCCGCAACCGGCTTGGCACAGGCGCGGAACACAGCATCCTGCCCGTCCAGCCAGGCGCCAACCTCCGGCGAAGCTGCACCATAGGCTCCGGCCCGATCCGCCAAGGTGCGCGCCGCGGTGCGAAAGGCGTCGTCCAAGCAGTTGGGCTCGCTGGTTTGGTCGGGACCAGGACGTTCCGTGTCGATGCTTGTCAGGGCGGGGGCGCTCGGCACGACCTTGCGCGCGTTCAGCCAGGGAGTCACAGCGTCGGTCGGGCCGTAGCCGATGGTGCCGCAGCACGGAACCGCCAGCGCCGCCATGGCCTCGTCGCTCACCGCCTGCCCATGCAGGCGCCGCCAGCCGACAAACAGCAAGCTGGCGGGGGAACTGGCCAGCAGCACGCCGGGCGCGCCGGATTGCAGCAGGTGCCGGTCGGCCGCCGATCCACCCAGTTCATTCAGGCTCCAGTCGTTGACATTGCCGTCCGTGGAAGCGCGCACTGGGCTGCCCACAAGGATCATGGCGCAGGCGACGAGGAGCACGGAGCAGAACCGGAAGACCATACGCTTATCCTGGTGGAAGGGCCGCGATCGCGGCCGCATCCCACGGTTGCGGATTGAAGATATACACGCGACGGCCCGGCGGCACGACAACCGGCGTGTCCGTCGCGATTCCCACGACGTTGCGGCAGCGCCGATCGGTGAAGTCGCCACCCGCCGCCAGCTTGGCCCGCAACCGGTAGCCGCCGGGACCCATGCGAAACAGCATGGGCACGATCTCGTCCACCGGCGCCGCATCCAGCCAGGCCTCGTTCTCGCACCAGGACGCCAGCGCGGTCATCGACAGGGTGGTGCCAGCGGCCAACCCGGCACGAACGCCTCGCAGCACGTCGAGCAGAGCGGCGCGCTGGCTGGTGCGGACTTCCATGTCCACCTGCACTTGTAGCGCGCCGCGGGTGAAAGCCAGTGCTGCACCCACAACTTGGTCGGCCAGCGCCGGGCTCCACTCGAGCGGACGGCTCTGGTCCAACTCGATATGCACCACGGCGATCGGCGGCGGACGACCCAGCGCCACCACCAGCGGGAAACGCCGCCCGCGCCGCACCACGATCGCGTCGCCACGCAGCCGGATGAAGCCGATCACGGCGGCGATGCCGACATCGGCAGGCAGCGTGTCCAGGATCTCTGGTCGCTCCCAGGCCCATACGGTGCGCGCCGGCTGTGCCTGAGAGGGAACCGCGGCCAACACGGCGCAAGTGAGGAGCACCTTAAAGCGCGTGACAAACAGTTTGCCTGCCGACCTGGCGACAGACCATCGCGGCATACTGGCCATTGCTGCTGTCTTCACGGCACCGGGCATGACCCAAATTCATTATCCATCCCGTGTAGAAGTGGCAACAGACAGGTTGGCCCTTTGCAGACAGTCTGCTGTAGAGCTGACGGACTGGGAAAGCAGACGTTCTTTGTTAGCAAATGCAAGCTGCCGGATTTGATTTATCGCCTCATCTCTAGTGCAACGGCCGCTCATGCTGTTGAAGGTTGCGCACTAAAGATTCGACGCTGGCAAAGCTGGTATGTGGCTTGCATAATCGATGCTGACCCGTGGAGGCGGCATTGACCATCGATCCGTCGTCGACAAAAAAGAAGAGCAGGCCCGGAGTGGAGTGCTACGACACCGCCAGTCTGTCACCTGCACACCGATTCAGCTACTGGAACGAAACAATCTGTGCGTTCCTGAGTCCGGTCGAGAGCATACCGGGCTCGACCGAGCGTCCTTTTTCAGCCCGCCTTCGCCGGATCGACGCCGGGCGGCTGCAGGTCAGCGATCTGCACTTTTCCCCGATGCGCAACGATCGTACGCAGAAGCTGCTCCATAGTCGGCCAAACGAGAACTTCTTCGTGGCGCTGATGGTCGCCGGGCATGGGCAACTTCGACAAGGCGAGCGTTGCGCCCGGCCGGGACCCGGCGATGTCGTCGTCTACGATTCCGGCCACCCTTTCACCTGGGTGTTCGAGGATGACACCCGGATGCTGATCGCGCAGGTGCCCCGTCGGACACTGACGTCGCGCATCCCGGCCTCCAACCAGATCGCGGCTCGGACGCTGAGCGCCGACGAGCCCTGTGCCTCGCTGATCAGCACGGTGCTCAACGCGACGGTGCGGCTCGCGACCGGGTCGGAAGGCGACGGGCTGCAACGGCTGGGAACGTCGCTGGCGGACTCGCTGGCGGCGGCGCTCGAGTTCGGCTTGGTCAAAGGGCAGCGTAGCATCGGCCATCAGGACCTGCTTGCCCGCGCCAAGGCCATCCTGCTGCGCCGGGTGGACGATCCCGAGTTCGACTTCGCCCAACTCGTCCAAGAGGCGGGCGTCTCCAGCCGCACGCTGTGCCGGGTATTCGCTGCCGATGGCACCACCGCGATGCGCTGGCTGTGGCGGCAGCGGCTGGAACATGCGAACCGGTTGCTGCGGGAGCGCCGCGTCGCCACCGTCAGCGAGGCGGCGATGCGGTCGGGCTTCAACGACCTGTCGCACTTCGCCCGGGCGTTCAGAAGCCAGTATGGTGCCGTTCCACGGTCGTTGCTGCACGGAGGTGCCGCTGGCGAAGCCAGTCCATAACTTTGGCGAACGCAGCCGAGACAGACTGTCTGCTTACTACCAACGTGGTCGGCGTCGGAATGTGAGCGGAGAAGCCGCACGTGCATTACAAATCAATCGTCAGCCTGTCGGAAGAGATCAAGCGCCAGGCGATTTCGCCCGTGGACGTGACGCGTCACATGCTGGCGCGGATCGAGGAGCGGACGATGTCGAGCGGCGCTTACGTGGCGGTCACGCCCGAGCGGGCGCTGGCGCGGGCGGAGCAGGCCGCCCGCGAGATCGATCAGGGCCTCTGGCGCGGACCGCTGCACGGTGTTCCAATCGCGCTGAAGGACATCATCTACACCGACTTCGTCGAGACCACGGCCGGGACGGCCATTCATCGCGACTTCCGGCCGAGTTTCAGCGCCACGGTGACGGAGCGGCTCGAAGCGGCCGGTGCCGTCGTGCTCGGCAAGCTGAAAACGACTGAGCAAGCCTTTGCTGACCATCATCCGTCGGTCAGCGCGCCGCTCAATCCTTGGGGCGCGGATTATTGGTCTGGCTCGTCCTCTTCCGGCTCGGGCGTGGCGTCGGCGGCCGGGCTGGCGTTCGGAACGTTGGGGTCGGACACGGGCGGCTCGATCCGGCTGCCCTCGGCGGCGAACGGCATCACCGGGCTGAAGCCGACCTGGGGCCGGGTCAGCCGCTACGGAGTGTTCCCGCTGGCCGACACGCTGGACCATGTCGGCCCGATGACGCGCTCGGCTGTTGATGCAGCGATCATGCTGGCCGCGATCGCCGGGCCGGACGCGAACGACCCGACGGCGCTGCACGCGCCGGTACCCGACTACCTGGCTGCCTGCGAGCGCAGCATCGGTAACCTCGTCATAGGGCTGCCACGCGAGTTCGTGACCTTTGAGTTGGACGACGAGGTGGCGGCGGCCTGGGAGGCGACAGCTGCCGTCCTCGCCCAGCTGGGCGCACGGTTGCGGCCGATCGAGTTCCCCGACTGGCGCGAGGCCGTCGGTCACTGGGGCCTGCTGTGCGCCGCCGAGACGGCCTGGGCACACCGGGAGACGCACCCGTCGCGCAAGGACGAATACGGCGATAATCTCTCCAACTTCATCGAGTTCGGTCAGAAGGCGACCGCGCCGGACCTGGCCGGCGCCAACATCTCGCGCGTGACGTTCCAGTCGCGAATGACGGCCCTGTTCGACGAGGTTGACCTGATCATGATGCCGACCTTGCCGACGCGGGTTCCGACGGTCGCGTCCTGGCTGGAGCGGGCCGGCGGCGACTTCTCCGACTACCTTCGCTTCACCATCCCGGCCGACCTCACCGGCGGACCGACCATCACCTTTCCGGCAGCCTTCGACACCGCGGGCGCGCCCATCACGATGCAGCTCTACGGCCGGCATCTCGGCGAAGCCATGCTCTGCCAAGCCGGCGCCGCCTTCCAACGCGCGACGGACTGGCATCTCCGCCGTCCGTTCGCCTGACCCGGAGCATCTCTCATGTCGGCACCCGACTGGTTCAGTACCTCGATCATGGCCCGGCGCGGCGTCGCCGCCGGTAAACCGGGGCGCGAGCACCGCATCACGGATGCGGAGCAGGGCAAGCACCATTTCGTCTACGGTCCCTATGCCAAACCGGTCCTGACCGTCGCGCCCGGTGATCTGCTCGTCGTCGATACGGAGGACGCCTTCAGCGGCGCCATCACCTCCGAACAGGACAAGCCGAGCGAGAAGCTGAATCACCCGTTCCTCAATCCCCAGAACGGCCCGTTCCACGTCGAGGGCGCGGAAAAGGGCGACTGTTTGGCTGTAATGATCCATTCGGTCGAGACGCGCGGCGAATACGGGACCACTGCGCTGATCCCGGAGTTTGGCGGCCTGGTTGGCACCGACGCCACCGCGCTGCTGAACAAACCGCTGCCGGAGAAGGTCAAGCGCATGCGGATCGATGCCGCCGGCGTGCATTTCAGCGACAAGATCGTGCTGCCCTACGAACCATTCATTGGCACCATCGGCGTCTCGCCGGAGATCGAGGCGATCTCCTCACTGGTGCCCGACTATTACGGCGGCAACATGGACCTGCCGGACGTGGCGCCCGGCGCGATCATCTATCTGCCGGTCAAGCATGCCGGTGCCTTTCTCTACGTCGGCGACTGCCATGCGACGCAGGGCGATGGCGAGTTGACCGGCGTGGCCGTCGAGCAACGGGCGACGGTGCGGCTGCAGGTCGATCTCATCAAGAACTGGAGCTTCGCCTGGCCCCGGCTGGAGAACGAGAACGTGCTGATGACGATCGGCAGCGCCCGACCGTTGGAGGACGCGGCGCGCATCGCCTACCGTGAGCTGTGCCGCTGGATGGCGGCCGATTACGGCTTCGACGAGTTGGATGCGTACATGCTGCTGAGCCAGGCCGGCCGCATCCGCCTCGGCAACATGGTGGACCCGAAATACACGATGGGCGCCTCGATCCTGAAGAAATACCTCACAGCCTGATCCCGCCCTCTTCCAAAAAGGAAATCCGATGACACTAAGATCAGCCTTACTCGGTGCGGTAGCGTCGCTGCTGTGCATCTCGGCCGCACTGGCAGCAGACCCGATCAAGGTCGGGCTGATCGAGGATATCTCCGGTGACCTTGCCGCGATCGGCTTGCCCAAGCTGCACGGCTCCCTGCTGGCCGTGGACGAGATCAACAAGGCGGGCGGCGTGCTCGGCCGGCCGCTGGCGCTGACGCATCTGGACCCGCAGGGCGACAATGCCCGCTACCAGGAATTCGCCCGCCGGCTGATCGATCGCGACAAGGTGGACGTGCTGATCGGCGGCATCACCTCGGCCTCGCGCGAAGCCATCCGCCCGATCGTCGACAAGGGCGACACGCCGTACTTCTACACCAACCAGTATGAAGGCGGCGTTTGCGACGCCAACGAGTTCTCAGTCGGCGCCATCCCGGAGCAGCAATTCTCCACTCTGATCCCGTACATGGTGAAGAAGTTCGGACCCAAATCGTACGTGATCGCAGCCGACTATAATTTCGGCCAGCTTTCGGCCGAATGGAACCGCAGCATCCTCAAGCAGCCCGACGTGAAGGGCACCGTCGTCGGCGAGGAGTTCATCCCGCTCGGCGTCAGCCAGTTCGCGCAGACGATCCAGAATATCCAGAAGGTCAAGCCGGACTGGCTGCTGACGATCAACGTCGGCGATGCGCAGGACAGCTTTTTCGAACAGGCAGCGGCGGCCAAGCTGAACCTACCGATGGCCTCCTCCATCAAGATCATGCTCGGCTTCGAGCACAAGCGGTTCAAGCCGCCGGCACTGAGCAACATGCATGCGGCGGCCAACTGGTTCGAGGAGCTGAACACACCGCCGGCAGAGGACTTCAAGAAGCGCTGGCACGCGATGTATCCGAACGAGCCCTACATCAACGACATGGGGTACAACGCCTACGTCGCGCTGTATCTCTACAAGGCGATGGCGGAGAAGGCGCACTCCACCAAGTTGGCCGATCTGCGCAAAGCGATCTCAGACGGCACCATGTGCGTCGATGCGCCGGAAGGCCGTATCTGCCTGGACCCGAAGAACCAGCACATGAGCCATCACATGTATCTGCTCTCGGTGGACGATAAGCACGACGTCCATATCGAGCAGGATTTCGGGGTGATCCAGCCCTATTGGCTGACGCAGATCGGTTGCGACCTGACCAAGGACAATCCGCAGGAACAGTACAGCCCAGACAATCTGCCGCAGAAATAGGTCCGGGGCGGGGAGGCCGACGATGGCAGGCGATCTGTTCTCCTATCTCTACGAGTTCGCGGACGTCTTCGCGTTCCTGATCCTGGCCTCGGCCGGGCTGGCCATCGTGTTCGGCATGATGGGCGTCATCAACATGGCGCATGGTGAGTTCATCATGTGCGGCGCCTACGTGACCGTCGGCATGAGCCGGCTCGGCCTCCCGCTCGTGCTGGCGCAACTCTGCGGCGCGGGGGCAGCCGGGTTGGCCGGCGTGCTGGTCGAACTGTTGATCGTGCGCCGTTTCTACGACCGCCCGGCCGACACGCTGTTGGCGACCTGGGGGCTGAGCCTGATCGTCACCCAGGGCACGGTGCTGGTGCTGGGCTCCACGCTGCAGGGTATCGGCACGCCGCCGGGCAGCTTCACCGTGGGCGACTATTCGTTCTCGACCTACCGCATTGAATTATTCGCGGCATCGGTGCTGGTGCTGGCTTTCGTCTATTTCGTGTTCATGCGCACCTCGTTCGGCATCCTGGCGCGCGCGACCATGCAGCATGCGCACATGGCCCGGGCGCTCGGCGTGCGAATCAATTGGATTTATGCGCTGAGCTTCGGGCTCGGCACCGGGCTCGCCGGGCTATGCGGCGGCTTGTATGCGCCAACGATGAGCCTGATCCCGACCATGGGCTCGAGCTTCGTCGTCGAGAGCTTTGTCACCGTGGTGATCGGCGGTGCCAACGTCCTGCTCGGCACCGCGCCGGCCGGCGTGCTGCTGGCAATCATCCGGACCGGGCTGAATGGCTGGCACGGACAAGTAGTCGGCCAGATCGGCATGCTGGTCGCCGTCATCCTCGTGATCCGCGTCCTGCCGGACGGGATCACGGGCTGGGTCAACAAGCGGCTGCGCTGAAGGGGGCCAGATGCTCAAACTGCTCAACGGCCCGCAGACACTGGGCAACGGTCCCCGGTTCTGGACCGGCTTCGTCGTGGCGCTGGCTCTGGCGCTGGCCTATCCGCTGGTGGCTACCCCGTATGATGTCGGCAACGCCGCCTATTTCCTGATCTGGATCTTCATGGCGCTCGGCCTCTGCCTGATGTGGGGCTATGGCGGCATCATGTCGTTCGGGCAGACCTTCTTCTTCGGCATCAGCGGCTATGCCTATGGCGTGATCGCCATCAACCTCGGCGGTCGCGGCTGGACCAGCTTCGAGGCGCTGGCCCTCGCCGTGCTGTTGGCAGCGATCGCGGCGGCGGCGTTGGGCTACTTCATGATCTGGGGCCGGGTCGGCGGCGTGTTCTTCGGCATCGTGACGCTCGCGGCGTCGTTGGTGCTCGCCTTCTTCATCGGCCAGACGGCGGGGCCGGAATGGCGGATCGGGAGGGCCCGGCTGAACGGTTTCAACGGCATGAAGGGCATGAAGGCGCTGAACATGCCCTGGAACGGGGGGACGCTGACCTTCGATGGCGTCCCGCTCTATTTCCTAATGATCGGTTTGCTGCTCGTCGTTTATCTCGGCCTGCGCATGCTGGTGAATTCCCGGTTCGGCAACGTCGTCGTCGCCATCCGGGAGGACGAGCAGCGGGCCGAGTTGCTCGGCTACGACGTGCGGAAGTATCGGCTGGCGACGTTCTGTATCGGCAGCGCACTGGCCGGGCTGAGTGGCGCGCTCTACACCGCTTGGGGCCAGTTCATTACCCCGTCCAGCATCGGCCTGCCGGCGGCGGCGATGCCGATCGTCTGGGTGTCGTTCTCCGGCCGGCAGGACCTCACGGCGACGCTGGTCGGCACCTTCGTGTTCCTGTTCGGCTATCAGCTGCTGACGGTCTACAGTCAGCAGGCGGCCCTGGTGCTGACCGGTCTGCTCCTGTTGCTTACGGTGATGTACGTGCCCGAGGGCTTCGTCATCGGCTTGGTCCGTCTTCTGGGCTGGCCAGCGCGGCGCCGCCGTTCGGCAACGCCGATCGCGGCACCGGCGGGCGAAGGAGCGTGAGCCCTCTGTTGTCGATCGCCGGCGCGTCGAAGTCGTTTGGCGGCTTGACGGCGGTCTCGGACGTGTCGCTGGACGTCGCACCGGGCGAGATCCATTGCCTGATCGGCCCGAACGGGGCGGGCAAGAGTACCTTGTTCCGCCTAGTCGTGGGGACGTATCCGCCAACGGCCGGGCGCATCGGCTTCGACGGCGCTGACATTACCGCCGAACAGCCATATCAGCGGGTCAAGCGCGGCATGAGCATCAAGCTGCAGAACCCGTCGGTGTTCCGTGAGCTGCCGGTGCAGCAGAACGTGCGGATCGCGCTGCAGCACCACGTGCCCAAGGCACATCTCGCCGACGAAGCCGATCGGCTGCTAACCCTGCTGAACCTCACCGCCGATGCCCGCAAGCTGGCGGGCCAGTTGTCGCACGGTCAGCAGCAATGGCTGGAGATCGGCATGGCGCTGGCGCTCAAGCCGAAGCTGCTGCTGCTTGATGAGCCGACAGCCGGCATGTCGCCGGAGGAGACGTTCCAGACCGGCGAACTGATCCTGCGCCTGAACCAGGAGGGCATGACCATGCTGGTGGTCGAGCACGACATGGCGTTCGTGCGCCAGATTGCCCGCCTTGTGACGGTGCTGCATTACGGTCGCGTGTTCGCGCGCGGTCCGATCGAGACGATCATCACCGATCCCAGCGTCGCCGAGATTTATTTGGGGCGTGGCCATGAGCACTGAGCCGATCCTGGACGTTTCCGGCCTGTGGGCGCGCTACGGCGAGACTCCAATCCTGCAAGGGGTCGATCTCAGCGTCGGCCGCGGCGAGATCGTCAGCCTCATCGGGCGCAACGGCGTCGGCAAATCGACCACCATGCGATGCCTGATCGGCTTGCTGAAAGCCGCGAGCGGATCGGTCCGCCTGGCGGGGCGCGACGTGACCGCGCTGTCGGCCGATCGACGGGCGCGGCTCGGAATCGGCTATATTCCCCAAGGTCGACACGTGTTCCCACGCATGACGGTCGACGAGAACCTCGCCGTCGGCCGCCTCATCGGCGGACCCGGCGGCAAGAAGCTGCCCGAGCTGGTGTTTTCCTCCTTCCCCCGCCTGGCGGAACGTCGCCGCCAGATCGCGGGCACGATGTCCGGCGGCGAGCAACAGCAACTCGCCATCGGCCGAGCGCTGATCGGCAACCCGGTGCTCATGCTGCTCGACGAGCCGTCCGAAGGCGTCCAACCGTCGATCGTCCAGCTGATCTGCGACGCGCTTCGTTCGTTCTGCCGCGAACTCGGCATGACCATCCTGTTCGTCGAGCAGAACCTGGACACGATCCTGGCCCTCAGCGACCGCGCCTACGTTATGGAGAAGGGCCGGGTCGTTGCCGGCATCGCGACCGGCCAGATGACGGCCGAGACGGTGCGCCAACATCTCACGCTGTAGCTTGATCGCGGGCGCCTTCAGTCATCATTCCCCCGCCTCATGCGAGCCTTAGTGTCCGTCCAAGATCATTCTTGTGACTTTGAACGGCTTGCTTTCCTGAGGGAGCCATCACGTCCGAAGCAATCTTCGGTATCGCCTGATACGCCTGCCGCCAAATCATCTGTTCCGACGCCGAAAAGCTGCTCAGGTTGAACAGATTGATCTTGGACAGACACTTACAGCCGGTCCAAGGCCAAGATAGCCAAAATGTATTGTTCAGGGTGCGGACCGCATCCCCGAGCTGTGATGCAGGGACTGCTGACACAGGCGTGAATAGATGACGCGGTACATGCGGCGAGATCCGCCGTCGCGCAATTGAGGGGTTGCCGTTGCAGGACCTGGCGGCGCTTTAACGCTCGAACTTCTTGTTGCGTGGGCTGGAGGAGGCGCTGATCAGGGCCAAGGTGCCCTACGTCATCATCGAAGATGTTGGTGTCTATCAGCGAAACGAAATCAAGGATGCCCTGAGCTTACGCGCCTGGCGGGTTGATCAGCGCCGGTCAGCCCGGCGCGTTAACCGTTTGGCGATGATTCTGTGCGAGTTTTATGGCTGATGACCGTAACTGGCTTGCATGGCACCCGGCATTGTCCGGAGGCCGGCTGAGGTTAAAAAGACATGGACGACCAGACGGGCCGATCGTACGGCGAGATGCACAGCGTCGTTCGGCCCCGCCGGCGGTTCGTCCGCTCGCTGATTACTCTCATCATCTTTGGGTTGTTCGTCGTTGGCGGCTGGTATGGCTGGCAAGCTTGGAACCGCGCACACCAGCCAGCCCGTCGCGGTGGTCCGCCGCCGCAATCCGTGGGTGCTGCGGCTGCAGGACGACAAAACATCCGTGTGCTTTTCAACGCGCTCGGCACCGTGACCTCGCTCGCGACCGTCACGGTCAAGACCCAGATCGCGGGCAAGATCGTCCAGATCGGCTTCACCGAGGGCCAGAAGGTTCAAAAAGGCGACTTCCTGCTTCAGATTGACCCACGGCCCTATCAGGTCGCCTTGTCCAATGCTCAGGGCGCTCTGGCCCGCGATCAGGCGCAGCTCAAAAATGCGCAACTCGACCTGACCCGCTACCGCACCCTACTCGCCCAGGACAGCGTCGCCCGCCAGCAGGTGGACACGCAAGCGGCGTTGGTTCGGCAGTACCAGGGCACGATCGCGGTCGATCAGGCGGCGGTGGACAGCGCACAACTCAACCTCGCCTACTGCCACATCGTCTCCCCCATCACCGGCAAAGTCGGCTTGCGTCAGGTCGATCTCGGCAACTACGTGCAACCCGGCGATGCCACGGGCCTCGTGGTGGTGGCGCAGATCCAGCCGATCAGCGTTGTCTATGCGCTGCCGGAGGACGAGATTCCGGCCGTGCAGAAGGCGATCAACACCGGAAAGCCGGTGCCGACCGAAGCGTGGGATCGGGCCGACCAACATAAGCTCGAGGACGGCGCGCTCGCCAGCGTCGATGTCCAGGTCGACGTCTCGACCGGCACGGTCAAGCTGCGGTCGATGTTCGCCAACCCGGACGAGCTGCTGTTCCCTAACCAGTTTGTCAATGCCAAGCTGCTGGTCGACACGCTGCAAAACCAGCTGGCGATCCCGACCACCGCCGTGCAACGGGGCGAGCCAGGGACCTTTGTCTATCTGATCGGCGCCGATAACGAGGTGCACGTCCAAAAGGTGACGCTCGGCCCCACGGACGGCCTGAACGTCGCGGTCATGGATGGGCTGCATGAGGGTGACCGGGTGGTCACTGACGGCGCCGACCGGCTCCGCGACGGCGCTAAAGTGACGGTCCCGCCGCCACCCGGCGCTGCGCCGACTGCGGCCGACGAGCAAAGCGGCCAGCGGAGGCAGCGGCGCCGGCAATGAACCCGTCACGGCTGTTCGTCCTCCGGCCGGTTGGCACCTCCCTGCTGATGGCGGCAATCCTGCTCGTCGGCGTCATCGCTTACGGGAAGCTGCCGCTCTCCGCGCTGCCGGTGGTCGACTACCCGACGATCCAGGTGCAGACCTTCTACCCCGGCGCGAGCCCGGAGGTGATGGCGTCCGCAGTCACCGGGCCGCTTGAGAAGCAGTTCGGCCAGATGCCGGGGCTAAACGAGATGACGAGCGGCAGCTCCGCTGGCGCCTCCGTCATCACGCTGCAGTTCACCCTCGACCTCAACATCGACATCGCCGAGCAGGAGGTGCAGGCGGCCATCAACGCCGGGTCCAACCTGCTGCCGAGCGATCTGCCGGCCCCGCCGATCTACGCCAAGGTCAATCCAGCCGACGCGCCGGTGCTGACGCTCGCCGTCACCTCCAAAACCCTCCCGCTCACCGACGTGGAGGACCTGACCGACACGAGGCTCGCGCAAAAGATCTCGCAGCAACCCGGCGTGGGCCTCGTCAGCATCAGTGGAGGCCAGCGCCCGGCGATCCGTTTGCAGCTCGATCCGCGTGCGCTTGCGGCGCATGGACTTTCGATCGACGACGTCCGCACGACGGTCACCACCCAGAACGTCAACACGCCAAAAGGCGGGTTCGACGGCCCGCAGCGCGCGTCCACGATCAACGCCAACGACCAGATCACGACCGTGCCGGAATGGGGCAACCTGGTGCTCGCCTACCGCAACGGCGCCGCGGTGAAGCTTTCCGATGTGGGCAAAGTCCTGCGCGCACCGCAGGACGTTTATCTCGCCGCTTGGGCAAATCGCACGCCCGCCGTCATCCTCAACGTGCAGCGGCAGCCCGGCGCCAACGTGATTCAGGTGGTCGACGGCATCAAAGCCATGCTGCCCCGGCTGCAGAGCACACTGCCTGCCGCACTCGATGTCCAGGTTTTGACCGACCGGACCGGCACGATCCGCGCCTCGGTCAGCGACGTCGAATTCGAGCTCGGCCTCGCCGTCGCCCTCGTGGTCCTGGTGATCTTTCTGTTCCTGCGCAACGTCCCGGCCACGATCATCCCGAGCCTCTCCGTCCCGCTCTCCCTCGTGGGCACGCTCGCGGCGATGTACCTACTCGGGTTCAGCCTCGACAATCTTTCGCTCATGGCGCTCACCATCGCCACCGGCTTCGTGGTGGACGACGCGATCGTCATGATCGAGAACATCGCCCGCTTCATCGAAATGGGCGAGCGCCCGATGCAGGCGGCGCTCAAAGGCTCCGCCCAGATCGGCTTCACCATCATCTCGCTCACCGTGTCGCTGCTCGCGGTGTTGATCCCGCTGCTATTCATGGGCGACGTCGTCGGCCGGCTATTTCACGAGTTCGCGGTGACGCTGGCGGTCACCATCGTGATCTCGGCCGTCGTCTCGCTCACCTTGGTGCCGATGATGTGCGCCCGGCTGTTGCGGGCCAAAGGCGAGACGCCGAAGCGCCGAAGCCTATTCGACCGCATGACCGACCGGTACGGCGCGGCGCTGGATCGCGTGCTGGACCACCCCTGGCTGACGCTCGCCTTCTTTTTCGCCACGGTGGGGGTGACCGCCTTCCTCTACGTGGCGATTCCCAAAGGGTTCTTCCCAGTCCAAGATACTGGCGCCATACAGGGCATCTCGATCGGGCCGCAGGACACCTCGTTCGCCGCTACCTCGGAACGCCAGCAGCAGCTCGCCGACCTCATCCTCAAGGACCCGGCCGTCGATAGCCTGACCAGCTTCATCGGCGTGGACGGCACCAACCAGACCCCGAACAGCGGCCGCTTCCTCATCAACCTCAAGCCACAGGGCGAGCGGGGCGGGGTGCAAGCGGTGATCGCCCGCATCGAGGCTGAGACTGCGAAGATGCCGCCCGGCACCTCGCTGTTTCTGCAGCCGGTGCAGGACCTCTCGGTCGACGCCACGGTCGGTCGTGGGCAATACCGGATCGTGCTCGAGAACCCAGATGCTTCGCAGCTCGGCATCTGGGTGCCGAAGCTGGTAGACCGGCTCCAGGCCGCGCCGGAACTGGTGCATGCGACGAGTGACCTTGCCCCGAACGGGACAACTCTTTCCCTTGTGATCGACCGGGCCACCGCCGCCCGCTTCGGCATCACGCCCGCGACCGTGGACAACGCGCTCTACGACGCATTCGGCCAGCGGATCGTCTCGACCATCTACACCCAGCAGAACCAGTATCGGGTCATTCTCGAGGCGGACCCGAGCGTGCGCGAGCAGGGCCCAGCCGGGCTGTCGGCGATCTATTTGCCCTCGGCGGTCGCGACCAATGGTCAGGTGCCGCTCTCGGCGATCGTGCATGTCGACGAGCATCCGGGGCCGTTGCTCATCTCGCATCTGGGCCAGTTCCCGGCGGCCAGCGTCAGCTTCGACATCGCGCCCGGCTCCTCGCTCGGTGCGGCACTTGCCGCCGTGGAGCGTGAGGAAGCGGCCGTCGGCTTGCCGAAGAGCTTCGTGGTCGCGTTTCAGGGTGCGGCGGCGGCCTTCCAAGCCTCGCTTTCCAACGAGTTGTTCCTGCTGCTCGCGGCCGTGGCCACGATGTATATCGTGCTGGGCGTGCTGTACGAGAGCTTTGTCCATCCGCTGACGATTCTTTCCACGCTGCCCTCGGCGGGGATCGGGGCGCTGATCCTGCTATGGGTCACTGGGCACGACCTCGACATCATCGGCATCATCGGCATCGTGTTGCTGATCGGCATCGTGAAGAAGAACGCGATCATGATGGTCGACTTCGCGCTCGAGGCGGAGCGTGACGAAGGCAAGCCGCCACGCGAGGCGATCCATCAGGCGAGCATGCTGCGCCTGCGCCCGATCCTGATGACGACGATGGCGGCCCTGCTCGGCGCCGTGCCGCTGATGCTGAGCACTGGCACCGGGGCGGAGCTGCGCCGGCCGCTAGGGCTGGCGATCGTCGGCGGCCTCATCGTCAGCCAAGTGCTGACGCTGTTCACCACGCCGGTGATCTACTTGCTGTTCGACCGGCTGGCGGTGCGCTTGGGCAAGCGGCATCCGGAGAAGGTCCGGGCCGGCGACGCGGCACCGGTTGCCGAGTGAACCCGGCCGCCCCCTTCATCCGGCGTCCGGTAGGGACGACGCTGCTGGCGATTGGCCTCGTGCTCGCCGGGCTGCTGGCCTATGCGCGGCTACCGGTCTCGCCGCTGCCGCAGGTGGATTTTCCGACCATCAGCGTGCAGGCAAGCCTGCCCGGTGCCTCGCCGCAAACGGTAGCGACCAGCGTCGCGAGCCCGCTCGAACGCCATCTCGGCCAGATCGCCGATGTGACCGAGATGACCTCCTCGAGTTCCGTCGGCTCGGCCCGGGTCACCTTGCAGTTTGGTCTTGACCGCGACATCAACGGTGCTGCCCGAGACGTCCAGGCGGCCATCAATGCCGCCCGCGCCGACCTGCCGACGGCGCTTCGCAGCAATCCCACTTATCGCAAGGTCAATCCGGCCGACGCACCGGTGCTGATCCTGGGTCTCACCTCCAAGACGCTCACCCGTGGACAGATGTACGACGCCGCCACCAACGTGCTGCAGCAACGGCTGTCGCAGCTGAGCGGCGTCGGCCAGGTCATCATCGGCGGCGCCGCACAGCCTGCCGTCCGGGTCGAACTCAACCCGCTGACGCTGAACCATCTCGGCATCGGCTTGGAAGACGTTCGCGCGGCGCTCGCGTCGGCCAACGCCAATGCGCCGAAGGGCACCGTAGAGATCGGCGGCCGGCGCATGCAGCTCGATACTAATGACCAGGCAGGGGCGGCCGCCGACTACCGCCCGCTGATTGTCGCTTACCGCAATGGTCGGCCGGTCCGCCTGACCGACGTCGCCGACGTCGAGGACTCCGTCGAAGACATCCGCAACGCCGGGCTGTTCAACGGCCAGCCGGCGGTGCTCGTCATCATCTTCCGCGAACCCGGCGCCAACATCCTCGACGTGGTCTCCCGCGTGAACGCCGCCCTGCCGCAGCTCAAGGCGGTGATGCCTGCCGATCTTGAAATCCAGCCCGCCGCTGACCGCACGCCCACCATCCGCGCCAGCCTGCACGACACGGAGATGACGCTGATCATCGCGGTCGTGCTGGTCACGCTGGTGGTGTTCGCCTTTCTCCGCGAATGGCGATCGACGCTGATCCCCGCCATCGCGGTGCCGATCAGCATCGTCGGCACGTTCGCCTGTATGTGGCTGCTGGGCTACAGCCTCGACAATCTGTCGCTGATGGCGCTGACCATCGCCACCGGTTTCGTGGTCGATGACGCGATCGTCGTCGTCGAGAACGTGGCGCGGCACATCGAGGCGGGCGAGCCCCGCTTTCAAGCCGCGTTGAACGGCGCTGGCGAGGTGGCGTTCACCGTCCTTTCCATCAGCCTCTCGCTGATCGCCGTGTTCCTGCCGATCCTACTCATGGGTGGTATCGTAGGCCGGCTGCTGCGGGAGTTCGCCGTCACGCTTTCCATGGCTATCCTGGTATCGCTGCTCGTCTCGCTGACTGTCACGCCCATGATGTGCGCCCTGTTCCTGCCGCAAAAACAGCAGCACACCCCGAAGGATACGTTCTTGGCCAGGGTCGAGCGGGGCTACGCTCGCTCGCTCGCCTGGGCGCTCGATCACGGGCTGCTGGTCACGATGACGCTGGTCGGTGCAGTCCTGCTTAATGCCGCACTACTCTACGTAATTCCCAAGGGCTTCTTCCCGCAGCAGGATACGGGCCGGCTCATCGGCAACATCCAGGGCGACCAAAGCATCTCGTTCGCCGCAATGAGCCAGAAGCTGACGCAGATGGCGGCCATCGTGCAGAAGGACCCGGCTGTGCAGAGCGTCGTCGGGTTCACCGGCGGTGGCGGCGGTGGCGGGCCGGGCGGCTCAACCAACAGCGCCAGCGTGTTCGTCAGTCTCAAGCCGATCGCCGAGCGCGGCGTCAGCGCCGATGCCGTGATCGGCCGATTGCGCGGTCAACTCGGGAAAATCTCGGGCGCCCGCCTGTTTCTCCAATCGGTGCAGGACATCCGGGTCGGCGGCCGGTCCTCCAACGCGCAATACCAATTCACCCTGCAAGGCGATGACCCACAGACCGTCTATGAGTGGGGACCCAAGCTACAGGCGGTTCTCGCCCGTAACCCGGTGTTGCAGGACGTCAACCTCGATCAGCTCCAAGGCGGAATCGAGACCGATATCGTCGTGGACCGCGTGGCCGCGGCCGCGCGCGGGCTCACCTCGGCGCAGGTCAACAACGCGCTTTATGATGCGTTCGGCCAGCGCCAGGTCAGCACGATCTACCGCGCCGTGAACCAGTATCACGTCATTATGGAAGTCGATCCGCGCTTCTCGCAGGACCCGTCCGCGCTCGACCTCATCCGGATCAGCACCGCCGGCGGTACGGCGAGCGGGACCCAGACCACGGGCGCGCCGTCCGGCACGGTGTCCGTGACCGGGCAGGCTGCGGCGACCGGGTCGAATGCGGCCCGCAACCTTGCGCAGAACAGCATCGGTGCGACCGGCAACGGTGGGTCCTCGTCCGGGGCCTCCGTCAGCACTGCGCAGGAGACCGAAGTGCCGCTCGCCAGCATCGCCCGCTGGGCGCCCGGGCAGACGCCGCTGGCGGTCAACCACCAGAGTCAGTTTGTATCCTCGACGATCTCGTTCAATTTGGCACCAGGTAAATCGCTGAGCGACGCGGAAGATGCGACGAGCCAGGCGATGGCTGAGCTGCGGGCTCCCGCTACCTTGCACGGCTCGTTCAGCGGCACGGCACAAGCCTTCCAGAGTTCGCTCGCCTCCGAACCGGTCCTGATCGGCGCCGCGCTGCTGGCGGTCTACATCGTGCTGGGCGTGTTGTACGAGAGCTTGGTGCATCCGATCACGATCCTCTCCACCCTGCCGAGCGCCGGCGTCGGTGCCGTCGCCGCCCTGTTGCTGACCGGGACCGAGTTCAGCATCATTGCGCTGATCGGCCTCGTATTGCTGATCGGCATCGTCAAGAAGAACGCGATCCTGATGATCGACTTTGCGCTCCACGCCGAGCGGGACCAGGGAAAGGCGCCTCGCGATGCAATCTATCAGGCGGGCGTCACCCGGTTCCGGCCAATCCTGATGACCACGCTCGCCGCGCTGCTCGGCGCCGTGCCGCTGGCCGTCTCAGTGGGGGAGGGCGGCGAGATCCGCAAGCCACTCGGCATCGCCATCATCGGCGGGCTGCTCGTAAGCCAACTCCTCACGCTATACACGACGCCCGTGCTGTATCTTTATCTCGACCGGTTCCGCCTTTGGTCGCGCAGTCATTGGCGCCGTGCCTTTCCCGACACCGTTGCGGAGCCCGGCGAGTGAAACCACTGATATTAGCGGCCTGCCTGTTGCTTGTTGGATGCGAGGTCGGGCCGGATTACGTGCGACCGCAAGCCGTGGGCGTGACCAGCACCTATAAGGAGCTCGACGGCTGGCGCCCGGCGATTCCCCGTGACCTCGCCGACCGCGGCGCGTGGTGGACCATCTTCGGTGACCCGTTGCTGGATTCGCTCTGCGCCGAGGTCCAGGTCAACAACCAGACCCTCATTGCCGACGCCGCCGCGTTCCGCCAAGCGGTCGCAGTGGTCGCCGAGGCGCGGGCGCAGCTATTCCCGACGTTGGGTGCTACCGCGTCCGTGAGCCGGCGACGCGGGACCTCCGGCGGCAGCACCGTGCTGTCATCCTCCAGTCTGGACGCGGTAAACTCGGTCGCAACCGGTGCCGGCGGCAGCACGCTGGCAACGACGTCGGGCGCGGCTACGACGACCGGATCGGGCGGCGGCGGAAGAGCGTCCACGATCTACCAACTCGAGGGCACCGCGAGTTGGGAACTCGATCTCTGGGGCCGGATCCGCCGGCAAGTGCAGAGCGACGTCGCAGCAGCCCAGGCCAGCGCGGCAGACCTTGCCAATGCAAGGCTGTCGTTGCAGTCGACGCTCGTGACCGACTATCTGACGCTGCGAGCAGCCGACGAGTTGCAAGCGCTGCTCGACCGTACGGTGGCCGATTATCAGCGTGCCGTGCAGATCACCACCGACCAATACAATGCGGGCGTGGCGGCTCGTGGCGACGTGATCACCGCCCAAACCCAGCTGGCCGGCGCGCAGGCCGCGGCCATCAACGTGGGGGTGCAGCGCGCTTCGCTCGAACACGCCATCGCCGTCCTGGTCGGTCACGCGCCGTCGGAGGTGACGATCAGCCCGGGCCATCTACCGGCCAGCGTGCCCCCACTACCGGCAGGTGTTCCGTCGGAGCTACTGGAGCGGCGCCCTGATGTTGCCGCGGCCGAGCGCCTCATGGAGCAGCAGAACGCAGCAATTGGCGTGGCGATCGCCGCGTACTACCCTCAGGTGACGCTGTCCGGCCTGCTCGGCCTCGCAGGGAACCCGCTGTCGCAGCTTTTCACCGTCAGCAACAACGTATGGTCGCTCGGCGGCTCGGCCGCGCAAACGCTGTTCGATGGCGGCGCGCGCTCGGCAACCGTCCGCGCCGCTCGGGCCGCCTACGACCAAGCAGTTGCAACCTACCGCCAAACCGTACTGACCGCGTTCCAGCAAGTCGAGGACGCGCTCAGCAGCACCCGCATTCTGCAGCAGCAAGCATCCGTCGAAGCCGAGGCCGTCGCGCTCGCTCGACGCAGCGTCCAGATCGCCCTGAACCAATACCGCGCCGGCACACAGCCCTACACCACCGTGATCACGGCCCAGAACACGGCCCTGACCGATGAGCAAGCAGCGCTCACCGTCCGAGAGAACCTTCTGCTGTCCACCGCCAATTTGATCGCTGCACTGGGCGGGGGATGGACCAAAGCGTCGCTTCCGGCGGCGGACGCGCTGAGAGATCAGCCTATCTTCCCCTAAGCTTCCACCGCGGCAGAGAAGTCCATGTGCTGGAAATTGAGTGCCATTTACGGCGTCCGGGTCGCTTTTGATGGCGTCTGGTTAAACGGAATTACGCGCATTTCGGCGGGCTTGGTCGTGTTCGCTTTGAAGCACCCGAGGTAAATAGCTTAAAGTCCGAGATGCGGCGCATAGAGGTCGCCGTGCGAACAAGGCTTTTGTTTTCTGTGGTGTTTTAGGGCGTATATGGGCGAGAAGGTGGTGAAACTCCGGCCTTCCCGCTCATTTTTGTTTGCTTACGATACCTAACACTCTGATGTGGGAGCTATAACGAGATGCCGCTCGATCAAACGGGAAGCTTTCCCGACCGACCCGATCGGCAGCCCAGCCGTAACGTGCTGGGTGGGGTACTCCAGACCTGCTCTACCGAGCCACTCACCGGCTTTTTCCGAGACGGATGCTGCAACACCGGATCGCAGGATCGCGGCAACCACACGGTTTGCGCGGTGGTAACGACAGAGTTCTTGCAGTTTAGCCAGGAGCGCGGAAATGACTTGTCCACACCTCGACCCGAGTACGGCTTTCCTGGGCTGAAGCATGGTGACAGCTGGTGTCTATGTGCGACGCGGTGGCAGGAAGCTTTCGAGGCAGGCTGCGCGCCGACGGTGGCGCTCGATGCAACCCACATCGACGTCTTGCAGCATTGCGCGCTGAAGGATCTGCAATCTCATGCTGCTCAGCCCTGAAGACCGATCTATCCTCGTGAGCGCGACGCAAAGTGAGGTTTCAGTCGCCCGCCCTGTTGTCACTCAATCAACCTGATGTCGGCGGCCAGACTACCGCCTGGCTTTGCCGCTTCGTCGAGGGTGCGGTGACCGTCGCCAACCGATTTTGGATATGGGCTGGTAGTCACGATCGATTGTCCGACCGTTAAAGCCCGGCGCATAGAAGTCACGAGATCGCCTGCGAACCAGGGCGGCAGGGGAGTGGCAGACGCGTGGACGAGCAGCAGGAATGGAAGATCCTCACCCCGGCCGGTATTCTTGGCTACGGGTTCCCGGCCGAGCACTTCCAACGCGGGGTAGACCGCTCACCCGACATCATGATCGTGGACGCCGGATCGACCGATCCCGGTCCGTACATGCTTGGTCTCGGCAAGACCATCGTCGATCGCAAGGCATACCGGCATGACCTCACCCTGATCCTGCGCGCCACGGCCGAGCGGAAGATCCCTCTCATCGTCAGCTCTGCCGGCGGCCCCGGTATCGATGCCCATGT
>JBPBQE010000221.1:0-28918 GCA_050954595.1 Janthinobacterium lividum | reverse complement strand
CGTCGTTATGCCGGCGATCCCGAGGCAATGGCGCAAGCATTCGAGCGCGCCGAGACCGCCCATGACGCCGCCCGCGACATGCTCATCTCGGCGACGATCGCTTTCACCGGGGAGACGACCCCAAGGGGCTGCCTTCTTGCCAGCGCAACCGCGAGCGGCTCGTCCGCTTCCGCCGACGTGCAGCAGGTGATTGCCGAAATCCGCACCGGCATCGCGGCCCGGCTCCGCGCCCGGATCGCCCGCGATGTCGACTCTAAAACTCTGCCGCCAGATACCGATGCTGCCGCGCTGGCCGGCATGGTGATGGCACTCATACAGGGGATGTCTGTTCTCGCGCGCGATGGTACGGAGCGTGCGCAACTGCTCGCCATCGTCGCGCAAACCATGAAAGCGTGGCCGGCGCGTTCGAGTTCGTAATACCGAATCGTATCAGCCAGCTACCTCAAATACCTGGCCAATAACTCTACGTGTCGCCCGACATCTCATTCCGTACTTGGTCTGAAATGTCGTGGAGCATCGGCGTCCGCTGATCGGCGACGAGGCTGAAGCCGATGCCATGGCGAGCCCATGCGAAACCGCTGACACCGCTCAGCGCCACGGGGCGCATCGGGGCCTCGAGATCCCGCTCGTGCATCGAGCGGACCAACAGCGTGAGGCGGGTGCCCGCAGGATCGTCGTACAGGTAAAGGCAACCGGGACCCTGCTCGGTCAGGGCGATCCGCCCGCCGATCAAGTGGTAGCCGGATTTTTCGAGGTCGGGCGGTGGCATGGAACGACCGAACTGCCGGGTCGTCCAACTCACGAGTTCGGCCTGCCGATCCGGCGAATATTCCAGCGGCATGCCGTTATCGGCGAAAGCGCGGTGGCCGGACGCCGCCTCCATTGCCAGCGCCGCCAGGCCGCCCGGCGCCGACGCGCCGCGCAAGAACCACCCGGCCCCGGTGCCGACCGTCAGCGCGAGCGCGATCCCTGCGACCATCCGCAGCGGTGATCGCCGCTGCGTCCGGAGCGCGACCAGATGCGCGGGGGTCAGCGTGGCAGGAAACGGTTCGGACGCATGGCCCGCAAGCGCGTTGCGCAGCGCGGCGGAACCTTCCTGCCAGCGTCGAACGCGTGCGCTCGCCTCGGGGTGTTCCCGCAAATGGCGCTCGACGAGCAGCCGGCGGTCCGGCGCCAAACGATCGTCCACATAGGCGTGCAGGTCGTCGTCGCCGATCGGGCCTCCAAGGCTCATCACTTCACTCTCCGGAGCGCCGGGCGCTCCTGCCCGTTCATGAATGCGCCCAACCGGTCCCGCGCCCGGCTGAGCCGGGACATCACGGTGCCGATCGGCAGTCCAAGGATCTGCGCAACGTCGCCATAGCTCATCCCCTCCACCGCGACCAACAACAGGATTTGGCGTTGCTCTTCCGGAAGCTGATCGAGTCCGCGGAGGACGTCGTGCATCTCCATGCTCGCCTGCTGGGTCGCGGGCACGGCTGCATCGGCGTCCGCCTTCTCGATGGCGATATCCGCGCGTACGCGCGCTCGTCGCCAATGATTGGCGTTGAGGTTATGCATGATGGTGAACAGCCAGGCGCGCAGATCGCCGGCCGGGTCCAAGGTGCCGATACGGTCCAGGGCGCGCAACAAGGTATCCTGCACCAGATCGTCAGCGGCGTTACGATCGCGGAGCAGCGCCCAGGCATAACGCCGTAGCGCCGGAATGGCGTCTTCAAGTCTCGGCACCATCCCTCCTCATAAAATTTTCGGCCAACGGGAATAAGCCGGGTCGCCAGCCGTCTGACGATTCAGGCGCCGCACTGTGAGGCGCCGACGTGCGGAGAACGTCATGCCACAAGGTCCAAGCCTGAAACAAATGGTCGGGGCACTCGCCGCGATCGGCGTGAGCGTCGGCGGCAGCGCGGCCGCGTTCGCCTACACCGCAGGGTGGCTCAATCCCAGCCGTCTCACCCCCGAGCGTATCGTCGACGCCCTTGGCCACCGCGGCGGCGATCCGGTCGGGCATCGCCGCAATCATTCCAAAGGCGTCTGTTTCACCGGCACGCTGGACGCCAACGGTGCGGGCACCCGGCTCTCGACCGCCCGCGTATTCGCGCCCGGCAGCTATCCGGTAACGGGACGCTTCGCCATCGCCTTGGGCAACCCGGCCGCCCCCGACAGCGCCGGACGCGTGCGCAGCATGGCGATCCGGGTCACGACACCCGATGGGCAGGAGTGGCGCAGCGGGATAAACAACTCGCCCGTGTTCGTCGTTGCGACGCCGCAGGCCTTCTATGAAGCCACGCTCGCGGCAGCCATCAACCCGGCGACCGGCAAACCAGACCCGCAGGCCAACGCCCGCTTCATCGCCGCCCATCCCGAAACGATCCCATTCAATCAGTGGGCGAAAACGGCGCCGTGGACGACGAGCTTCGCCGACCAGAGCTACAACAGCCTCAACGCCTTCCGCCTGGTCGACGCGGGCGGGAGCAGCCATGCCGTGCGGTGGTCGATGCAGGCCACCACGCCGATGCAGCCCGCGGCACAAGCGCAACTGGCGCAGCTCGGTCCGGAGTTCCTGTCCGCCGACCTCGAGCAGCGTCTCGCGGCGGGCCCGCTGCGCTGGCGGCTGGTGGTCACCCTCGCCGCCCCCACCGACCCGACCGATGACGCCACCAAGGCTTGGCCTGCCGATCGCGAACAGGTCGACGTCGGCACCCTGGTGATCCGCGCCGCACAGGACGAGGCGAACGGTCCCTGCCGCGACATCAATTTCGATCCGACGATACTGCCGACCGGGATCGAGATTTCGGACGACAAGCTGCTCCCCGCGCGATCCTCCGCTTACGCCAACTCGTTCGACCGCCGCACGACGGAACTCGGCCTGGGCACCCGAGCCGCGGCGCTGGAAGGCCAGCCATGAGCGCGGTCCCGCAGCGCTTCAGCCCCCTGCAGCGCCTATTGCATTGGAGCATGGCGGCCGCGATCCTCGCCATGTTGTTCATCGGCGTCGGTATGGTCTCCACCGTCTCGCCCCGGTACTGGACGCTGGTCTCGATCCATCGGCCGCTTGGCATCGCCATTCTCGTATTGGTCGTGCTCCGGGTCGGTGTGCGGCTGCGGCATGGTGCGCCGCCACTGCCCGCCGATCTACCGCACTGGCAGAAGCTGGGGGCCAAGGCGTCACATCTCGCTCTGTACGGATTGATGATCGCCATGCCGCTGGTCGGCTGGGGAATGCAATCGGCTGGCGGCTATCCGATCGTGCTATTCCGGGGTGTACAGCTACCGCCGATCCTACCGCACAACGATGCGCTTTACGGCATGTTTCACATTGCCCACGTCTGGCTGGCCTACTTGCTGTTCGTCACCTTTCTCGCCCATCTCGCGGCCGCCCTCTTCCATGGCCTCATCCGGCGTGACGGCGTGTTCACCAGCATGGCTCCCACTCTGGCGACCTCAGGGTATTCGATTGCTGCAGAGCGGTTGGTGCAGAAGGAGTGAGTTTATAAAAAAGGGACGGCGCATGTTCGCCGCCGACTGACCGGAGAGCTGAACGGCAGATTTTAGCTTGCGCAACGCGTCTGCCTGATGACCAATCCGAGGTCAGGCAGGGCTACGCGGCCCACTCCGCGCTGGCTAAGAACGGTGAGCGCGTGTTGGCCGCATTACGGGCCGAGATCAAGTCTTCGAACCCGCCGACCCGGCGGTCTGGAACGTCGTCGCCCGTGAATACTTCATGGGCGACCGGTGCTTGCCGCAATCATGGATTGCTCAATCACCACCGGGCTGCTTTGAGGTTTCTTGAGCAGGCACGAGTTTTTCGGCCACGAGAACCTCGTTGGCAGCACGGAATGCCTCCAACCCCGCCGGCATTCCCGCATACACTGCGGCCTGGAGGAGTGCTTCCTGGATTTCCTCCACAGTGCATCCGTTTCGCACTGCTCCGCGTACGTGCACTTTCAACTCATGTGATGCCCTCAACGCGGTCAGCATGCCGAGATTGATCAGCGAGCGCGTCTTTGGATCGAGCCCGGGCCTCGTCCAGATGTAGCCCCACCCCAGTTCCACCGCCGCCTGCTGCGCTACCAACATAAACGCGTTGGCACCCTGCATAGAGGCATCGACATGGGCATCACCCACGACCTGGCGACGCATCGCCATTCCCTTGTCGAACAAATCACTTCGGTTATCGTGATCGGTCATCGTCGCGTTCCCCTATGCCGTCTTGGTGATCTGCTCAGATTGTCTCTGCTCCAAGCAGCTAAGGCCTAGAGCGCTTTGAGCGGCGCTTATCAAATCTGGATTTGAAACCTCGGTTTGTCGGAGACCGTCGCCAACACCGTTGCCCGAAATACAAGCTCCCGGCGCGTCATTGGCACATCTCACAAAACCAGAGAGGATTGGTTTACCTCCCTGATTTCGGCTGGGTCGTCGAGGGCGATCAGCGGCCAGTCGTCGCCGAGCGACATCCGCTCACCGTCCTTTCCAGGTTGGTTTCCGCTTGTTGAGAAAGGCGTCCATTCCTTCTTGGAAATCCTCGCTCATGTAGCAGGACAGGATCAGGTCCTTGTCCGTGTCGCCGTCGGCAAGCGAACGCTGCTTGATGCGGCGGAACGCTTCCTTGGTGGCGCGCAGCGTCAGCGGCGCATGGCTGGCGACCAGCCGGGCCAGCTCCAGGGAACGGGCGTGCAGGGCGTCGTGGTCGGGCAGGATCTCGCTGACCAGGCCGATCGACAGCGCTTCGTCGGCTTCCAGCAGGCGGGCGGTGAACACCATCTCCTTGGCCCGGGCCGGGCCGACCAGGGAATAAAGCCGGGCATAGTTGTTCATGCTGAGACAGTTGCCCAACGTGCGCGCCACGGGAAAGCCATAGCGCAGATTGGCCGCGGCGATGCGCAGGTCGCAGGCTGCCGCCATGCCGGCGCCGCCCCCGGTGCAGGCACCTACGATGGCGGCAATAGTCGGTACCCGGACCGTTTCCAAGGCGCCCAGCACGCGATCGATCCGCGACTCATAGTCCAGCGCATCCTGCGCCGTAGTGAAGGCGCGGAATTGCGAGATGTCCGTGCCGGACGCAAAGGCCTTGTCCCCGGCTCCCGTGAGGATCAGCACGCGGATGGAAGGGTTCTCCTCGATTTCGGCGCAGATGGCGGCCAGGCGCTCATACATGCTGAACAGCATGGCGTTGCGCGCCTGAGGCCGGTTGAACACGATACGGGCGATCCCGTCCTCGACGGTATAGAGCAGGTCATCACCGACCTGCTGCGGCTTAGCAGCATCCATCAAACGACTCCTTGTTCGTGCAGTGCAGCGATCTGTTCCGGGGTTCGCCCCAATTCCGCAAGCACCGCATCCGTGTCGGCGCCCAAAGCGCCGATCGCAGTTTCCAGCTTGGCCGGGGTGCGGCTGAGCTTGATGGCCTGGTTCACCAGCGCGATCTCGCCGAGCTCCTTGTGTGTCACCGTCTGCGCCATGCCCAGGTGCTTGACCTGCGGGTCGGCAAACACCTGATCCATGCTGTAGATCGGCCCGCACGGCACCTCGGCCGCCTCCAGCGTGTCCACCCACTCGGCGGAGCTGCGGGTGCGCGTCACCTCGGTGAGCAGGGTATTGAGTACGTGGCGGTTGTCGGAGCGTGCCTTGCCGGACGCGAAGCGTGGATCATCCACCAGCT
This sequence comes from Janthinobacterium lividum, assembly GCA_050954595.1. GTDB lineage: Bacteria > Pseudomonadota > Alphaproteobacteria > Acetobacterales > Acetobacteraceae > JAVVHH01. The sequence continues at coordinate 23,259 of JBPBQE010000221.1, read as the reverse complement.
CCGAAAGGCCCAGCGCCACCGCCAACCGCTTCCAAATCACGTCGCCAGCCGCGGCGATGTTGACGTAGCCGTCGCTCGTCGCGAACACGCCGGTGGGGATGGAGGTGGGGTGGTCGTTGCCCGCCTGCTGCGGCACCTCGCCATCCATGGTGAAGCGCGCGGCCTGGAAGTCCATCATGGCGATCTGCGCCGCCAGTAGGCTCACCTGCACCCATTGTCCTTGTCCGCTGATCTCGCGTTCCAGCAGCGCGGTCATGATCCCCTGTGCTGCGAACAGCCCGGCGCACAAATCCGCCACCGGGATGCCGGCCCGCATCGGCCCTTCGCCGGGCTTGCCGGTCACGGACATGATGCCGCCCATGCCTTGCGCGATCTGGTCGAAGCCCGGGCGCATCCGGTATGGCCCGTCCTCGCCAAAGCCGGAGATGGAGGCGTAAACGATGCGCGGGTTGATCGCGGCCACGTCGGCATAGGCGATGCCGAGGCGGTCCTTCACGTCGGGGCGAAAGTTCTCCACCACCACGTCGGCGCCGCGCACCAGGTCGAAAAGGATCGCCTTGCCCTGGGGCGCCTTGAGGTCGAGCGTGATGCAGCGCTTATTGCGGTGCAGGTTCTGGAAATCTGGTCCCAATCGCGGGCCACCCAGACCGCCATCGGCACCGGGAGATTCCACCTTGATCACCCGCGCCCCGTGATCCGCGAACTGCCGCACGCAGGTCGGGCCCGCACGCACGCGGGTGAGGTCGATTACAGTAAAACGAGACAGGGCGCCTTCGGGCATGCGTAGTCCTTTCTTCCGAGTGTCAGGCAGGGATCAAGGCTGCTTGCGCCGGGTCGATCTCCAGCCAGACCGGGTCATTCACCGCCAACACCTTGGTCGGTGGTGCCGTGACCCGCAAGCTTGCTTCGCTGCCTTCCGGCCGCACCAAGTAGTCCCAATACTCGCCGAGGTAAGCCCGTTCCGTCACGTGCCCCTGCACCCACCAGCCCCGGCCCGGATCTCCGGCCGTGCCGTGCAGCCCGATGCTGCCGGGGCGGACGGAAAAGGTGACCGGCCCATCTGCAGGCGCTTTACCGGGAAGCAAAGCAATAGGGAGCGTGGTTCCAGCCGTGTGAATTACCCCGCCGCCGAGCACCCCATCAAGCAGGTTGGTGCGTCCCACGAAGCCAGCCACGAAGCGAGTGTTTGGCCTGGTGTAAAGGCTGAGCGGGTCGTCCACCTGTTCGATGCGCCCGGCGTTCATCACCACGATCCGGTCGGATGTCACCATCGCCTCACTCTGGTCGTGCGTCACATAGACCGTGGTGATGCGGAACTCGTCATGGAGACGGCGGATCTCGAACCGCATCTCCTCACGCAGACTGGCATCGAGGTTGGACAGCGGCTCGTCCAGCAGCAGCACCTCCGGTTCGATCACGATGGCACGGGCCAGGGATACGCGCTGCTGCTGCCCACCCGACAGCTCCGCCGGGTAGCGGTCGATCAGATGGTCGAGACGGACGATGCCGAGGACCTGCTTCACCCGACGCGTCACCTCCGCCTTGGGCAGCTTGCGGATCTGCAGGCCGAAGGCGACGTTTTCGCCGACCGTCATGTTCGGCCAGATGGCATAGGATTGGAAGATCATGCTCATGCCGCGTTTTTCTGGCGGCACCACTCGGCCGGGCTGGCTCAGCACCTGTCCGTTCATCACGATACGCCCGGCACTCGGCTCGATGAACCCGGCGATCATGCGCAGCGTAGTGGTCTTGCCGCAGCCTGAAGGACCGAGCAGCGACACGAACTCGCCGTCCCGCAGGGCGAGGTTCACGTCCTGCACCGCATGGGCAGCCCCGAAGCTGCGGCCCAACCCTTCCAGCGCCAGCTTCAGCACGCCCGCTTCTCCATCAACTGCCAAAGGTGTCACGCCACTGCTCGATGGCGTCCTGCATGTCGCTCACGATCTCCGCCGTGGACAGGCGTAGGACCTTAACGTCGGCATAGTCCTGATTGCCCACTTTTACCGGCGCGTCGGCCCGCACGGGTAGGCGGCGTGCGTCACCAGAGATGCGGGACATCTCCGGACCCAACAGAAAATTCATGAACAGCTTGGCCGCGTTCGGATGCGGCGCATTGGCCATGATGGCGGAGGGCGAGACGATCAGCACTGCGCCATCGGTGGGCAGGGTGATGCCCACCGGGTTGCCCTTCGCCGCCGTCACTTGGCTGAGCCCCGAGGGTCCGATGGCCACGCTGCGCTCCCCGGAGGTGACCACCCCCACCGCGTCGTTCACGGAACGCCCGATCAGCGGCTTGTTCTTTTCCAGCTTGGTAAAATACTCCCAGCCATAGAGCTTTTTCATGGCCACCACCCAGGTGCCCACCGTGCCGCTGAAGGCGGGGTGACCCACCGCGACCTGGTTGCGCCACTTGGGATCCAGGAAGTCGGTCCAGTTCCGCGGCGCCTCGTCGGCCTTGACCTTGTTAGTGTTGAAGATCGGCACCACCAGCTCGGACAAAGTGGCGAAGTAGGTGCCCCCCTTGTCCAGCTCCTTGAACTCCGGCCGCAGCGCGGCGGCGTTGGGCGGGGTATATTTCACGAACCGCCCCTGGTCGCGCAGCGTTTCGTCGTGTCCCAGGTCGGTGGAGCTGAACACGTCGCACTGGGCAATACCGTTCTTGAGGTCTTGCAGCAGGCGCTGGTAGGCAACCTGGGCGGTGGTACGGACCACGCTGGCCTTGATTTCGGGGTATTGCTTCATGAAGGCGTCGAGCATGACCTGCGCCGTTTCGCCGTCGGTGTGCGCGGTGTACCAGGTCAATGCGCCTTCCTTGCGCGCCGCCACCTCGATGGCCGGCATTTCCTGCGCCCGGGCGGGAACGAAAGGCAGGACCAAGCCAGCGGCCAGTAATGTGCGTCTCGTAGCGTTCACTGCTTTCTCCGAACCATGAAATCTCGTCCAACCAGACGCATGCCCAGCCCGACAATGGCAAAGGTGGCAAGCAGCAGCAGCAGGCCAAGCGCAGCCAGCAGCTCGAAATTGCCTTCCTCACTGAGGTCCAGCAGCATCACAGACATGGGCCGCGTCGCCGGGCCATACAGGAACATGGCGGTGCTCAGCTCCCGGCTCGCGGGGATGAACACCAGCAGCCAGGCGCCCACCAGGCTCCGCTTCATCAGCGGCCCGATGACCCGGCGGATCGCCAGGCCGCGTCCGCCGCCCAGGATCCGCACCGCCTCCTCCATCTCTGGGTTGATGGACCGGATGGCGGCGCTGCTGGAACTGTAGGCCACGGGCAGGAAGCGGGTGGTGAAAGCCAGGACCAGGATAAAGCCGGTGCCGTACAGGCTGAATGGCGGTGGCGCATAAGCGGCGTAAAAGGCGATGGCCAGCACGATGCCGGGAATAACGAACGGCGTCATGCACAGCGCGCCCAGCGCAGCCGAGAACGGCACCAGCCGGCGAGACGACACGTAGGCGACCGCGACCGCCAGAGCCAGGGCGATGGTTGCCGCCGCCCCGGCATACTCGAAGGAGTTGACGATGGAGGCTCGAGCCGCCGGATGGCGGAACAGCAAGTAGGCGAAATTGTCGGTCGTCAGGTTATCCAGCCGCCAGCCGCGGCCCCAAGCTCGAGCAAAGGCTGCCTGCGCCAGCACCGCGACCGGCAAGACCAGCGCCAGCAGCACGATCAGCCAGCCATACCCCGCCAACACCCAGCGCCAGGGTCCCAACCGGATGATCCGCCGTTCCCCACCCTTGCCGCCGAGCGTGACATAGCCTTTGCGCCGCAGAAGCCAGGCCTGCAGCGCGTAAAGCGCTACCGTGACCAGCAGCAACGGCATGGTGTATGCGGCCGCGACTTCCGCCCGGATGGGTGGGCTGAAGAACTGTGCCAGCTGCGTAGTGACCACGTTGATTCGGGCCGGCAGTGCGATCAGCGCCGGAGTGCCGACCAGGCTGATCGCTTCTAGGAAAGTGATGATCCCGCCCGCCAGTAGCGCCGGCAACACCAGCGGCATGGTGATGCGCAATGCGGTCCGCCATGTGTTGGCGCCGAGGATGTTGGCGGCGTCCTCCATCTCGGACGACACCACGTCCAGCGCGCCGGAGGTGAACAGGAACAGGAAGGGAAAGGTATACAGCGCTATGACAAAGGCCAGGCCGTCAAAGCTGTAGATGTTGAACAGCGCACCGTCCCACCCCGTCAGCGCTCGGAACGCCACGTTCAGCCAGCCACTATTCGGCCCGGCGAGCAGGATCCACCCCACCGCACCGAGGTAAGGCGGCATGACGAAGGCGGCGAGCACCAGGGCGCGGATCAGACTGCGTCCCGGCATGTCGGTTCGGGAGATGCCCCAGGCCAGCGGTACCGCCAGGATCAGACACAACGCAGTGACGGCAGCGCCGAGTTGCAGCGTGGTCCAGAATGCCTGAACATAGCGCGCCCGGCTGAACGCGAAGGCGTAGTTAGCCCAGGTATAACCATCGCCTTTGGGATCCGCGAAGCTGCTGGCCACCAGCCGCAGCACCGGGTTCAGGATCAGCAGCGCGAGCAGCAGCGCCAGTATGATCGCGCCGATCTTCCATGGGTCGATCACGCGCCGCATCGGACGGAATGCGATGGTTGCACGCGGGACCGCGCCCGCGTCGGCATTAGCCTCCGAGGGCATCACGCCACCGTTCCGTCACGTCCGGAATGCCCTTGACGATCTGCTCCACCGTGGGCCGCTTGGTGACGATGTCTGCCAGAGCCGGCTGGTCCGTGGCGTTGGCGGCTTCGGCGTTCAGCCGCACGCCACCCTGCTGCACCAGCAAGGCACTGTTCTCCGGCCCCAGCAGCCATTCCATAAACAGCTTGGCCGCCGCCTGGTGCGGCGCATCCGCCATGATGGCGGCGGGCGAAACCATCAGCAGGGCGCCGTCAGCGGGATAGATCACGGCGACCGGGTTGCCGCGCCGTCCGCTCTCGATCGCGACGTAGGCGGGGGCTGCCGCGACAACTCGTTCCCCGGAGTTCAGCTGCGTTACCGCATCGTTCGCGGAACGGCCAACAAGTGGATCATTGGCGGCCAGCTTGTCGAAGAAACCGTCTCCATAAAGCTGCTGCATCAGCAGCGCCCAGGTGCCGGAATAGCCGCTGAAGCCGGGGTGGCCCAACGTCAGCTTGCCCTTCCATTTGTTGTCCAGCAGGTCCGGCCATTTCTTGGGCGCAGCGGCCGCTGTCACCTGCTTGGTGTTATAGGCCAGCGCCATCATGGAGATCAGGGCTGGGTAGTACTGGCCGTCAACCCAGAGCGACTTTCCGCGCAACGCCGGATCGAGTTTCGCCGCGTTGGCGGGCGTGTAGGGTAGCAGGCGCTTCTCGCCCGAAAGCTGGGCGAAATGCGCGATGTCGCTGCTGCTGTATACGTCGCAATTGTGTAGCCCGGCCTGCTGGTCCTGCCGCAACCGCTGGAACGCAACCTGGGAGGTGGACCGGATGGTGTTGAGCTTCACCCCAGGATAAGTCCGCTCGAAGCGGGCCACCATCTCCTGTGCCACAGTGTCGCCCATGTAGCCGTTGATCCAGGTGAGTGAGCCTTCCTTGCGGGCGGCATCCACCAGGCCCGCATCCTGCGCCAAGGCTGGCGCCGCAATCAGGGCGGCCAGCCCGGCCAGCAACGTCCGGCGGTGCATGGCATTCTCCTTCATGACAGGAAATCGAAGTGCAGCGCGTCTTGCTCACGTCGCAGCCGCATCAGTGTTTTATCCGGGGCGGGCAGGAGCTTACTGAACGAGAGCGTCGCGCAAGCCGGGTCACCATGACGACATGGTTTCCGGATGCGACCGACAGCTTGGCAATTGCTGCCGCCGTGTCGGGGCTGCCGGTCGCCTCGACGACGTTCAGCGGCAGGTCGGCAAGCAGGCGCCAGTCCTGCAGAACGGCAACCTGACGGCGGGCCATGGAGTTCATGATCTCGGAGCGGCTTTCGCGGTCTGCGATCCGCTCGGCTTGGTACCCCGCCGCAGCCAAGGCATCCCGCGCCCGCGTGCGATGGGTGTCACGGACCAGGCTGAGCGCAATGCCAGGAACCCGACATAGCTGGGCCGCAAACGTCGCACCGAACTCACCCGCTCCTACGAGCCCAACTGAGATCATGCCTTAAAGATCACCACACGCAACACTCCCAACTCCTGCCTCTAAAGAGCAGTAAGTAACGCTATGAGAATGACGCCAAATCAGAGAGACGGTCAAGCAGTTGATCAGAGTAGCTTCTTGTGCGTCGCAACAATCTGGACTGATTCGCTGCTGCTGGACTTAACGCCGGCTGTTGTGACGTGAGCGTTGACAATTTTACCCACGCGCCGCAGTTCAATCATGAGTAGATCCTCACGACAGTTTTTATTGATAGATTGTTTACCATTGGACTGTCTGAAGTTTGCCGAGTCCAATGAAAGGGTTCGCCCTGGTGCCGAAGCACGTCCGTTTCCGGACGAGCAGCGGCGGACAGGCAAGGACCGGGCTCCCGCACCTCATGGCGGCGGGCCAAGGATGCGTGCGATTGCGGTCCGCATCTGCTCGACGATCTGTGCTTCGCTACGCTCAAGCCGCTCCGCCGGTCCACCAACGCCGAGCACCAGCGAGCGCTCGCCGCCGGGTAGCACCATCGCGATCACGCCACTGCCGGAGATGACGTTGCCGTAAGAGGCTGCGTAGCCTTGAACGCGGACTTGAGCCAGCAGATCGAGCAGGCGTCGTTCGTCCACGGGCTGGGTCGGCATCGCGCGGTTGACGTGCTGGATCAGCGCGCCGACCTCCGCGTCGGTCTTGCTGGCCAGCAAGGCCCAGCCGGTGCCGGAACCGCATAGTGGGCGGCGCAAGCCTGTCGGGGCGAGAAAGCGGATGGGGAAGCGCCCAGGACGGGTGAGCAGGTATTTCATCTCCAGATCGCTCTGTGTGGCGATGATGATCGTCTCGCCCGTCGTCTCGTGTAACGCCTCGATCAGCCGGTCCAGCGCCGCACTGCCCAGTGAGGCGCCATCGACCCAGTGGGTCAGCATGCCAAGCCGGATCGTCGGCAGATAGACGCGTGTGACCCGGTCGAAGGACAGATACCCAAGTGTCACCATGCTCTTGAGGATGGCAGCCGTGCTGGATGGTGGCGTTCCCAGCCGACGTCCAATCTCGATCGCCGTCATCGACTGCTGCACCCGGGCGAACGCCTCCAGAATGGCAAACACCCGCCCGACCGACTTAACAACACCGTTCTCAGCTTTCATTTACATATATGAATTTATAAAACACATCTGTGCAAATGATTGACGGCCGGGCTGGTGCGGTTCTAGCTCGGTGCAAAGCCGTCAAGCATTGGGAGGATGTCCATGTCTCTGAACTATCGTCGTTTGTCGCCCGCCTGCGGGATCGAAGTCACCGGGCTCGATCTGTCGCAGCCAGTCGGGGACAACCTGTTCAGCGATTTGCACGACGCCTGGATGAAGTCGGACGGTGTGCTGGTGCTACGCGAGCAGAACGTCACGCCCGAGCAACACATCGCATTCAGCCGCAAGTTCGGTGAACTGCAGGCCGGCGATCCGAACTCGATGCTGGGGCGCTACTATCTGCCGGGTTATCCGGAGATCTACCGGGTGTCGAATAAGAAGATCGACGGTGTCGCGCAAGGCCGCGAGGATGCGGGCACGTATTGGCATTCCGACGGCTCGTGGCAGAAGGAGCCATCAATGGCGTCTCTGCTGCATGCGCTCGAAATCCCGCCCGCCGGTGGCGACACCATGTTCGCCGACATGTATCGTGCCTACGAGGCGTTGTCCGACCGGATGAAATCGTTCCTCGATGGCCTGCATGCCGTCCACGACCGGGCGGCCGCGGCGGCGACCAGCTACGCCAAGGAGTTCAACGGCGGGCACCAGGCGGAGTTGGCGGACTCCAAGGCGTCGCACCCGATCGTCCGCACCCACCCGGTGAGCGGTCGCAAAGCGCTGTTCGTCAACCGCGGCTTCACGTCGCACATCCCAGACTTGACGCCGACCGAGAGCGACGCCGTGCTGCAGTTCCTATTCGCGCATTGCACGACGCCGGACATGGTCTACCGCCATAATTGGCGGCTGCATGACATCGTGGTGTGGGACAACCGTTGCACGATGCATTTCGCCGTCGCCGACTACAAGGCGATGGGCGACCGCTACATGCATCGTACCACCGTTCAGGGCGACCGGCCGCACTGAGACACCCGGGGTCGCCGGCCTTGGCTCGGTGGGCATCTTGGCGGAGCCCTGGCGCCGTTCCTGATCGGCTCGCTGGCCAGCTCGGATAGCGGGTTCATGATTGGCATGGCGACGGCCATTCCGCCTTCGCCCTGGCCGCGCTCTTCGTCGCGTTGATACCGGAGACCAAGGGCATGGAACTGCAATGACCGCTCCGTTCCACATCGATCGATCCAGCAATCCCAAGCGCGAGGCCGTGGAGCAATGGCTGTTCGGGCTCGACCGTCTCTCAGACGCGACGCGCGACAAGGTGGTGACGGCGTGGACCAGCGCGCGGGCCTCGAGCCCCTACGAGCGGCTGGAGGACATGCCGTTCGGCCCAGGCTGCGACTACAGGTTGATGGAGCACGTCAATGAAGTGACCCGCATCGGCATCGATCTCGCCGGACGAGCAGCGGCGGATTGGCAGACCACATCTGAGCCTGAGACGTTGTTGCCCATCCTGATGCTGCACGACGTCGACAAGCCGCTGATGTACGTTCGCGAGGACGGCAAGATTCACCATTCGGCTCTGTATCATCAACTCTCGCATGGAGTGGCTGGCGCCATGCTGCTTCGCGAGTTGGATTTCCCGCTTGAAGTTGTCAGCACCGTTGCGCTGCATGCCGGAAACGCGCCCTATCACGGACGCACCTTCGAAGCCTATGTCCTGCACTACGCCGATTATTTTTCGGCCGACCACGCCATGATCGCAACCGGCAACAAGCCGTTCTACCAAAAATAAGCGCAGACGCGGACGTCAGATCCGCGCGCAGGGAGAAGAAAGATGCAGCGTCGAACGCTCCTCCGCTCCGCGGCCGCTTGCGCTGCGACCTTGTCGATGCCGTCCGTCTCACGCGGTGCGGACAAGCAAGTGATCCGCTTCGTTCCTTATGTCGACCTTTCGATCCTCGACCCGGTCGCCAACACCGCGACGCCGACGCGCACACATGCCTACCTTGTCTTCGACACGTTGTACGGGCTCGCCGACGATTTCAGCGCGCAGCCGCAAATGCTGGCGGGCCACACGGTCGACGACGACCACAAGCGCTGGCGGCTGACGTTGCGCGACGGGCTGCGCTTCCATGACGGAGAGCCGGTGCTGGCGCGCGACGCGGTCGCCAGCATCCGCCGCTGGGGTGCCCGTGACAGCTTCGGCCAGGCGTTGATGGCGGCTACCGACGCCATCAACGCGCCCGACGACCGCACCATCGAGTTCCGGCTGCGCAGACCGTTCCCGCTGCTCCCGAATGCGCTCGGGAAGGTGTCGCCGAACATGTGTCCCATCATGCCCGAGCGCCTCGCGCGCACCGATTCCGCAAAGCCGATCTCCGAAATGGTCGGCAGCGGTCCCTTCCGCTTCGTGCCGGACGAGCGCCTCGCCGGCGCCCGTGTCGTTTACTCCCGCTTCGAGGGTTACGTGCCGCGGGCCGATGGAACGCCCTCGATCAGCGCCGGGCCCAAGATCGCGCGGGTGAACCGGGTCGAATGGATCACCATGCCGGACGCCGCCACCGCCGCGAACGCGTTGCAGCAGGGCGAGGTGCACTGGCTGGAAACGCCGAACCCGGACCTAGTGCCGCTGTTACGCCGCAACGAGCAGGTCACCGTCGCCGTGATCGATCGGACGGGACTGACACCGGTCCTGCGCTTCAACTGCATTCAGCCGCCGTTCGACAATCCGGCCATCCGCCGTGCCGTCCTACGCGCGGCCGACCAAAGCCAGTTCATGCAGGCCTATTCGACCGATGCCAGCATGTGGCACGTGAAACTCGGCGCGTTCTGTCCGGACACGCCGATGGCCACCCAAGCGGGCATGGCCGATCTATTCGGCCCCACGAACGTCGACCGCGCGAAGCGGGAGTTGCAAGAGGCCGGCTACAAAGGCGAGCGCGTCGTCCTCATGCTGCCGGCCGACCACCCGATCAGCGCGCCGATCGCCACCGTGGCCGATAACCTGTTCCGCCGCATCGGTCTCAACGTCGACACGCAGTCGATGGATTCCGGAACGATGTTCCAGCGCCGCAACAGCCGCGAGCCGGTCGAGAAAGGCGGTTGGAGCTGCTTTCCCTCCATGGTGTCCGGCATCAACATTCTCAGCCCGGCGGTAACGGATACTGCGCGCGGGAATGGCCTGGCCGGCTGGTACGGGTGGCCGACCAGCGCCGTGCTGGAACGCCTGCACGAGGAGTGGCTGCAGACCGAGGATCTGGCCGATCAGAAGCGCATCGCGGCCGAGATTCAGCTACAGATGTGGCAGGAGGCGAGCTTCATCCCGGCCGGACAGATCTACCAGCCGGTCGCATACCGCTCCAACCTGACCGGCATCCTCCCGGGGTTTGCCAAGTTCTACAATGTCTCGATCAAGTCGTAACATCCTTGCCAGAAACTATCCCGGGCGCGACGGATCGCGGCGAGCGCCGCCGTGCCGGACAACTGCCTGGGCTCGTTCGGCGGCATTCAGGCCTGCTTTGGCTAAATCGGCGTCGCGATCTCGCTGGTGGGAGCCGTGATCTACTGGGTCTTGCCACGCGGACCGATCCAAGCGGATGCTTTGCAGCCGAATCTATCTCACCGGACTAGTTTGCAACCACGATGAAAGAGCCATCATGAGCCCTCCCGACCGTCTCCGCGCCTTGCTGGCCCAACCCGGCTTCATCGCCATGCCCGCGATCTGGGACGGGCTCAGCGCGAAGCTGACCGCTGCGGCCGGATTCGAAACGGCGTTCATGTCAGGCTCCTGCGTGGCCGGGTCACGGCTGGGTGGTCCGGACCTCGACATCATCTCGTTCGGCGAGATGTTCAACTCGCTCGACATGGTCCGTGCCGCCGCGCCCGACTTGCTGATCCTGGCGGATGGCGACCACGGCTACGGCAACGCCATGAACATGCAGCGCACGGTGCGCTCATACGGCCGCATGGGCGCGGCCGCGATCCTGGTGGAGGACAAGATCACCCCGCGGGCGCTGACCGCAGCCGGTAAGCCATGCCTGCCGCGTGAGGAAGCGATCATGAAGGTGCGCGCCGCGGTGGCCGCGGCGAGGGAATCGGGCATCCTGGTCATGGCGCGCACCGATTGCCGTCCGACCGCCGGCATCGACGAGGCGCTCGCGCGCGTCGAGGCGTTCGTCGCCGAGGGCGCCGACATCTTGTTCATGGACTCTCCGGCCGACGAGGACGAGATCCGCCGCTCCGTGGCGGCGGCGAAGGGCAAGCCGTCCTTTGCCGTGCTCTCGCCCGGCGCTCCGCGCGAGACGCCGACGCAAGCCCGAGCTGCGGAACTCGGCCTCAAGATCGGCACCTTTCCAACCGCCATGCTCGGGGCGGCCGCCGCCGCGATCGAAACCGCGTTGTCCGCGCTGAAAGAGGGACGCTCGCAGGGCGACAACGCGATGACTCCCGCCGACTTCCGGAAGATCTTCGGCTATGCGGACTACGAGGAGCGGGCAGCGCCCTACGTGCTTCCCGGCTAGGCGGAACTTGCCGCCAGCGGGGTCAGGTTGCCGCTCCTCTCCGCTGGCGTTCGATCTGGGCAGATAAGCGGGGATACACGGCTCGGGCGTTATCCTCATAGATGCGCGCGCGATCTGCGTCGGTCAGCCATGGTACTTGGTCAACATACCGCCGCGTATCGTCGAAGGGGAAACCCGTTTCCGGGTCGATCCCTTGCACCGCACCAATGGTCTCAGACGCAAAGAGGATGTTCTCCACCGGGATCACCTTAGCCAGTAATTCAGTACCCGGCAGGTGATAGACGCAGGTATCGAAGAACACGTTGTGTAGCAGGTGGTCGCGCAACAACGGTTTTCCCATATCCTGCGCGAGGCCCCGGTAGCGGCCCCAGTGGTATGGCACCGCTCCACCACCATGCGGGATGATAAAACGCAACGTAGGGAAGTCGGCGAACAAGTCCGCCTCGATCAGCTGCATGAAAGCGGACGTGTCGCCATTGATGTAATGTGCCCCGGTGCCGTGGAAGTTCGGGTTGCACGACGAGGAGACGTGGATCATCGCTGGAACGTCCAGCTTCACCATCTCCTCATAAAGCGGGTACCACGACCGATCGGTAAGCGGCGGGTCGGTCCAGTAGCCACCGGAAGGGTCCGGATTGAGATTGATGCCGACAAAGCCCAGCTCTTCGACACAGCGCCGAAGTTCAGGGATGCAATTTGCGGGGGGTACGCCGGGTGCCTGAGGCAACTGTCCGACGCCGACGAAATTAGACGGGAACAATCCACAGACGCGGGCAATCAAGTCATTGCATTCGCGCGACCAGACTGCATTGGCCTCTGCGGTCGAGAGATGGTGGCCCATGCCGGCGGCCCGCGGTGAGAAAATGGTGAGATCCGTCCCTCGCTCTTTCTGAATGCGGATTTGCCCGGCTTCGATCGAGTGACGAATTTGCTCGTCCGTGATGACCGGGCGGGGCGGCACGGGCGTGCCATCCCTAACCGCTTTGACCTGAGCATCACGCCAGGCTTCGTGCTCCTTGGGCGACGTCGTGTAATGGCCGTGGCAGTCGATGATCATTGCAGGCTTCCTAGTCATGTGCGGCCCGGCACCGAACCGGCTGGCAAGGAGGTGGTGCGCCCGGGCGGTGCCACCCGCATGGTAAGCGCGATGACGACGGAGATCACCAGGAACCCGGCAATCGTGAGTAGCGCGTAGTGGAAATCTCCCGTGTAGCCCCGGACGATGCCAATGCTCCACGGACCGACGAGGCCTCCGAATTGCGCAATGGTATTGATCAGCGCGATCGTTGCTGCCCCTGCCGCACCGGTTCGGAATGAGGCCGCCAGGCTCCAGAACAGTGGATTTCCGGCGTAGATAAATAGCCCGGTCGCACACAGCAGAGCGTAGGACAGCACTGGCGTCGGCGCATAGGCACTGCCCGTGATGGCCAGTGCGCTCATGGCGTAGACAAAGGCTAGATGATATTTACGGTCGCCGGTCCGGTCCGAGGAGCGGCTGATGATGAACGTGCCCAAAACGCCCAGCAACGGCGGTCCGGCGGAGAGAAAGCCAACCTGGATCGTGCTGAGATCGCCCAAGCTCTTCACGATTTGGGGCAGCCACAGGAACAGGCCGTAAACGCCGACCAGAGCGCAGCCGAAAAGACAGGCAAGGCTCCAGACACGGGAGTCACGCACGACGAGGAGCAGCGAAGGATGATGGGCGTCGCCCAAAGTTGCGCGCTCGGCTGCGAGTTCTCCCTCCAGCCAGTCCCGCTGCTCTGGCGCCAGCCAGGCGGCCTCGGTCGGGCGCTCCGTCATGATCCGCAACGTCAGAAGGCCGAGCAGCATCGCCGGAATGCCCTCGAGTAGGAACATCCATTGCCAGCCTTGAAGGCCTAACGGTCCGTTGACGTAGGTCATGACCGTGGTCGAGATCGGTCCGCCCAGAACGGCCGAGAACGACCCGGCGATGATATAGCCCCCGACGGCGCGAGCGCGGTAGCGCTCGGGAAACCACTTGGTCAGGTATACGGCGACACCGGGTAGGAACCCTGCTTCCATCACCCCAAGGCCAAACCGCAGGACATAAAACGTCCACGCATTCCACACGAACGCGGTCAGCGCGGCCACCAAGCCCCAGGTCAGCAAAATTCGCGCAATCCACCGTCTTGCCCCGACCCGGTGCAGCAGCAGATTGCTCGGCACTTCAAGCAGCATGTAACCGAAGAAAAAGACGCTCCCAGCAAATCCAAATACCGCAGGGCTGAGCCCGAGTTGCTGGTTCATCTGCAGCGAGGCAAAACCAATGTTGATTCGATCGAGATAATTAAAAAACATCATCGCAAACAGGAGCGGAATCAGCCGAGCGAACACGCGTCGCATGGTGGTGATCTCGATGGTCGACGCCATGACGGTTCCTCGCAAACGGTCTCTGATAGCCGTTCTTGGGCAGGAGCCTGCGTCCGTGGCAGGCTTTGCGTCAACTGATCGTCCGCCGTTGATTTGAGGCGGGAACGGATCGGCAGGCGGACTGCCGAGTAAACCGCTGCACTCACGAGTGTGTAGCAACGCCATTCGTGGCTCGCCTGGTTATATTTCTTCAGATATGACGCTGAGAGTAAGGTAATGCCGTGCGATGGAGATGCGTGAAACCTTAGCGCACCAGATCGACGAACCCGTGAAAGCACTGGTTCTAACCAAAACCCACCTGAAGCGAGGTGTGACAGCGCGTCCCCGTCGCTCTATAGGCCCGTCTCACAAAGGAGAATTACCATGATGAAGCTGAGTGCACGCAACCAGATCAAGGGCAAGGTGACGCAGGTCATCAAGGGCCAGACCACCGGCCATGTTCATATCGACATCGGCAACGGCGTCACCGTTCATGCCTCCATCACCAACGAGGCCATCGACGATTTGGCGCTGAAGGTGGGCGATGAGGCAACGGCCGTCATCAAGGCGTCCGACGTCATGGTCGCCAAGTAATCGGTGAGGCAGGTCTCGATGCGCCAGCATCTGCTACCGGTCGTCGTCGCGACCTGCCTCCTATTCGGAGCGAGGCTGCCCGTCCAAGCCCAAAGTGTACTGGCGACGCCGTCGTCCGGGGTTTTGACATTGAAAGGCCGCCTTGCTCATCCCCGCAGCATCAGTTTGGCTGAACTCGAGGCCATGCCGGCAGTAACGGTCGAGATTTCGCATGCTGGCCATAATGACGCTCAGACGAGCCGATACACCGGCGTACTCCTGTGGACACTGGTGAAAGCTGCGGAACCTGTCGATGAAAATGGGCCGCGGACGCATCTCCAGCATATTTTCCGGGCGATCGGGCAGGATGGCTACAGCGTTGCTTTGGCGATCGGCGAGGTCGAGCCGGATTTCGAAGGCAAGCAGGTGCTCGTCGCCTACGCTCAGGACGGACAAGCTTTGACGACCCTCAAGCTTGTCGTGCCCGCGGATGCGAAGGCAGGCAGGACCGTCCGCGACCTCATTACGATCGACGTCAACTGAGATGTGAGGACCTGGTCGCCTCGGTAACAGTAGGCGTTATGGGTGGCTCTATCCGATACACTCAGAACCCAAAGTCCGACATGAAACGTATCGCACGGCTCAGCGCGGTGATCAGCTTCGGCGCATCCAGCCAGTTCGTCTAAGCCGGCAGCGCTGCGCTCGGTTTCGTCGCACTGTGGCAGGTAATCGACGACACCGCCGGGTCGAAATAATCACTGGACGGCGTCACCAGATTTAACCTGCGGTTGCCACCACTGTGCGATAATGCAAGTTGCCGAATTCTACCGCTACCCCAATTTGCGGCTGTGGTCACCAAGCGAACCGACTTAGCCGATTTCAGCTATTTTCTCGCCATTGCGAGGCATCGCAGCTTTAGACGCGCCGGCCTTGAGATCGGTGTCAGCGCATCTGCGTTGAGCCATGCCCTCAAGGGACTCGAGGCGAGGATCGGCGTGCGACTGATCAATCGGACCAACCGTAGTGTCACCCTCACCGCGGCCGGGGAGGAGCTGTTCGCCGCCTTGAAAGCGCCATTCGAAGCGATTGAGTTGGCCGTCAAGGCGTTGAACAGGCACCGGGGTGACCCGGTTGGGCGTATCCGGATCAACGTCATGCAGCATGCCAGTGGCTTGCTGCTTGCGCCGGTGCTGCCCGTGTTCATCAAGCGTTATCCAGAAATTCAGATTGACGTGTAGGTGTCGAACCACTTGCTCGACGTGGTGGAGGCCGGGGCGGATGCCGGCATCCGCTATGGCGGCACCGTGTCGGAGGACATGGTCGCGCAGCAGCTTTCCGCCGACATACGTTGGGTGGTCGCAGGCGCTCCCGCCTACCTGGAGCGGCACGGCATTCCGTTGCATCCGAACGACCTTCTCTGCCATGCGATGCCACCGCATCCGGCTCGGCAACGAGCGGATCTACCATTGGGATTTCGAACGCGGCGAGGGGAGTTTCGCGCTCGACATGCCGGGCGCCATCACTATCGACGACACGGCGTTCGTCCTGGCGCTGACGGTTGCGGGCGCCGGGCTGGCCTAGTTGCCCGAGCCATATGTCACGCCGTTGGTGCGCCAGGATGCTTTGCGCGCCATGCTCGAGGAGTGGTCATCGCTCGGGCCGGGATTCCACATGTACTACCCGGGTCATCGTCAGTTGCCGACCGGGTTGCGGCTATTGATCGAGTTGATCCGCGAGCTGGGTCCGCTCGGCCTGTAAGCGCTTCGTGACGATGAGCTGAGCTCAATGTCGCGATGAGGCTGCGGCGGCTGATCGCCGTCGCCTTCCCCGCCCACATTAGGCCCCATCACAGTAGATAGTGGGACCATGGCCCGGAGCCGACCGCAGAGCGGTCATTCGAGCAAGAGCGAGACAGCGCGACGACGCGCTCAGGCTGGAGTGCCGTGTGGACGCTGACGTTGTGCGTCTCGACGCTGATCGCGTCGGAGTTCATGCCCGTCAGCATCCTGACGCCGATCGCCACCGAGCTGCGCATTAGCGAAGGCGCCGAGGGCCAAGCAATTACCGTGTCGGGGCTGTTCGCCGTGCTGACCAGCCTATCGCTCTCGATGCTGATCCGCGGGCCCGATCGGCAGGCTGTTCTGCTCGGACTTACGGCGCTGATGCTGGTATCCGGCTTGGTGGTCGCGCTGGCACCGAACTACCTGGTGCTGATGGCCGGGCGAGCCTTGATCGGAATCGTCATCGGCGGTTTCTGGTCGATATCGGCTGTGAACGTAATGCGACTAGTGCCGGCGGACCAGGTGCCGCGCGCCCTGGCGGTGCTCAACCGCGGCAATGCCCTGGCGACTATGGTTGCCGCGCCACTCGGCAGCTTCCTGGGCCGATATATTGGCTGACGCGGCGCCTTTTCGGTGGTAGTGCCGCTCGCTGCAGTCACATTCGTCTGGCAGTGGCTGACTTTATCCCTCATGCCTGCCACGGACGGTCCCGGGCGCAGCAGCGCGCTCAGCATTTTGAGGCGGCGGGAGGCACGGGGCGGGATGCTCGCGGTGGCGCTGCTGTTCGCCGGCCAGTTCACCTTGTTCACGTATCTCCGCCCGTTCCTGGAGGGGGTCACCGTATTAGCGTGTCGCAGCTTTCGCTGGTGCTGCTCGGGATGGGGATCGCCGGGCTGGCCGGGACGGCCGTGATCGGCCGCGTGCTCGAGCGAAGCCTGGTGGTGACGCTGACGATGGCCCTATCCTGATGGCGGTAATCGCGCTCTGCCTGGTTGTCTTGGGCGGTGCTGCGTGGCCTACCGCTCTCCTGCTCAGCCTCTGGGGCCTCGTCGGCACAGCGCTACCGGTCGCTTGGTAGACCTGGCTCAGCCGCACGCTTCCACACGATGCGGAGGCGGGGGGGCAAGCTCATGGTCGCTGTGGTGCAGTTGGCGATCACGCTCGGCGTCGCCGGGGGCGGGCTGCTGTTCGACTTCGGCGGGTATCGCGCGACCTTCGTCGCCAGTGCGGCCTGCTCGGCGCCTCGGCCATTGTCGGTGTACTGGACGTGCGCCGCTTTCTCTATGACCGGCCGGTGCAGCCCGGCTTTGCTCCCAGACACTGACTCTCGGTTGTGTCGCTGGGCACAACGCTGGATCGAGGTGGGACGATGACAGACGCCTCGGCATGACGGGCGACTACATCGCGGCCGTCCTGATCGTAAACTCCATCGACGGTGAACGAGGCGACCGGACCATCCACCTGATCGAGCAAAGCCCCGAGACCTGGGAGACATCGTCGACGTCGTTGATGGTCAACGTCGCTGCCGCAATCTGCCCGGTGTCGGCGTTGACCGCGATGTGCAGCTTGCGCCAAGTCCGGCGTGTTTTGGTGCCGTGCTTCTCGATCAGCCACTCGCCCCCGCCGCAGAGTTTCAGGCCCGTGCTGTCCACTAGCAGGTGCAGTGGCTCGCCGTCACGGCGCGGCAGCGGTCGTGGTACCGCCAGCGTTTTGGCCCGGCGGCTCAGCGTCGAGTGGTCCGGAATGGCTAGAGTGAGTCCAAGCAGGTGAATGATGGAACCGATCAGCCCCTCGGTTTGCCGCAGCGCCAAGCGGAATTCGGCCCGAAGCGTCAGCGCCGTTAAAACGGCCAGGGGCCAATACCAGCGCTGTCCGCCACGGGTCGTGCGTGGCTCGGCCTTCCAAGCTGCGATTGCCTCGTCCGTGAACCACACCGTCAAACTGCCGCGTTGACGTAGAGCGGCATCATATGCGGCCGAGTTCGTTACCTTGTGCTTCTGCTTCGGAATGTGGTGACGACGGTTCTGGTTTAGCTTGAGTGGCAAGATGCATATCTGAAGTCAGGTCGCGGAAGCCTTCTACGTGGAGCCGGCTCCGGGCGCCACTGCTCGGGTCCATGCAACAAGGTTTCGCCATAGCCAACGTCGTTCCCGAAACCCCGTGAGCGAAACATCGGTCGGCGCATACCACCCGCTGGCCCGGTATCGTGCTCCCAGAGCCTACGCATTAACCAGCCGGCCCGAAACGGCTATGATGCCTCATGGACTGCACGTGAATAGGTACAATGGGGAAGTCTGTCTTTTCGGCCGTTATCCACAGCCGCTCTGCGTTAAGATCGTTAATAGAGTCTTGTTAAACAGTTAGGGCCTTAAAAACGGGCTGTAATGCGTTGAGCGAGTTCATTTTATTTTTAAACCGTGCGCCTAATGAACCGACAGACTGCGCCCAATAAACCGATACTCGCTACGCCTGTTAAACCGTCACCCGTGCGCCTGATAAACCGAGGCAATTCACAGCGTCCTACTGCAGCGAAACCCAGCAAATCGGATGCGTCTGAGGGTGATTTGCGCCTAATAAGCCGTGCCATTTGCGGGATGTGCGCCTGATAAGCCGATAGTCATATCGGGAAACGGAGCGCCTTTTGCGTGAGCCCCCTCCCCTTTCGCCGAGCCTTCACGCGGGGAAGCTCGAAACGAGGGTCTGATTCATCCAGCAAGCTGCGCCGGATCATGGAGACGATCTCCTCGCCGTCCCCGTTCTTGTGCAGTCGAAGCGCATACTCCGGCAGCGAGTCGTTCTCGACAACCTTCCGAACGTCGATGGCGAAATCGGAGAACCGGGCTGCGCTTCCTGACTTGTCGTAGAGCTGGCGCATGGTGAACGGCCAGCCTGTCTCTTGGTGGCCTGCGTGCTTGCGCGCAACGCGGTATAGCCAGCGTTCAATGCCGCCGGTGATGGTGAAATAGTCCTCGTGGATGGTCAGAACCATCCCCTTCTCGACGATGCCGTCGTAGAGCCATCTCGGCAGGGTCAGTGACATGCCCGTTGGTTTTCCGTCTTCGTCCTCATGTGCGTCCCAGTCTTCCAGCCAGTGGAAGCCTGTCGTCTTTTTGCGAGATCCCTTGGGCACTCGAATGTTGGTCTCGACGTATGTCGACGCGAGGCGGCGCAGAGCTTCCTGTAGCTTCTTGTATTGATCGCCGCCCGTGTTTCGGCGGATCGCTCGCAAGAGCTGGTAGGGGTGAAAATGGATTCGGGGATTTGTCTCCCCTCCCCTGTCGACCGCCTCAGTTACCTGTGTGGCTGCCCAGATCAGGATATCCGCGTCCCAGATTGTGGCGATCCCGAACTCCTTGACCGGATACACTTTCACAAGCGTGCCCCCGACCTCGTAGGAGATAGGCGTCTTGCGCGGTTTCTTGGCC
The DNA here is from genome assembly GCA_050954595.1 of Janthinobacterium lividum. Lineage (GTDB taxonomy): Bacteria > Pseudomonadota > Alphaproteobacteria > Acetobacterales > Acetobacteraceae > JAVVHH01. The sequence continues at coordinate 3,411 of JBPBQE010000221.1, read as the reverse complement.
AGGCTGAAGAATGGCCGCTCCATCATGTCCCGCTGGTCGCGGATGGGAATGTCGACGAAGGCAGGCGCGAAGAAGTCGGGCTGCTTCAGCTGTTCCTGGGCTTTAGCCATGGGACGAGCCCACCGACTTTGTCAGCATCTCAACCGCACGCTCGAAAGTCTCTCCTGCTTTCCAGCCCTGCGAGCGCGCCACGTCGTAAAACGCCTCTAGCGCTGCCGGTGTTGTCTTGACGCTTAGTGTCGCTGTTCGACCCGTACGGTAAGTCATTGGCAAACGTTTAGTAGACGGTTGGTAAACCGTTGCGCTCCGGCTAGGAAACCCACCCTCATCGGCTATCTTTCGTATAGTATCAGCTGACACTCCGTTAGTGTCCGGGCTGACCTTGGGGGCGAACTGATCAAGGTTGAGATCATCGTCGAACAGCTTCGGCCTCTCCATGTCACGCAACCTCCTTGACTGTGTTGGCCTTCAGCATCGAGATGACCTCGGCCATGAAGGCGTGGGCGTTGGTACGGGCGGCCGTGACGTTCCGGACAGCATCGCCACTCAATCCGCTGAGGGTGCCGCCGAACGCGAAGAGCGCGCGATAGGCATCCCGTTCATGTATAGGCGTCCGGAACATGGGGACGCCCTGCTCGACCATCTCCGCTTCGATGCTCTTGAGCGTGCGCGGCCGTATCGCCGGGTTAGTCTGCGTGAAGACAAGGGCGAAGGGAATCGTTCGGCGGTAGCCCCGTTCCTGGAGGCGAATAAACCGGATGGCCTTGATTGCCTCCATCGCATCAAGCGCTGAACCCTTTGTCGGGATGACGACAAGGTCGGAACGGCTCATTGCTTGCGCGACCATCAATGACGCGGTGCCCTCAAGATCCACGATGACGAAGGCGGTCTTACGCGCTGCGGCCTCGATCGCATCGATCAGCGTGTCTTCGGTTACATCGCTAACGACTGTTAGTGAGGCGGGACGGCCCGGCTTGCCTGCCCAGCGGGTGATTGGCTTATTCGGGTCTGCATCGACAACAGTGACGGTCGTGCCGTGTTCGGCAAGCTCTGTCGCGAGGATGATGGCGGCGGTCGTTTTCCCGGCGCCTCCCTTAGGACTTGCGAAGGTGACAATGGGCATGAGTGATCCTCCCTTCTGGACGGATTAATATTCGTAGGGCACACCTTGGTCAATCGGATAGGCGTCAATTGCCAATCAAAAGGTAAACGTTTGCTAAACCGTTCGTTTTCGATCCTAATACGATTAACAACCTATCATTCTACCTCATGGTAGGTTTCGAGGGTCGCCCACCGTCTAAGCAGCTCGTCCGGTCGTTCTGTCATAGACGGGATGGTCGTTTCCGGAGTGGCGCCCTCCGCTTCTGTCGGGACAGGCTCAGCGGCCACGGTGAACTCATTCCAAATCTCGTGCGCGGGTTCTTTTCTTCTCGCACCCAGCTCTGTAGCTCCTTGCGCTCGGCTCGTTCCTGCTTTTTGGTGCTCAGAATGCCGCACCTTGAATTCGACCCCGTATGCCTTGGTGGCGTTGTATATTTCCGCTCGCTCAGCCTTCTTGATCTCCTGGACCGCGATGGCTCAGCGGTTCCGTGCCGAGACTAGGTAGAAAAGGGCGGGCGATCTCCAGCGTGGAAAAGCAGCCAGAGACCGCGGAACACCGACCCGACGGTGATTGCACCGCTCTCCAACCAAGCAGTCACGGCATACGCTAGGCATAAGCTCGGCATGTCCGGAGGCGAGGGAGATCATCGATCGTGTCACACGGGCCAGTGAATTACGCGCGCGTGATATGTCGCTCATCAAACATGTTGCCGCCGGGCTGCCCGAGACCGGAGTTAGCTGGAGCGGCGTTATCGTCACGCTGTGTGCATTGCAGCGGCTTTCTCAGCGATCCAAGACTGACCGCCGCGGGCATTTTTCTCTTGCCGGTGGTGTGCAGTGACTCACTCTCGCCGATGAATCAGCGCACCACCCGCTATCGACGATGCCATTGCTGAAGGTATCCGCCAGGCCGTCGATACCGGGGGTGAGCTGGCGGGCGTCGGCGAGTTCCGGCGGCACTTTCCACTGATAGACGACAACATTCAGGCCCGTTCTTGCGTGCGTATCATCGCGGGGTGGAGACCGACCCCATCAAAAGAAGGGCCGAAATAGTTGGCGCTCCCATCCGCGAACATCCCCGCCCGCCGATAAACATGACCGATGGTAGCCTGTTTACCCTCACCAACACTCCAGCCTTCACCGTTGGCGTTAGCCGCTACAGCACGCCTGCGAGTGGATGCCCCTCGAACGGGTCGCCGAACTGCAGGTATTCGTCGAGCACGGCGTAGCTCTTATGGCGGCCGAGCTGCTTGAGCCGGGTAGGGTGCACGCCCTGATCCATGCCGGTGGTGAGGGCGCCGCGCTTGAGCGAATGCCCGCCGAACAGCTCGCCGTCAAAGCCCGCCGCGGTCGCCCGCTTCTTGATGATGCGCCCGACGGTGCCGGGGTCGATGGCGGCGGTGCCGACCCGGGGGGAGGGGGGAGGGCCGTCGCCAGGCGAAGGCGGCAACCAGACCCGGCGAAATAGCGCCCCATCGGTAATCCCGGCCGCCTGCTGCCAACGCCGGATCGCGCGCACCGGGCACAGCTCGGTGCGGCCATAGGGGATCGCCACCGTCACCACCCGCCCGGTGCGCTCGCCTTTGGAGCGCGGCAGGGTAAGCCGCAGCCCGCGCTCGCGCGCCTCGAGGTGGGCGACGTGCACCGCCGCCAGTTCGGCCCGCCGCAGCGCCCCGGCAAAGCCCAGCAGCAGCAGCGCCCGGTCGCGCAGCCCGGCGAGGTCGTCCGGTATGACCTTCAAAATGTCGCGCAGGAGATCGGCAGTAGCGGCCAGCTTCTTGGCCGGCAGCTCGCCTTGGTCGGCAGCGTGGCGGCGCATGCCGGACACGGTTTCGGCCACCTGGGCTTCGGCGGTCGGCACCGGGCAGCCGGCGATGAAGTGCAGGTAGCGAATGGCGGCACGGCGCAGCTCGACGGTGGTGACGGACAGGCCGCGGCCACGCTCGGCGGCCAGAAAGGCGACCACGTCGCGGGGATCGGCTGGCAGGCAGGGCAGGGCGTGGCGGTGACACCAGTCGCACCAGGCGCGCACTCCGGCCCGATACGCCCGTCGCGTATTTTCTGCCTTTGCATGGCGGGCATAGGCCTGGGCGGCCACGCGCGCGGTCTCCAACGTGCCGTCATGGACGGGAACGGCCGCCAGCACGGCGACGTCGAACCAGGTTCTAATCTCTTGCGGCTGTCCGTCCACCGGCGGCGGCTGATCGAGCAGCGCGGGGGGCAACAGCGTGATGGCCGCGGGGATCTCGGCTTGTAGGTTGTTGGCGGGATCCGGGTCGTCCAGCAAGGTGGGCAAGGCCGACACGTCAG
>JBPBQE010000001.1:0-28991 GCA_050954595.1 Janthinobacterium lividum | reverse complement strand
CTGGAAAGGCGCTGAATTTCGACCCGGACCCGAGCTGGATCGAATCAACATGTCCTTTCAGCTTCAGGTCGGGATAGGCGTCGATCTCGATGTCGACTTCCTGGCCTCGGCGCATGCGGCCGAGTTCCGTTTCCTTGAAGTTCGCCGTTACCCAGACGTCCGGCGTCACCAAGGCCATGATCTGCGCCCCGGATTGCAGGTAGTTGCCCTGCTCGACGTTGCGCCGGGTCACCCAGCCATCCTGCGGCGCGGTCACGTGAGTGAAGCCGAGCATGACCTCCGCGGTGGCGAGCTTGGCTTGCGCCTGCATCACCTGGCCTTCCAGTTGCTTCACCTGGGCAGCGGCCTGCTCGATGTTCTGGGGAATCAGCTTGGCGATGTCGACCTGTGCCTGGGCGACCTGGAGCTGACCCTGCGCCGACCGCAGGCTGGCCGTGGACTGATCCACGTTCTGCTGCGTCGTGGCGCCACGTTCGACGGCGTGCTGGCGCTTGTAGTCGGTTTGTGAGTTGGTGAGTGTGCCCTGCGCCTGGGTGAGCTGCCCCTGCGCTTGCGCCAACTGCGCCGGAAAGGTGGTCTTGGCCTTTTCCAGATTGATCCGGCCATTGTCGAGCTGCGCCTGGGCCGCGGCGAGGTCGCCCTTGGCCTGATCGCGATCCGCCTCGAACGGCCGCGGGTCGATCTGCACCAGCAGGTCGCCCTTGTGCACGAACTGGTTGTCGTTGACCGCCATGACCGTGACGTAGCCATTGACCTGCGAGGCCATCATCACGATCCGACCGTCGGTATAGGCGTCGTCGGTGTTGACCTGGTTGCGATGCAGGAACCACCAGATGACGGCGGCGATCGCACCGAGTACGACAACGATGGCCAGGATGATCAGCGGCAGCTTCGATCCCTTCTTCTTCTTCGGGGTATCGTCGTCGCCCTTCTCGTCGCCGCCTTTCTCGTTGCTAGACCCCGTCTTGCTCCCGTCCGTCTTGGAGCGATTGCCGGAATCGGCCCGCGCCGGCTCGGACGATGACCGCCCCTCCTCGGCCTCGTCCGGCTCTGAGGATCGGCTACTGTCGACTTTATCCAATTCGTTCACCGCATAGGCTTAGGGATTTGACTGACCGATGGTTCATCACAGAACGCACCTTGCCACAGTCGGAGGGTAAGATGCTGGGCAGAGTTCACTCCGATGGCCACGATAGCGTGATCGACTAGAAGCACTCGAGCAGCGCTTGAGGTGCCGCGGTGGCCGTCGCACAATCGGGGTGGACCGTGTGGAGGATGCATGAGCGAGTACGAGTTGGTGATCAAAGGCGGCACGGTGGTCACCGCGGCCGATGTGTTCGTGGCCGATATCGGCATCAACGGCGGCACGATCGCGGCGATCGGGACGGCGCTCGACGGCGCGCGGACCATCGATGCTGCGGGGCTACTGGTGATGCCGGGCGGGATCGACTCGCATTGCCACATCGAGCAATTACAGGAGGGCGGCGGAGCCGACGAGGAAAGCTTCGTCACCGGTAGCCGCTCGGCGCTGGCGGGCGGCACCACGACGGTGATCACCTTCTCGACCCAGTTCAAGGGCCAGCCGATCGCGCCGTCGCTGGCGGAGTATCGCCGCCGGGCTGCGACCGCGATGGTGGATTACAGCTTCCACCAGATCATCACCGACGCCACCGACAGCGTCGTCTTCGACGAGATCCCGGCCATCGTTGCGTCTGGCATCCGCAGCTTGAAGGTTTTCCTCACCTACGATCCGCTGCAGCTCGATGATCGCGGCTATCTCCGCGTGCTCGCCGCCGCCCGGCGGGCCGGGGCGTTGGTGACGGTGCATTGCGAGAATTACGAGGCGATCCGCTGGCGCTCGGCCGCGCTGCTGGCCGACGGGCGGACGCAGCCGAAATACCATGCCTGGTCCCGCCCCGGCATCGTGGAACGGGAGGCGACGCACCGGGCCATCGCGCTGGCCGAGTTGGTCGATCAGCCAATCCAGGTGTTCCACGTCTCCGGCCCGGAGGCGGCGGAGGAGGTCGCGCGGGCGCAGGCACGCGGGCTGAAGGTTTGGGCCGAGACCTGCCCGCAATACATGGTGCTAACCGCCAGCGACATGGATCGACCAGGGTTCGACGGCGCCAAGTTCATGTGCAGCCCCTCCCCGCGCGACACCGCCGACATTGCCGGGCTGTGGGACGAGATCCGCCGCGGCGTGCTGGACATCGTCTCGTCCGACCATAGCGGCTGGAGCTTCGGTGGCGTCAGCGGCAAGGCAGTCAACGGCACCGATGCTCCGTTCACCGACATCCCCAACGGCGTCCCCGGCTTGGCGACGCGGCTGCCGATCCTGTTCAGCGAGGGCGTCGGCAAGGGCCGCATCAGCCTGGAGAAATTCGCCCAGCTCACCGCCGCCAACCCGGCGCGCCTGTTCGGCCTCTATCCCCGCAAAGGCGCCATCGCCCCCGGCGCCGACGCCGACCTCGTGCTGTGGGACCCGGCCAAGCGGGTCACCATCACCAACGACCTGCTGCAACAGGCGATCGACTACACGCCGTATGAAGGGCTGGAGGTCACCGGCTGGCCCGTGATGACGCTGCGGCGCGGCGAAGTGGTCATGCAGGACGGCCGCGTGGAGGCCGAGCCCGGCAGCGGACAGTTCCTGGCCCGCGGCCCTTACGACATGATTCGGCCCACCGGGCGCGTGCCGAACGGCTTCGATGCCAGCGCATTCCGTGTCTGAGTTCATGCGGCGGGCGATCAGCCTGGCCTGCGAGTCGGTCGAGACGCATGGGGGGCCGTTCGGCGCCGTGATCGTCCGCGACGGCGCGATCATCGCCGAGGGCATGAATCGGGTGACGCCAAGCAAGGACCCGACCGCGCATGCCGAGATGGTGGCGATCCGCGCGGCCTGTGCAGCGCTCGACCGCTTTGATCTGCGCGGATGCACGATCTACACCAGTTGCGAGCCCTGCCCGATGTGCCTCGCCGCGCTGCATTGGGCGCGGGTGGAACGGATCGTCTATGCCGCCAGTCAGCAGGATGCGGCAGCGGCCGGGTTCGACGACGCGGAGCTCTATGCCGAAGTCGCCCGCCCGCATGCGGAGCGAACCACACCGATCGTGCAGGACCTCGGCGACGAAGGCACCGAGCCGTTCGACGCCTGGGAGCGGCACGAAGCGCGGGTCGCGTACTAGCGAGACGTTTGGATCGCGGCCAGCACCCGCTCCGGTGTCGCCGGCAGGTCGAGCCGGTCGGTGCCGATGGCGTCCTTCAGCGCGTTCCAGACGGCAGTCGCCAGCATCAGCGGCGGCTCGCCCACCGCCTTGGAGCGGAAGATGGTCGGCACGCGGGCCGGGGCGCCCTCCAGCATGCGGATGTTGAAGATCGGCGGCACGTCGCGCGAGCCGGGGATCTTGTAGGTCGACGGCCCCAGCGTGCGGAGCCGGCCGGCCGGGTCGGACCATAGCTCCTCGCAGGTGAGCCAGCCGAGGCCCTGGACGAAGGCGCCCTCGATCTGGCCGCGGTCGATGGCCGGGTTGAGCGAGCGGCCGCAATCCTGCACCAGGTCGGCGCGCAGCACGCGGTTCTCGCCGGTGAGCGTGTCGACCGCGACCTCGGCTACGGCGGCGCCGTACGAGTAGTAGAAGAACGGGCGACCGCGCATCGCCGCGCCGTCCCATTCGAGGTCGGGCGTTTTGTAGTAGCCGGTCGCCGACAGCGACACGCGGGCCAGGTAGCAGGCTTGCGCCAGCTCGCCGAAGCTCAGCGTGTGATTGCCGGCCGTAGCGCGGTTGTCCTCGAACTGGACGTCACCGGGCTCGACGCCCCAGCGTGCGGCGGCGACGCCGGCCATGCGCTCGCGGATCGCGCTCGCCGCGACATGGGCGGCCCAGCCGTTGAGGTCGGAGCCGGTGGAGGCGGCAGTGGGCGACGTGTTGGGCACCTCGCCGGTGCTGGTGGCGGTGATGGCAATCCGCTCGAGGCCGATGCCGAACACTTCGGCGACGACCTGGGCGACCTTGATGAACAGCCCCTGCCCCATCTCGGTGCCGCCATGGTTCAGGCGCACGGAGCCGTCGGTATAGACATGAACCAGGGCGCCGGCCTGGTTCAAATGCGGCAGGCCGAAGGAAATGCCGAACGCTAGCACCACGCTGCCGAGGCCGCGGCGCAGGAACGGGTGTTCGGCATTGAACGCATCGATCTCGGCACGGCGACGGTCCCACTCGGCGCCATCGCGCGCTTCGGCCCAGACACGGCGAATCAGGTCGCCTTCGAGCGTGGCGCCGTAGGGCGTGGTGGCCGGATTGGGGGCGCCGGCAAAATTATGGGCGCGGACGGCTTCCGGCGTCCGTCCCAGCACGCGCGCGATGCGATGGACGACGTCCTCCATCAGCAGCACGCCCTGCGGACCGCCGAAGCCACGAAAGGCTGTGTTGCTGACCGTATTGGTCTTGCACACGAGCCCGCGCAGCCGGACGTCGGCGACATGGCAGGCGTTGAGCGCATGAGTCAGCGCCCGCATCATCACGCCGCCGGACAGGTCCGGCGTGTGTCCGCCATCGGCCGCCAGCGTGGCATCCAGGGCCAGCACCCGGCCCTCCCCGTCGAACCCGGCTTCCCAGCGAAACAGGAATGGGTGCCGCTTACCGGTCGATGCGATATCGGCCTTGCGCGACAGCCGCAGCTTGACGGGCCGCCCGGTCACGACCGCTGCGAACGCCGCCGCCGCAGCAACCGCGCTGGCATTGCTCTCCTTGCCACCGAAGCCGCCGCCGACCCGGCGCACCTGCACCGTCACCCGATTGTAGTCGCAGCCCAGCACGCGCGCGGCGATGTGCTGCACCTCGGTGGGATGCTGCGTGGAGGAATGCAGCACGATGTCGCGGTCCTCGCCGGGAATGGCGAGCGCAACCTGGCCTTCCAGGTAGAAATGCTCCTGCCCGCCGCAGCGGAACTCGCCAACCATTCGGTGCGGCGCGGCGGCGAGCGCGGCGGGTGCATCGCCCTCGGCGAGCAGCATCGGCGGGATCAGCAACTGCTCGGCCGCGAGCGCCGCCTCGATCGAGAGCACCGGCGGTAATGCCTCGATGCGCAGCGTCACGGCCGCCGCGCCGGTCAGGGCGGCCTCGCGCGTGTCCGCGACGACGAGGGCCACGGGTTGGCCGGCGTGCTCGACGAGGTCGGTCGCCAGCAGCACCTCGTCGTGGCCGGTCGGTGCGATGTCGTTGCGGCCGGGAATGTCGGCCGCGGTCAGGATCGCGACGACGCCCGCGAGCGCGAGAGCCGGGCCGGACTCGATGGCATGGAGGCGACCATGGGCGACGCCGGAGAGCACAAAGGCGGCATGCAGCGTGCCGGGCGGCTCGGCGGTGTCGTCGAGGAAGCGCGCCTCGCCCGTGCAATGCTTCAGCGCGCTGTCATGCGCGACGGCCTGGCCGGCGATGCGCAGGGCGCCGTCCATCACAGCGCCTGCACGTCGGCCGCCAATTCCGGCCGGGCAACCCGCCACCACAGCCGTCGGAGCAGGCCTTGCGCGGCGGCGAGGCGGTAGGACGCGGTACCGCGGCCGTCCGAGAGCGGAGCGACGTCGTCGGCCAATGCGGCGGCAGCCCGCTCCAGCGCCGCTGGTGACCATTCGCCGGCCAGCGCCGCCTCCGCATGGCGCGCGCGGATGGCCATGGGGCCCATGCCGCCGAAGGCAAGCCGTGTCGTGCCGGCCGGGTCAAGCAGGAAGGTGGCGGAGACGGCGGAGATGTCCTGGTCGTAGCGCTTGGACAGCTTTTCGCACACGAGTGTTGCGCCCGATGGCGGACGCGGCAGGAACACTCCCTCGATGATCTCGTCCGCCCGCAACGCCGTGCGCCGATAGCCGAGCAGGAACTCCTCCACCGGCAGGTCACGGCTACCGCCGAACGAGCGGAGGCGAACGACCGCGCCCAACGCCAGCAACGGCGGAAGCATGTCGCCGATCGGCGAGGCGGTGCCGAGATTGCCCCCGATCGTCCCGAGCCCACGAATCTGCCGCGACCCCAACCGACCCAGCAACGGCCGCAGTGCACCCAGCCCGGCCCCGTCGACCTCCCGCAACAGCCGCGCATACGGCACCGCCGCACCGAGCCAGATGCCGTTCGCCTCTGGCTCGACCCGCATCAGCGCCGGCACGCCGGAAAGGCAGATCACCGTCTCCGGCCGTTGTCCTTCGGCCAGTCCGACACCGAGATCGGTTCCCCCCGCCAACAACCATGCCCCCGGCAACGCCGCCCGTAGCGCCAACAGCGCCGTCATCTCGGTCGGCCGATGGAAGCGGCAGCCGCCGCCCTCGAACATCGCCGGACCCGGCATCACCAGTGGCGCCGCCACTTCGTCACCGGCCGCAAGTGCCGCGACGACATCCACGATCGGCCGGTACCCGGTGCAGCGGCAAAGATTACCAGCCAACGCCTCGTGCACATCCCCGCCCTCGACCTGATGCGCCCACGCCGCCATCACGAAGCCCGGTGTGCAGAACCCACACTGGGTCGCGTCGCCCGCCGCGAACGCCGCCTGCACCGGTGCCCCGCGAATGCCCTCGATCGTGCGCACGCTGGCACCATGCAGCTGCCCAATCGCCAACAGACAGGCATTGACCGGCGTGCGCCCGCCATCCCGCTCCTCGATGACGACCGTGCAGGCGCCACAATCGCCTTCGGCACACCCCTCCTTGGTGCCGCACAGCCCGGCGGGTCCACGCAACCAGTGCAGCATCGTCATCGTCGGTGCCACGTCGGGCGCGAGCATGATCGTCGTGCCATTCAACCGAAACTCGACCCGGTCCACGATGCGCTGCATGCCAAACCGTAAGACGCGCGGCCAACCCGGCGCAAGCGGCACGGCCCTTGCGTGCATTGCCCATGTCCGGCGAAAATGTCGGCGTCGACGCCAGGGAGAGTCATGCCACCGCGGATCGAGTTACGCGGGATCGGCAAACGGTTCGGCGACGTCGTCGCCAATGCCGATATCGACCTGACCGTTGAACCTGGCGAGATCCATGCGCTGCTCGGCGAGAACGGTGCCGGCAAATCAACGCTGGTCAAGATGATGGTGGGCCTGCTGCGGCCGGATGCCGGGACGATCGCCTGGGACGGCCGGGTTGTCGCGGTCGACGGGCCGCATGCGGCGCGCGCGCTCGGCATCGGCATGGTGCATCAGCATTTCTCGCTGTTCGAGCGCATGACGGTGCTCGAGAACGTCGCCCTCGGTCTCGACGGGCAAAACGCCTCGGCGGCGCTGGCCACGCGCATCCGCGACGTCAGCGCCGCCTATCGCCTGCCGCTCGACCCCGATCGGCCGGTGTTCAGCCTGTCGGTGGGCGAGCGGCAACTGATCGAGATCGTGCGCTGCCTGCTGCAATCGCCGCGGCTGCTGATCATGGACGAGCCGACCTCCGTGCTGACGCCGCAAGAGGCGGAGCGGCTGTTCGCGGTGGTGCGCCGGGTCGCGGCCTCGGGCTGTGCGGTGCTCTACATCAGCCACAAATTGGCGGAGATCAGGGCGTTGTGCGATCGCGCCACCGTGCTGCGCGCCGGCCGCGTCGCCGGCGCCTGCATCCCCGCGCACGAGACGCCGGCGAGCCTGGCCCGATTGATAATCGGCACCGCACCCGAGATACCGCGGCGCGGCGCGGCGCCGGCTGGCGCCATCCGGCTCGAAACCGCCAGGTTGGAACTGCCTGCCGCCACCCTGCATGGGACGGCATTGCGCGCCGTGTCGCTCCAGGTACGGGCCGGCGAGATCCTCGGCATCGCCGGCGTCGCCGGCAACGGGCAATCCGAGCTGTTCGCCGCCCTGAGCGGTGAGCGGCTGGCGACGTGGCCTGGCGCGGTGACCATCGACGGCCGGGCGGTGGGCACGGTCGGGCCGGCGGCGCGGCGCCGGATGGGGCTCTGCTCCGTGCCGGAGGAACGCAACGGACACGCTGCGGCGCCGGGGTTCAGCCTGTCGGAGAACGCCTTGCTCACCGGGCGAGCGCGGCTCGGCCTGTCGCGGCTCGGCGTGCTGCGGGTCGGTGCAGCAGGCGCGTTCGCGCGGCGGGTGATCGCGGCGTTCGGCGTACGGACGGCGGGCGAGAACGCCGCGGCCGGCAGCCTGTCGGGCGGTAACCTGCAGAAATTCGTGGTCGGGCGAGAGGTGTTGCAATCGCCCGACGTGCTGGTGGTGGCGCAACCGACCTGGGGCGTCGATGCCGGAGCCGCCGCGGTGATCCACGCGGCGTTGTTTGACTTGGCGGCATCCGGTGCCGCGGTGCTGGTGATCTCGCAGGATCTGGATGAATTGCGGCTGATCAGCGACCGGCTGATGGTGATCGCCGGCGGCGTGCTTACCGAGGCGGGGGTGCCTGACGCGGTGAGCACGGAGCAGATCGGGTTGATGATGGCCGGCATGCGGGAGGCGGTGCATGCGACTGCGGATTGAGGCGCGCGCGGCGGTGCCAGGATGGCTGCTGTGGCTCACTCCGATCCTGTCCCTGGTCTGCACGCTCCTCGCTGCGGCGCTGCTGTTCACCGTGCTGGGCAAGCCGCCGGGCGACACCTTGCGCGCGATCTTTCTCACGCCGCTGCTGTCGATGCAGGGGTTAAGCGAATTGGCGCTCAAGGCGTCGCCGCTGTTGCTGATCGCCGTGGGTCTGGCGGCCGGGTTCCGGGCGGGAGTGTGGAACATCGGCGCCGAGGGGCAGCTCGTCATGGGGGCCGTTGCGGGCGGCGGGGTGGCGCTGGCGACCTATGGCAGCACGAGCGCCTGGGTGTTGCCGGCGATGGTGCTGGCCGGGTTGGCCGGCGGCATGGCATGGGCGGCGGTGCCGGCATTCTTGCGGACCCGGTTCGGCGTCAATGAGATCTTGGTCAGCCTGATGCTGACCTACGTCGCCGGGCTGTTCCTGTCCTGGCTGGTGCTGGGGCCGTGGAAAGACCCGGAGGGAATGAATTTCCCGCAATCGCGGATGTTCGACGATGCGGCGTTGCTGCCCAAATTGGTGGAAGGGACGCGGCTCGACATTGGTATCCTGGTGGCGCTGGCGGTCGCCGGGGTCGCGTCGTTCGTGCTGCGGCGCACGGTGACGGGATTGCAGATCCGCACCGTCGGCGAGGCGCCTGCGGCGGCGCGGTATGCCGGGTTCAGCGAGAACGGCACGGTATGGGCGACGCTGCTGGTCAGCGGCGGGCTGGCGGGATTGGCGGGAGTGTTCGAGGTGGCGGGGCCGATCGGGCAGCTGATCCCGAAGCTAACGCCGGGTTACGGCTTCACGGCGATCGTGGTGGCGTTCCTCGGGCGGCTGCAGCCGGTGAGGATCGTGCTGGCGGCGGGCGTGGTGGCGCTGTCCTATATCGGCGGCGACAATGCGCAGGTCGAACTGGGGCTGCCGAACGCGGCGGTCGGGTTGGTGCAGGCGCTGCTGCTGTTCTTCCTGCTCGCTTCGGACGTGCTGTTGCGGTTCCGCATCCGGGTGCTGGCATGAACACCGCCCTGCTCGCATCGGTGGTGACGGCGGCGACACCGCTGCTGCTGGCCGCCTCCGGCGAATTAGTGGTCGAGCGGGCCGGGGTGCTGAACCTCGGCGTCGAAGGCATGATGCTGGTCGGCGCAGTTGCGGGCTTCGCCACAACAACGGTTACCGGCAGCCCGGCGCTCGGCATCCTCGCCGCTGCCGCTGCAGGCGTGGCGATGGCCGGGCTGTTCGCCGCGCTGACGTTGGGGCTGGCGAGCAACCAGGTGGCGACCGGGCTGGCGCTGACGATCTTCGGCATCGGGCTGAGCGCACTGCTCGGCGCCGGCTTCGTCGGGCATCCGCTACCGCCGTTGCCGAAGCTTGAGCTGCCGTTCTTCGACGCGGTGCCGCTGCTGCGGCAGGACGCGCTGGTTTACCTCTCGCTCGCCGTCACGGCGGGAGTGGCGTGGTTCCTGCGGCGCACGCGGGCCGGGCTGATCCTACGCGCGGTCGGCGAGGCGGACGGGTCGGCACATGCCCTGGGTCACAAGGTGCTGCGGATCCGTGCCGCGGCGGTGCTGTTCGGCGGCGCGATGGCCGGGCTGGCGGGCGCGGACCTATCGCTGGCCTATACGCCGATGTGGGTCGAGGACATGACAGCGGGGCGCGGATGGATCGCACTGGCGCTGGTGGTGTTCTCGGCCTGGCAGCCCTGGCGGTTGCTGCTTGGCGCCTATCTGTTCGGCAGCATCACCATTCTGCAGCTCTACGCCCAGGGCAGCGGCTTCGGCGCGGTGCCGACGCAGTTCCTGGCCATGCTGCCTTATCTTGCTACCATCCTGGTGTTGACGGTGATCTCGTCAGGCAAGGCCCGCCGCTTCGGCGCGCCCGCCTGTCTCGGCAAACCGTTCCAACCCGCCTCATGACGGAGACTGCATCCATGTTGAGCCGCCGCCCTCTCCTCCTCGGTGCCGCGGCCCTGGCCGCTGCCCGCCCTGCCCTGGCCGCCGACCCGCTCAAGGTCGGCTTCGTTTATGTCGGCCCGGTCGGCGATTTCGGCTGGTCGTATCAGCACGACCAGGGTCGCAAGCAGCTCGAGGCCGCGCTCGGAGACCGGGTGAAGACCAGCTTCGTCGAGAAGGTGCCGGAGGGGCCGGACGCCGAGCGCGTCATCCGCCAGCTTGCCAGCAGCGGGCACGGGCTGATCTTCACCACCTCGTTCGGCTTCATGAACCCGGCCGAACGCGTCGCCAAGCAGTTCCCGGCAGTGAGGTTCGAGCAGGCCACCGGCTACAAAACGGCGGCGAACCTCGCCGAATATAATGCGCGCTTCTACGAGGGTCGCGCGATCTGCGGCACGATCGCCGGGCATCTCTCCAAGGCGGGCGTCGCCGGCTATGTCGGCTCCATCCCGATCCCGGAAGTGGTGATGGGCATCAACGCCTTCACGCTGGCGGCGCAGAAGGTCAATCCGGCGTTCAAGACCAAGGTGATCTGGGTCAATTCCTGGTTCGACCCCGGCAAGGAGGCCGACGCCGCCAAATCTCTGCTCGACCAGGGCGCCGACATCCTGTGCCAGCACACCGACAGCCCGGCCGTCATGCAAACGGCCCAGGACCGCAAGGTGCTGGCCTTTGGACAGGCCTCCAACATGCGCAATTTCGGGCCGGACGCGCAGTTGACCGCGATCACCGACGATTGGGGCCCCTACTACATCGCACGCGCCAAAGCGGTGCTCGACGGCAACTGGAAAACGCAAAGTGTCTGGATGGGGCTGAAGGACGGCACGGTCGAGATGGCGCCGTTCGGCCCCGGCGTGACGCCGGCCGCGGCGGCCGCGGCCGAGGCCACACGCGCCGGTATCGTCGCCGGAACGCTGGACCCGTTCGCGGGCGCGATCACCGACAACAAGGGTGCCCTGCGGATCGCGGCCGGCGCGACGGTGGGCGACGAGGCGTTGCTGAAGATGGATTGGTATGTCGCCGGCGTCCAAGCGTGAGATTGCTTAAAGATGCGACTTTTGCGGCCGGAGATGCTGGAAAGATGACCATTCCCGGCTGATCGCGCGCCGCACCAGACAGGTCGATGAAGGCACGGTTCGTGCATCTGGCTGCTCAATTCAGCAGACACGCAAGGACTACGCATGGCCTACCTCGCTCCCTCCGAATTCGTCACCAAGATGGTCGACGCGGGTGAATCCAAGATCTTCATGTCGACCCGCGACACCATCATCCGCGCCTACATGGCCGGCGCGATCCTGGCCTTGGCCGCCGTGTTCGCCGTCTCCATCAACGTGCAGACCGGCTATTCCATCATCGGAGCCGCCTTCTTCCCGGTCGGCTTCTGCATGCTCTATCTGCTGGGCTTCGACCTGCTGACCGGCGTGTTCGTGCTCTGCCCGCTCGCCCTGATCGACCGCCGGCCCGGCGTCACGGTCGGCGGCGTGTTGCGCAACTGGGGCCTCACCTTCCTCGGTAATTTCATGGGCGCACTAACCGTCGCGATCATGATGTCGATCGTGTTCACCTTCGGCTTCACCACGCCTCCCGATAAGGTCGGCACCGTCATCGCCGGCATCGGCGAGGCCCGCACGCTCGGCTATGCCAGCCACGGCGCGGCCGGGATGCTGACGCTGTTCATCCGCGGCATGCTCTGCAACTGGATGGTCAGCACCGGCGTCGTCGGCGCCATGATCTCCACCACAGTCAGCGGCAAGGTGATCGCCATGTGGATGCCAATCATGGTGTTCTTCTTCATGACCTTCGAGCATTCGGTGGTGAACATGTTCCTGTTCCCCTCCGGCCTGCTGATGGGCGGGCACTTCTCCATCATGGACTACCTGATCTGGAACGAGATCCCGACCGTGCTCGGCAACCTGGTCGGCGGCATCGCCTTCACCGGGCTGACGCTCTACTCGACCCATGTGCGCACCGCCGCCAAGCGGTTGGTGATGTCCTAACCACTGAAACCCCGCCTCACCGTCGCCCTCGGCCAGTGCTCGCAGCCTGGCCGAAAGGCGACAAACGATGATTTCCACGGCGCCGTCCTACCGGATGAGCCCGCACTCACCCTGAAGGGTGCCGCCGTGGCGCTCGCCGACGGGATCAGCTCCAGTCGCGTCAGCGGCATCGCCAGCAGCGTGGCGGTCCGCACCTTCCTCGCCGACTATTACTGCACGCCGGACGCCTGGTCGGTGCGGACCTCCGCCAACCGCGTGGTCGCGGCCATCAATGCTTGGCTGCATGCCGAGACCAAGAGCGGCGAAGGCGCGGAGGATCGTGACCGCGGCTACGTCTGCACGCTCGACCTGCTGGTGATCAAAGGCCGGGCTGCGCATCTGTTCCATGTCGGCGACGGCCGGATCTGGCGCGTGGCGGGGTCGTCGCTGGAGCAATTGACCAGGGATCACCGGGTCACGGTGTCGTCGGCGCAATCGTATCTGGCGCGGGCGCTCGGCGCCGAGCCGCGGGTCGAGATCGATTACCGGCAGCTCACGGTCGCGCCCGGAGAGATTTTCGTCCTCAGCACGGACGGGGTGCACGACCATCTCGCGCCGGAGACGATCGCGGCGGCCATCGGCAGCGACCTCGAGACTTCGGCCGCCGACATCGTGGCGCGCGCCCATGCCGCCGGCAGCCCGGACAACCTCACGGTGCAGCTCGTCCGCATCGATGCGCTGCCCGCGCCCGGGCTCGATCACCTGCTCGATCAAGCCGCCGACCTGCCGCCCGCGCCGTTGCTCGAGCCCGGCCAGACGCTTGACGGCTTTCGCGTGATCCGCACCCTGCACGACAGCGCCCGCAGTCACCTGTATCTCGCCACCGACCCGGCGGGCACGCCCGTCGTGTTGAAGATCCCCTCGGTCGACCTCGGTGGCGACCCGGCCTATCTGCGCCGGTTCATGATGGAGGAGTGGATCGCGCGGCGGATCGACAGCCCCTACATCGTCCGGCATCAACCGCCCGAGACGCCGCGCTCCCGACTGTATCTGGTGCTGGAATATGTGGAAGGGCAGACGCTGGCGCAGTGGATGCGCGACAACGCCGCCCCGTCGCTCGAAAGCGTGCGCGCCATCGTCGAGCAGATCGCGCGCGGACTGGATGCGTTTCACCGGCGCGAGATGACCCATGGCGACCTGCGGCCGGAGAACGTCATGATCGACGAGGGCGGCCGCGCGCGGTTGTTGGATTTCGGCTCCAGCGTCGTGCCAGGCGTGACCGAGCTAGAGCCCGGCGCGGCCTCAGCGGAACCACTCGGAACGGCGCAATACTCCGCCTTCGAGTTGCTGCTCGGCGCTGCCGCGACGCCGGCCTCCGACATCTGCTCGCTGGGCTTGATCGCCTACCACATGCTGACAACTGCCCTATGGCGCGGCCCCGGCGCGGGCGCGGAATGCGGCCGGGCTGCGCAAGTCGCGCTACCGCTCGGCACTCGACCTTCGGCCGACTCTGCCGCGCTGGGTCGACGGTGCGTTGCGAAAGGCAGTGCATCCGTCGCCGCTGCGACGCTACGAGGCGGCGGCGGATTTCATACAGGACCTGCGGGCGCCCAATCCGGCGCTGATGCAGGCATCAACCCCGTTGGCCGAGCGCGACCCCGTTCTTTTCTGGAAGGCGATCGCGCTGGCCTTGGCGGTGCTGGTCGTGATCCTGCTGGTCGGACGTCAGTAGGTCTTGTACGCCAGGAACTTGCCGGACATGCCGATCTTGACCCGGTCGCCCTTCTGGTCCGGCTGCCGCTCGAGCGACATGTCGAAGTCGATCGCGCTCATGATGCCGTCGCCGAACTCCTCGTGGATGAGCTCCTTCCACGTGGTGCCGTAGACCGAAATCAGCTCATAGAAGCGGTAGATCAGCGGGTCCGTCGGCACCTGTGTCGGCAAGGAGCCGCGATATGGCGCCTCCTGCAGCAGCTCGACCTCGTCATGACTAAGGTCGAACATGACGCCGGCCTTTTCGGCCATCTCGGCAGTCATGCTCATCTGGCCGAGGCAGGCCGCGGTGGTCCATACCGGCGCTGCACCGAGCTTGCTGGCGACCTCGGTCCAAGTCCAACCCTTCTTGCGCTTCGATGCCTTGATCTTCAGCCCCAGCGCCGTCTTTTCTTCGTTCATCTACTCGAACTCCTCCTCAGTGCAGAGCGATGGGCAAGCAAACGCCATACCGGCGCCGATGACGCCATGCACAACCCGATTGCCACACCTGCTCGCGTGAAGCATCCCCATCGCACATCGATGTTGCACTGCAGCATAGAAGGTCCCATTGTCTGGGAAGCGAACCGCGATGAACCAAGGAGAGGCCCATGCGACCGGACGTCGTCAAAGGCAATGTATTCGTTGCCAACCTGCCCCTCGGCTTCACCGACGAGCAGTTGGCTGAACTATTCGACCCATACGGCATTGTCCTTCGCGCTTATCTCGCGCGCGACCCGGAGACCGGGCAGACGCAAGGTCACGGCCTCGTGGAGTTGGCACCCGAGAAGGTCGTCGATGCGGCGATCGAGGGTGTGACCGCCGAACGCCCCGGTGGACGCCGGGTCGACGTGCGCCGTGCCGACGACACGATGTGCATCGTGGCCAAGCGTCCGGCGCCGAAGCCGCGCCCGGTGCGCGAGGCTGGCCCGTGGGTCGAGACTCGCAGCCTGAGCCGCGCCGCGCCGCGAGAAGCTCAGGTAGTCAGCAGCAGCGACCGTGCCAGAAGCTGGAGCGGCACCCGCCTCACCCTCCGCTAGACCGATCCCGTCGGTTCGAGCCCGCACCGTTGATAGAACGGTGTGCGGTTCGGGTCGGACAGGGGCGGCATTGTCACCGTTATCCTCCAGCGAGCAGACCGGCTAATGCTCCGCTGAGCAAGGTCGCGATCGTCCCTGAAACCATCGAGCGCGCACCCAGCGCGGTGATCTCGGCCCGGCGTTCGGGCACCATGGCGACGAGGCCGCCGACCAGGATGCCGAGGCTGCCGAAATTGGCGAAACCGCACAGCGCGTAGGTCATGATCAAGCGCGACCGTGGATCGAGTTCGGCACCTCCAGCCCCGGCCAGCGACAGATAGGCGACGAACTCGTTCAGCACCGTCTTGGTGGCCAGCAGCAACGAGGCGGCGCCGCACTGTTCCCACGGGATACCGATCAACCACAGCACCGGGCGGAGCGGCACGGCCAGCAGCGCTTGCAGCGTCCATCCCGCGGCGACCTGGCCGATCGCGGCGTTGACCAGCGCAACGAGCGAGATGGTGACTAGCAGGCTGGTGGTGATGCCGATCAGCGGTGCGACGCCGGCGGCGGTTCCGCGCACCAACGCATCCAGGCTGCCGGAAGCGCGGTTCTCCTCGTGCAACGTCACGCCCGATCCGCGCACCGGCCGCGAGAACGGCACCATCAGCGCACCGACCGCCAAAGCGGCAGGCGTGCTGACGACGGAGGCGACGATGATGATGGCCAGGGCGTCCGGCACGACCGGGGCGAGCACGGCGCCGTAGATCACCATCACGGTGCCTGCCACGCCAGCCATGCCGCACGTCATCAGGGCGAACATCTCGCCGCGCTGCATGCCGCGCAGATATGGGCGAACCAGCAGCGGCGCCTCGATCATGCCGACGAAGATATGCACCGCCGCCCCGAGCGCGAGCGGACCGTCGATACCGAGTGTCCGGCGCAGTACGGCGGCGAAGGCGGCAGTAATGGCTTGCAGCATGCGCCACTGAAATAACAGCGCCGAGACGGCGCTGATGACCAGCACCAGTGGCAGCACCTTGAATGCCAGGATAAATGCGCCGCCCGGCCGGGTCTCGGTGAAAGGCAGCGCCCCACCGCCGAGATATCCGAATAGGAACGCGGTTCCTTCATCGGTTGCGCTCTGTAGCGCGCCGGCGGCACGGTCGATCATCAGGACGGCGTCTCGCGCCGCCTCGATGCGGGTGAGCACGAGGGCGAGCACGATCTGCAGCGCGATGCCGGCCAGCACGGTCCGCCAGGGAATTGCGCGGCGGTTCTCGCTCAATGCCCAGGCTAGCATTAGCAGCAGGGGGAAGCCTGCGATTGCCTGCATCCTCAGCGTATCTCGACAGTATTGGCGGTTTGGGTGCCGTTCATCGGCTCAAAGATGCACCGGTCAGGGTGGCTTGGCCACGACCATGCGCCTTGCCTGCCGAGCAGACATAAAAAAGGGCGGCTGCCGCATCCCGCGACAGCCGCCCTCCTAGCCTATAGCAGCTTAGTAGCGCTTGTTTGCCGGGTAGGCGCCGCTGGTGTCGCTGCCGGTGACCCGGTCGTAGGTGCGGCTTACGGCCGTGCCGGGCGGGTTGGCGAGGGTGCCGTCGCGCTGAGCCGGGTAGGCGCCGCTGGTATCGGTGCCGGCGGCGCGATCGAGCGCGCGAGTGGCCTGGGTGCCGGGCGGGTTGCCGGGCTTGCCATCGGCCTGACGCGGATAGACGCCGCTGGTGTCGGTGCCGGCGGCGCGGTCATAGGCCGCGCAGCCGCTAACGGTCAGGAGAGCAGCGGCACTAAGGGCGAGAAACGAACGCGACATCTAAGGTCCTTGAGCTAGAACAGTGTGAAGAAGCCTAGCGCCCACAACCTTTGATAGTTCCCTTAGCTCTTTCGCCCAGCCACGCGACGCTTGGCCGGTGCCGCCGCCGGCTCAGGCGTCGGCTTTGCCGGCAGCTTCGCGGCAGACTTCTTCTTGGCCGGCTTGGCGGCTGCCTTTGCCCCGGCTTCGGGGGCCTCCGTTTTGGCCTCGCCGCCGCCCCGCAGGCTACGGCGCAACGCTTCCATCAGATCGATGACATTGCTTTCCGGCGCAGCCTCCTTTTCCTCGACCACGAGACCTTCCGACTTCTCCGCCACCAGTTTGTGGAGCGCATCGGCGTAACGATCGTCGAACATCGACGGGTCGAACGCCCCCTCCTGCTTGTCGATGATGGCGCGGGCGATGTCGATCATCTGCTGGTCGGGCTTACTCTGCGGAATGTCGCCGAACAGCTCGGCGTCGTTGCGCACCTCGTCATGCGCATGCAGCGTGCTGAGCAGGAACCCGGCACCGCGCACTTCGATGGCGACGATCCGCTCCCGTCCCGTCATCACGACCCGGCCCAGCGCCACCCGCCCTGCCCCCTGCATCGCATCGCGGATAACGGCGAACGGCTCGACCAACTCGGCACGGCCGGTGGGCACCATGTAATACGGCGTGTCCCAATACACCCGGTCGATCGTTTCCGAGTCGACGAAGCGCTCGATCTGGATCGTCTTGGTGCTCTCCAGCCGGATCGCCTTGATGTCGTCATCCTCGATGATGACGTATTTGCCCTTCTCGACCTCGTAGCCATGCAGCAACTCGGCGCGGGGAACCTCCTGCTCGCCTTCCGGCAGTGTCGGGTCCTTCCACGCCTGCTTGACCCGGTTGTGCGATTCCGGATGCAACAGGTGGAAGTGCACGCCGTCGCCCTCCGACGTCGCCTTGAACAACGCAACCGCGCAGGTCACCAACGACAGGCGGAGATGACCTTCCCAAATGGGGCGCGATGAACGAGGCATGAGGGGTCGATCCTACGGTCGCGACTTGACCACGCCGGTGCCCGCACGGAGCTGCGTGATGGTGGCGCGGGATGTGATCTGGTCCTGGTTCTGCCGCAACTCGATCAACGCCGGCTTGCCGCTAGCCACCGCGCGTTCGAACGCCGGGGCGAACTCGGCATCGGTGGTGACGACCTCGCCATGGCCGCCGAAGCTGGCCATGAATTGCGCGAAATCGGGGTTGGTCAGCGCGGTGCCGGATACGCGGCCCGGGTAGGTCCGCTCCTGGTACATGCGGATAGTGCCATACATCGCGTTGTTGAACACGATGATGATCGGCGCGGCACCATACTGGAATGCGGTGGCGATCTCGGTGCCGGTCATGAGCATGCCGCCATCGCCGACAAAGGCGATGGATTGCCGGCCCGAAAACGCGATCGACGCACCGACGCAGGCCGGCACGCCGTAGCCCATGGCGCCGTTAGTCGGGCCAATGAAGCGCTGGTGCTCGCCAAAATCGATGAACCGCGCCGGCCAGGTGGCGAAGTTGCCGGCATCGCAGGTGAAGATCGCGTCCGGCGCTGCCAGCCGCTCGAGGTCGCGCATGACGCGGGCCAGGTTGAGGCCGTCATAGGTGGGCGGGGTGCGGCCGGCTTGGCGCAGTGCGCGCAATTCCTGGGTCCAGGCCGACCAGGGCGCCGCGGGCACCTCGAGAGCGCTGGCCGCGACGGCGAAGGCGTTCACATCGCCGGCGATGCCGAGCGCCACCCGATACACGCGGCCGATCTCGGCCTGATCGGGATAGACGTGCACGATCGGCACGCTGCCGGCCTTGTCGAACAGGGTGTAGCCCTGGGTCACGGATTCCGGCAGGCGCGTGCCGATGGCGAGGATGAGGTCGGCCTCGCGAGCGCGGGCGACGAGCGCCGGGTCGGAGCCGACGCCGAGGTCGCCGATGAAGTTTTCCAGGTGGCCGTCATAGGTGCCCTGGCGTCGGAACGCGACGGCGACGGGAATGTCGTGCGCGGTGAGGAAGCGCTGGATTGCGGCCCGGCCTTCCGCCGTCCAGGTGGAGCCACCGAGGATGGCGAGCGGCTTGCGGCTCCGGGCCAGCAGCGCCGGCAAGGCCGCGATGGCCCGCGGGTCAGGCGCGGGCGGGTGCGTCACCGAGCGCGCCAAGTCCGGCACGTCCACCAAATCGCGCTGCATTTCTTCGGACAGCGCGATCACCACCGGGCCCGGCCGACCGCTGGTGGCGACATCGACGGCATGCGCGACCAGTTCGGGGATGCGGCTCGCGTCGTCGATCTGGGTGACCCATTTGGCGAGCGGGCCGAACATCTTGCGGTAGTCGACTTCCTGGAAACTTTCGCGATCCGTCTCCGCGAACGGAATCTGGCCCACGAACAGCAGCATGGGCGTGCTGTCCTGCATCGCGATATGGACGCCGATCGAGCCATGGCAGGCGCCGGGCCCGCGGGTGACGAAGGCGGCAGCCGGGCGGCCGGTGAGCTTGCCGTAAGCCTCGGCCATGTTCACGGCACCGGCCTCGAAGCGGCACGTCACGGTCTTCACCTGGTCGGCGATCTCGTAGAGCCCGTCGAGCACGTCGAGATAGCTCTCGCCCGGCACGAGGAACACGGTGTCGATGCCTTGAGCGACGAGCGCGTCGGCCAGGACACGTCCACCGCGGCGCGTCGGCCGATCTTGTTGATGAGCTGCTGACATCGTCCGTCGCTTCCTGGGTTTGTTTCGGCTAGGACAGCAGGATGCGGCCGATATTCGTTCAAATCAAATGCGAGATGGGCGCCGCCTACAAGGTGGCGCAAATGGCGGTCGATACGATCGCCGAATTGTCGGAGATCTACTCGACCTCCGGACAGTATGATCTGCTCGGCAAGTTTTACCTCGATGCAGCGCAGGATACCGGGCTGTTCGTCACCGAACGTGTGCAGACGATCCCAGGAGTGGCCGACACCTATACGTTGATCACGTTCAACGCCTTCGCGTCCGGACGAGGATAGTAGCCCAGCAAAAAACGGCAGGAGCATGGGTCATGGTCACAAAAATCATCACTGGTTCCAACGCCGACTTCAACGATCCCGCCAACTGGCGCCCTTACGGCGTTCCACAGTCTGGAGACACCGCCGCCCTCCTCATGGCGACCGTGGTGGCCACCGGGCTGCTGCCAAGCGGCATCAAGATCGAGTTCGGCCAATTGTACAATTATGGCCGCTCATCGATGCTGACGCTGCGGGACGCGACGATTCCCACGAGCACCCGGGTCGATGAGACGACCCTGAGCGGATTTTACACTCTTGCCGATGCGTCAGCACTGAGTTTTGCCGGAACCGTCGTCAACAACGGCACGATCGACTTCAGCGGAGAGACCCAGACCGTGTCGCTGCCGGCTGGGACGAGCCTGACGAACAACGGCACCATCGATGTCGATGGGTCGTCGCCGCAATTCAGCGCTGGCGGGGCGGGAGTGAGTTTCGTCAATAACGGGCTGATCCGGATCGTCAACACCAACACCCTCAACACGCAAGTCGTCGTGCTCGGGACAACGGTCGACGGCAGCGGGACGATCACGGTGAGCGCCAATGCCGGCGTGGAGTTCGGCGGGGCGGTGGCGAGCGGGCAACGCCTGCAATTCACGGGCGGCACCAATGCGGGCACATCGGTCCGCATCGACCAAGCCAGCGTTTTCGCAGGAACGATCAGCGGGTTCGTCGCCGGGGACACGCTGACGCTGGCCAACGTGACGGCAACGTCGTCGAGTTACGTGTCCGCGACCGCGGGATCGGGGACGCTGCAGCTGTTCAACGGGGGCAGCACGCCAGTGACGTCGCTGCAGCTTTCCGGAACCTATGCAGCGAGCGATTTCACGTTGAGCCAGTCGGGATCGACACTCTCCATCACGACGGCCGTCACCGATCCGGCGACGGGCAGCACGGCGTCGCCGACTTCGACCGGTGTATTCCGGTTCTTCAACACGGCGGATGGGACGCACTTCTATACGGCGGGCCTGAGCGAGCGGGACAACGTGCTGCTGAACCGCACTGATCTGGTGCAGGAGATTAACGGCTTCGGGGCCGTGACGACGGCGAGCAACGCGACGGTGTCGGTGTATCGGTTCTTCGACACGGTGCATGGGACGCATTTCTTCACCGCCAGTGACTCCGAGCGCGACCAGGTGGTCGCGACCCGGAGCGATCTCACCTACGAGCCATCGGCGAGCTTCCTTGAGCATGCGGCGCCCCAAGCCGGCGACGTCGCGGTGTATCGTTTGTTCTCCACGACGGACGGAACGCATCTCTACACGGGAAGTCCGGCCGAGCTGAGCGGGTTGACGGCAGCTGGCAGTGCCTACCGCGCGGAAGGGATCAGCTTCTACGCGCCAGCCGGCAGCTATCTGTGAGCGTCACTCCAGGGTTTTGAACATCGAGCGATCGCGCATCGGTATGGCCGTGCGGAGGCTATCGAGATCAGGGATCGGGCGCCGCGTCCGGGCATCACCGGCCAAGGCGCGCTCGAGAGCGGCTGCCGCAGCGAGGACCAGGGCGTCGCCCCCGCGCGGACCGACGATCTGCAGGCCGAACGGCATGCCGTTGCGATCAAGGCCGACTGGGAGCGAGAGCGCCGGGTGGCCAACCAGCGTGGGGTAGTAGGCCAACGACAACCAGTGAAAATACGTCCGAGTCGGCTTGCCGTCGATTTCGGCGGGGAAGAGTTCGGTCCAATCCCGCGGGCTGACCGTGATCGCTGGTGACAGGATCAGGTCGTGATTGTCGAAGAAGCGCTGCCAGCGGCGATACATGCCGGTTTGCAGCGTCATCGCCCGCGCCACGTCGACGGCGGAGTAGCCGAGGCCTTCCTGGTAGTTGGCGTGGATGTTCGGTCCGAGGTCGTCCGGACGGGTGCGGATGTGCTCGGCGTGCTTTGACAGCACCCCGAGCGAGCGCAGCACCTCGAACGCTTCGTCGCCGCCGGTGCAATCCGGCGTCGTATCCTCGGCACGGCCGAACAGATCGCGGAACAACCCGATTTTCTCGGTAAACACCTCGGCGATGTGACGCTCGGTCGGCGCCAATCCGAAATCGGGCGTGAGCGCGACGCGCAGTGAGGCGAGATCAATCTCCGGCAGCGGGTAGAACTCGGAGGCGGCCCGAACCGTGCGGCCCTGAATGGTGGTGGCCAACGGGTCGCGCCTGTCATCGCTCACCATGGTGCCGAGCAGCAAGGCGACGTCACCGACCGTGCGCGCCATCGGGCCGAGCACCGGCAGGCCGGACCAGCCATGGCCGCGCCGCTCGTCCGGCACTAGGCCGGGCGTGGGGCGGAAGCCGACGATGCCGTTGAACGCCGCCGGGTTACGCAGCGAACCGCCGGTGTCCGACCCGGTGGCGAGCGGCACCATGCCGCAGGCGAGCGCCACGCCGGAGCCTCCAGAGGAGCCGGCAGCGTTCTTGCTCGGATCGAACGGATTGCCGGTGGCGCCATAGACACGGTTGCGGCTGTTGGCACCGGCGCCGAACTCGGGAACGTTGGATTTGCCGACGATCAGCGCGCCAGCTTTCCGCACGGCGCCGACCGAGCGCTGATCGGCCGGGCTCACAGTCTCGGCGTAGATCGGGCTACCCTGGCTGTTGACCAGCCCTTCCGCGTCTTCGAGATCCTTGATGACGATCGGCAGGCCATGCAGCGGCGGCAGCTTGTCGCCGCGCATCACTGTGGCCTCTGCCTCGCCTGCCGCCCGGCGCGCCCGCTCGAAATCCCGCGCCGGAATGGCGTTGACCGCCGGGTCGATGGCGTCGATGCGGGCAATACAGCTGTTGAGTAGCTCGACCGGGGACAGCCGCTTGCTGCCGATCAGGCGGCGGGCCTCGACGGCGGTGAGATCGCAGGGCTCGCTCATGCTCAATATCCCAATGCCATGCCGTCTTTGCGGGGTTCGGAACCGCCGACCAGGACGCCCCGGTCATGATCGATCCAGATTGCCTGGCCGCCGCCATGCGGTTTGTCGACCGCGATGATGTCGTGACCCATGGCGGTGAGTTGCCGCACGGTGTCGGCGGAAATGCCGCGCTCGGCCTCGACCTTGCCGGCGAAGGGGAAGATCCGCGGCAGATCGAGCGATTGCTGGATGTCGAGGCCGTATTCCAGGAAGTTGGTGAGGAACCAGGTTTGGCCCATAGGCTGGAAATGCCCGCCCATGACGCCGAACGGCATCACAGCCCGGCCATTCTTGGTCAGCATACCGGGCAAGATGGTATGCATCGGGCGTTTGAACGGCGCGATACAGTTCGGGTGCCCCCGCTGCAGCCGGAAGCCGAAGCCGCGGTTATGCAGCATTACGCCGCTATTCGGCGCCAGGATGCCGCTGCCGAAACTCTGGAACAACGAGTTGATGAAGCTGCAGGCATTGCCGTCGCGGTCGACGACGGTGAGGTAAACGGTGTCGCGATGGACCGGGACGGCGCTCTCGCCGGGCTGCGGCAGGGATTGTAGGGCGCGGGCCGGGTCGATGAGGCCGGCGAGTTCGGCAAGGTATGCCGGGTCCAGCAGGCGGTCGACCGGCACGTCGACCTGCAACGAGTCAGCCACGAAGGCATCACGATCGCGATACACCAGGCGGGCCGCCTCAAGATGACGATGCAGGCGCTCGACGCCGAGCGGGCCGGCGTCGGACGCCGGGAAGTGCTTCAGGATGCCGAGCAGCATCAACACCATCAGCCCGGTGCCGTTGGGCGGGCATTGCCAGACCTCGTAACCTTTCCAATCGGTGCGGATCGGTTCGACGAAATGCGCCTGGGTCCGGGCGGCGGCGAAATCCTCTTCGGTTTGCAAGCCACCTTTGGCGCGTAGGGCGGCGACCATGTCCGCAGCGACGGGCCCCTCATAAAAGCCACGGGCGCCATCCTTGGCGATGCGGCGCAGCGTTTCGGCGAGTGACTTCTGCACGAATAGATCACCGGCATGAGGCGCGTCGCCGTTCGGCAGAAAGGCGTCGGCGCCGTTGGTTCGCAGCTTGGGCACGGCCTCCGCCCAGTCGGCCGCGACCCGGCTGTGCACCGGCCAGCCTTCCTCGGCGAACTTGATCGCCGGCTGCAACAACTCGTCGAGGCCCTTGCGACCGTGCGCGGCCAGCAACGTCTCCCAGGCGGAAACGGCGCCGGGAATCGTGACGGTATGCGGCGAGGTGTTCTCGAACGCAGTCATGCCGCGCTCCTCGAACCAGCCGATCTCCGCCGCAGCCGCCGCCCGGCCGGAGCCGTTCATCGCCACGACGCGGTTCTCGCCAGCCGGCGCATAAAGGCAGAAGCAGTCGCCGCCGATGCCGGTGGAGTGCGGCTCGATGACGCCCAGCACCGCCACGGCGGCGATGGCGGCGTCGAGCGCGTTGCCGCCGGCACGGAGCACGTCCAGCGCCGTCAGCGTGGCCGCGGGCATGCTGGTCGCCGCCATGCCATGGGTTGCGTAAACCGGGCTGCGGCCGGGGAGATGGAAGTCGCGGGAAGCGCCTAGCGCCATGAAGCCGTCCTCAGATACCCGCAAACGCTGGCATGGTGCTTCCGGCTTGGCAACGCGTGCTGGCATGGTAGACGCGATTATGACCAGCGCCCCGCCAGACCCCACCCCACACCGGACCATCGAAGCGACGTTCGAGGATTTCGAGCGCGTCGACATACGCGTTGGCACGGTTCGAGACGCCCAGCCCTTTCCGCAAGCGCGCAAACCGGCGATCAAACTGTGGATCGACTTCGGCGCCGACATCGGCATCAAGCGCTCGTCGGCCCAGCTGACGGTGCATTACACGCCGGAAGCGCTGATCGGGCGCCAGGTCTGCGCCGTGGTGAATTTCAAGCCGCGGCAGATCGGCACGTTCATGAGCGAAGTGCTGACGCTGGGCATGCCGGACGCGGCGGGGGCGGTTGTGCTGATCCGCCCGGATCATGAAACCCCGAGTGGCGGGCGGCTGTTTTGAGCGGCCGGGCCTACGCCACCGTCACATGGGATCAGCTTCATCGCGATGCGCGTACGCTCGCGGCAACACTGATGCCGCTTGCTCCGTTCAAGGGCATCGTCGCCGTCACGCGGGGCGGGCTGATCCCGGCAGCGATCATTGCGCGTGAGCTGGAGTGCCGTCTCGTCGAGACAATTTCGGTGGTCAGCTATGACGAGGAAAAACAGGGCAAGCCACGGGTCGTCAAATCAGCAGCGGCCGCTGGTGACGGCACCGGCTTTCTGATCGTTGATGATTTGGTGGATAGCGGCGTCACAGCGCGGTTGGTGCGCGAATTGCTGCCGCAAGCGCATTTTGCGTGCCTTTACGCCAAGCCTGCTGGCAAGCCCGTCACGGACAGCTTTGTCGTCGAGGTGCCGCAGGAAACCTGGATATTGTTCCCTTGGGACACCGCTCCGCTCTTCGTGCCGCCATTGGTAAAGAGATAGGGGGTTGCGACCTGCCTTCCCCTGGGCTACTACCCGCCGCCTGCGGCGCCCGTAGCTCAATTGGATAGAGCACCAGACTACGAATCTGGGGGTTGGAAGTTCGAGTCTTTCCGGGCGCGCCAGTCTCAACATATCAGAGCAGAGACGATGCTTCGTTGCATCACTGCCTACTCATGCAGACTTTCCAAGTTCCTTGATCAGAGCGCATCATCCGTCGGAAGCGCTGGACGGGGCGTCACGCTGACTTGCGGACGAGGTTGATATGAGCTGGTGCTCGATATGCGGCGGAACAGAATTCGTCTCGCAGCCGGTTTTATGGCCCGAGTTGATTTCCAGTTGGGGCCTCAGTGCCGAGGAGGTCGCTTACGTCGACAAGCAACAGGGCCGAGGCTGCTCGGCTTGCGGGGCAAATTTGCGCATCAACGCACTCGGCAGAGCTATTCAGGATGGCTGGGAGACCACGATTCCGATACGCGAATTTGCAAATGATAGCCGGCTACGAGATCTCAGGGTGCTCGACATCAACGGCGCAGAAGCGATCTCGCCGGCGCTGCAGCCTCTTTCCAGCTATACGCGGGCGGACTTCCCGGATGTGGATATGGAAGCACTCCCCTACTCGGACGAAGCGTTCGATCTCGTGATTCACTCGGATACGCTGGAGCACGTTCCTCACCCGATCCGCGGCTTGGAGGAATGTCGCCGCGTGCTGGCGGCCGGCGGCAGGCTGTGTTTCACCGTGCCCGTCATCGTCGGCCGCCTGACCCGAAGTCGGGAGGGTATGCCAGACAGTTGGCACGGCAACCCGGCGAACCCGGCGGGCTATCTCGTGAGAACCGAATTCGGCTCCGATGCATGGACCTACGTAATGCGAGCGGGCTTTTCACGGCTTTCGATTCACGAGGTCGAGTTTCCTGCCGCGACAGCAATTACTGCATGGTAGGTCGTGGTCGTTTGTCTGCGGTCGCGCAGGCGATCAGCATCATGATTCAAAGCCCCCGCCCAGCAGCCACCTGCAGCCGAACGGCGGGATCGAGCATCTAGAGCAACATCCGACCGAACTAGACGAGTTCGACCTGTCGCTCGGCACATCTCGCGATGATGGATGGGACGATGGCAATCGGTTGAGGCTTGCTGAACAGATAACCTTGTAGCTGCTCGCATCCTTCGCGCTTGAGGATATCGAACTGCGCCAGGGTCTCGACGCCTTCTGCGACCACGCTCATGCCGAGAGAGCGACCAAGACCCAACACCGCACGCACGATCGCCAGGCAGTCGTTGCTATCGTCCAAGGTGCGAATGAAGCTCTGGTCGATCTTGATCTTGTCGAATGGAAACCGGCGCAAGTAGCTCAGTGACGAGTACCCGGTGCCGAAATCATCCATCGACACGCGAACGCCGAAACTCCGGATCTTATGGAGGAGGGCCAAGATGGCGTCGCTATCCTGCAGCAGAACCGACTCCGTCACTTCCAACTCCAATCGATGGGGCGGGAGACCGGTTCGTTCCAGGATGTCGGCAACGTCGGACGCCAGATTGGCATTCTTGAACTGAAGCGGCGAAAGATTGACGGCGACTTTGATGCTTTCCGGCCAGTTCACGGCGTCCAGACATGCTTGTTCCATAACCAGAGCACCGAGCCGGCCGATCAAGCCGGTTTCCTCGGCAACGGAGATGAATTCGATCGGGGACACCAATCCCCTAGTAGGGTGCGGCCAGCGGACAAGAGCTTCGAAGCCGCTGACCTGGCCAGTACGCGTCGTCACGAGAGGCTGGTAGTAGACCACGAACTGCTTGGCTTCGATGGCCTGCCGCAAGTCGATCTCAAGCATACGACGCGCCTGCATGAGAGCGTCCATCGCAGTCTCGAAGAAACGGAAGGTGTCGCGACCGTCGGCTTTTGCGCGATAAAGGGCGAGGCCAGCGTTCTTGAGCAGAGTCTCCGCATTGCCGGATCTGTCGGCTTGGATCGCGATGCCGGTGCTGATCGCAACAGCCACCCGTTCACCGTTGATGTCGGAGATTTCCGCGATGATCGTCGACAGT
The DNA here is from genome assembly GCA_050954595.1 of Janthinobacterium lividum. Taxonomy (GTDB): domain Bacteria; phylum Pseudomonadota; class Alphaproteobacteria; order Acetobacterales; family Acetobacteraceae; genus JAVVHH01. The sequence continues at coordinate 1,531 of JBPBQE010000001.1, read as the reverse complement.
CGCTCTGCCAACGTCTTGGCGCTGATTGGCTGGTCTTGGTTGGTTTGAAGAACCCCGAACTCGTCACCACCGAGCCGCGCCGCGAAGACCTGCTCGCCGACCTCAGCATTGAGGCGTTTGGCGACTTCGCACAGTAAAGCGTCGCCGAACGAGTGGCCCAGAGAGTCGTTGATCGCCTTGAAATGATCTAGGTTCAGGCACAGGACGGCGATGGCGTCGCCATCGCGCAATTCGGCCAATGCCGTGTCCGTCTGCTCCTGAAAACTCAGCCGGTTCGGCAAGCCGGTGAGCATGTCGTGCCGCGCCATATGCGCCAGGCGAGCCTCGCTGCGATGGCGCTCCGTCACGTCGTCATAGGTGACCACCCAACCGCCCGCATTCATCGGTCGTTCCGATACAGCTATGATCCGCTCGTCGTCCAGCGTTCGGCTGTATGAACTAGATGTGCCTTGATCAGCCGTTTGTGTCAGGACCAGGGCGGTAGGCAGCGCCTCAAGGAGCGGCGCACCGACCTTGATCTCGCCGAACATCTCGGCGAACCGCCGGTTGTGCACGATGATCCGGCGCTCGGTATCGATCATACAGAGCCCCTGCACCATGTTTTCGAGCGCAACCTCGAAGCGGAGATGTTGCGCGGCGATCTCGGTCGCATGATTGGTCGCCTGTTGAGCCATCAATCGTTCGATCTGCGCCATCTTGTCGGCGATGCTGCGCTGCATGGTTCCGAGCGCGCGGAGCAGCACACCCGTTTCACCACTGCCAGTGACGGTGATCGGGTTATCGAGGCGACCGGAGGCGATGTTCGTCGCGATCCCGACTGCATATCGAACCGACGGCACGATCGCACGACTCAACAGCACGGTGATGGCAAGGGCTACCGTCACCGAGATCGCCATCACCACCCAGGTCTGTTGCTTGACATGAGCGATCAGACCCACCGCCTCACGACGAAATCGGAAGCCATCTCCTGCATTGATTTCGACTGCGGAGTCGAAATGTTCTTCGATGTTGGACAAAACGGAATGCTGAGCGGGGCGGCCCGATCGGACCTCTTGCTGCACCATCGCCACTTGCTGTTGCAGCCACGTCGCTGCCTTGGCGCCTTGGGGCGAGAGCGCCCGGTCGTGTGCGACCTGAAGATCGCTCACCGCGGAGTCCATCTTCTCGTCCACGGAGGACTGGCCCTCGACGACCGGAGCGGCAAGGTCGCGCGAGACCGAGAGCAATGTATTTTGCGCCGAGCGAAGATAGCTCATCGACATGAATGCATCATCGTACAAGCGGAATGCCAGGCCGCCCAACTCAGATTGGCTTGCGCGTGCAAGAACTCCCGACGCGATTGTAATCGCGGTGAGACATAGGCAAGCGACTAGGATTTTCAGGCGGATCGACATGCTCGGCTCAGCGGTTTGAGAGGTCTCACTTCACAATAAGCGATTTAGAGCGTGTTTGTGCTGACTGGAATCGGGAAATTGGTTGCGAATCGGGTGCTGAATGCGATTCGAAGGGCTCTGGTTGCAATCGACCGGAG